>CANHWU010000094.1 GCA_947464415.1 Flavobacteriales bacterium
AGGCAGCTTGGCTTGTATTGCGGGTGGAATTTTAATTGTATATGCCAACATGGGGGCAAAGGCGGAATATCTGTTGACCGCCAGCTTAATGGCGGCACCTGGTGCTTTGGTGATCTCCAAAATTGTTTTCCCGGAAACCGAGGAAAGTTCAACAATGGGTACCGTTAAGTTGGATGTGAAAAGTCATCACACCAATATCATCGATGCCATCACGCACGGGGCGTCGATTGGAATGAAAATAGCGGTGAACGTCATCGCCATGTTGATTGGTTTCATTGCGTTAATGGCATTGATCAATTATTTGTTGGGCTTTATGTGGGATGGTTTGACTTTGGATGTCATTTTTTCTAAGTTATTTTATCCAATGGCTTGGGTGATGGGAGTTCCCTATGAGGATTTGGGGAGCACTGCCGCCTTGTTAGGACAGAAGTTGACCATCAATGAATTTTTAGCTTTCAAAAACATGACCACCGGCGTGTTGCCATTGACCAGCGAAAAAGGGTTGTTGATCACCAGTATCGCCATTTGCGGATTTGCCAATTTTAGTAGTGTAGGAATGCAGATTGGTGGTATCGGAGAATTGGCACCTGACCGCAGAAAGGATCTTGCGGTGCTAGGTATGAAAGCATTGCTTTGTGGCACCTTGGCTTCTTATTTGAGCGCGACATTGGCGGGCATCATCGCCTAAAGGTTAAATTTTTGTTTGTTCAATCAAGATGTCTTTTCTTTGTTGAACACATGAAAAAAATAATTTTACTTTCTTTGTTAGCGTTTGGATTCAATGCCAGCGCACAAAATACCCATCAAGTAGGAAATACCACTTTGACAGAGTATGATCTGGTAACCGGGGTGAATGTTCCTTGGGAAATTCTTTGGGGACCAGATGACTTCATCTGGTGCACATTGCGCTCGGGTAAAGTCATTCACATCGATCCCGCCACAGGTAATTACACACAATTATTGTCTAAAACAGTTCCTTACAATGGAGGAAGCGAGCCCGGTATGTTAGGAATGGTATTGCATCCGGACTGGGCGAACAATCAAAAAGTGTATGTTGTATATAATTACAACCAAGGTAATTCTATCAAAGAGAGACTGTCCGTTTTTGATTATGATGGCACGGCATTAATCAATGAAGTGACCTTAATTGATGCCATTGGCGGAAATAGTATCCACAATGGTTCTCGTTTGTTGATTACGCCTGACAACAAAATTTTAATGACCACAGGAGATACGGGAGATGGCGGAGTGAGCAGTCAGGATATTACTTCATTAAACGGAAAAGTTTTGCGCATTAATTTAGATGGAAGTATCCCAGCTGATAACCCCGATCCTACTAGTTATGTTTATAGCTTCGGTCATCGCAATAGTCAAGGATTGTGTGTCGGTCCGAATGGCATCATTTACCAAAGTGAGCATGGTCAAAATAACAGTGATGAGTTTAATATTTTAGAGCCGAATCGCAATTATGGTTGGCCCACCGTTCAAGGAGCATGCAACACAAACAATGAAATCAATTATTGCACTGCTAATAATGTGAGGGAGCCGCTGCTAGAGTGGTCTCCTTGCAGAGCAGTGAACGGCCTGGAGTATTACAACCACCCTGCCATTCCCGAATGGCAAGGAACAATATTGATGGCAGTGTTGGGCGGATTGAACTCTAACTATGAGCGTCTATCTGTGATTCATTTGAGTGCTGACGGCTTGTCCGCTACGTGCACCGATGCGACAGACACTTATTTCCAAGTGTTCAATCAACGCATTCGCGATTTGTGCGTAAATCCAAACACAGGAGCATTGTATGTTGCCCTGAATGGAACCAATTATCCGGGTCAAGGTCCGAATATCATCAAGGAGTTTAGAAACCTTGATTATGGTGCAATATCCACCAATGAGCAACAAAAACCACAGGCGGTTTCTTTGTTTCCGAATCCAGCCAATGAGCAAATCACCCTTCAATTGTCCGCGTCTTTGATTGGAGCGCAATACGAAGTATTGGCTTTCAATGGCCAAAGTGTAGAAAAAGGATTGGTGAACAATACAACTATTCTTTTGAATGTCGCTGAATGGAGTGCGGGAAATTATTTCGTTCGTTTTAATAACGCCTTAGGCACAGTGACCAAGACCTTTGTTGTAAAATAATGAAGCTTCTTTATATTAAATGGACAGCCCTCCTATTGTTGGTGGGCTGTTTTTTTTCGTCATTCTCTCAACGCTCACCGATGAAGGTATATGTTTCTCCTGCGGAAGAGGATGTTCAAAAGGTAGGATTGACTTATTCATTGACATGTTTGGAAACGAAAGAAACGGCGGTGGTTACGGATCGTGGTTTTGCCATGATGAATCTTGACCAACAGGATCATGTTTTGGTTTGTTTACAAGGAGTCTGTGTGGTTTGTAAAGTGAGTGATTCCGAGAACAGGGAAATTGTACCCAATCCCGATTTTACAGATCCACAGCTTATTCATTTGTATTTCTATTATCCTCAATATGTTCAAAAGACAGTAGAAATTGCCGCTTATGCGGGCGTGTTAAAAAACATCGAATCGCCTGCCAACGTTGGGATTGCGCGAATGAATATCCTTTCTCAAGGCGATCATTCGTCTTTGCAGAATATTCTCAATGCCATCCCTGGTGTCACCTATGAATCCCGCGGATATGGCGGAAGCCAGCGCATCAATATTCGCGGCTCAATGTTGCGAAGTTCCTTTGGAGTCAGAAACGTTCGGGTTTACTATGATGGATACAGCATCACCTCTCCAGATGGAACCACTCCTTTCGAAGTGATTGATCCAGAGTGGATGGAGTCTGTGGAAGTGTATAAAGGTCCTATTGGTTATCAATTTGGAAATGGAACGGGAGGTGTCATCAGCTATCAATCAAAAAAGAACATCCCTGGATATCACGCTTTGACATACGAAATGACCTTGGGTAATTTTGGTTATCAGCGGTTTAAGTTGGAGGCTCAATTTCCCATCTTTCAGGACGCTGTGAATCAGCGACAAATTTCCGTTAGAATGGTAGATCAATCCACTGATGGTTATCGCGAGCAGGAAGGAAACAATAAGAGATCGGTTGAAATAAAATACAACAAGAAAATACGGAGGCATTGTACGGCATGGCGAGGAAGTGGTATTGGCAAAGATTTGGGTTCCAATGGAATTTTATTCCAATACCACAAAGGTGGATGGGGTTTGCCAGGGAGCATCAAAGCGGAAGACATGGCACTTGATCCAAGACAAGCCAGACCCTTTGCCTTGGCCAATAACACGCGATTGGAGCGGGAACGATGGATGTTGGGGCTGAGCAGAGACCGAAATGTAGGCGATCATTGGAAATCCACTTTTCGATTGAGTCAGCAGTTGGCTTTGAAAACGAATCCTTATGGCACCAATCCTTTTTTTCAAGGATTTAAAGATGAGGCCGCACGTAGCTGGAATCAAAGATTCACCATTCAGTATCAGAAAAGTGTATTGGATAACGATGGCCAACGCCGACACCATTTCGTGGCTTTGATGGGTGAGGAGTTACAACGCGAACGTTATGCGATCACAGAGAGAGCTTTGGTCAATGGTCAAAGAGGTGATGAAAAATATGAGTATCGGGTTCAGTACTGGCAGGCCTTTGTTTGGTTGGGAGTCCAATACCAATGGAAAGACCGCTTGAATTTGGATTTGGGATCGTCCGTTCATAACACCCAAATGAAGGTGGAAGGTCAATACGCGGGAAGTGCAGTAGAAACGCATGATTTCAATTGGAAACCTGCGACCACACCCCGTATGTCTGCCTCGCTGCGGCTGTTGGCTCAGCAATATCTCTACGTGTCTCGCGGTTGGGGATTTTCTAATCCCAATGTGTTTGAACAAGTGGACTATGAAAACAGGCGTTTCAATTCCAATTTACTTCCTGAATGGGGAAGGCAGGATGAGTGGGGATACAAAGGAAGTGTCGCCGGATGGGAATGGACACTTTGTCATTATCAGCAAAAGATGACCAACATTATTCTTTCGCAGACGCCCAATGAAACCTTGGGTTCATACACCAATGCAGGATCAACACAACTCAATGGTTGGGAAATGATGATCAACAAAGGATTTGATTTTGGCGCCCAAAAACAATGGAGCTTGATTTCAAATTTGGCGATGCATCAAACGGATTATCGATTTGTGGATTACCAAGATGATGGGGTCCAATGGTCAGGAAAAAATTTGCCAGGAAACGCGCTCCATACGGTTAATTGCAATTTGCAATTGAAGTGGAAAGAGCAATGGAATTTGTACGTCAATGATTATTGGAGTGATCAAATGTATTTAAACAATCAAAACGATGCCACCACCCGGCCTTATCACTTGATGAATCTTTCCATTTCCAAATGGTGGATAGTTGAATCCAAAGGTCAAAATCGTTCTTATTTCGGATGCACTTTTGGAGTGAATAATGTTTTGAATACACAATACTCTTCCTTCTTGCAATTGAACGATACAATGGGTCGATTTTACAACCCTGCACCTGTTCGCAATTTTTATGGAAGTGTGTATTGGAGCCTCTCCCGATTTCGTTAAATTTGGGAATGTCGTTTTCTATGCAATCTCCCTTTGAGCCTTCTGGTGATCAACCTGAGGCGATTCGTCAGTTGGTGCATGGAATCGAAAGCAATGAAAAATACCAAACTTTGTTGGGAGTTACGGGATCTGGGAAAACGTTTACCATCGCCAATGTTATTCAGCAAACCGGTCGACCCACTTTGATTCTCTCTCACAACAAAACTTTGGCGGCTCAGTTGTACTCCGAGTTCAAGGCTTTTTTTCCTGAAAATTTGGTGGAGTATTTTGTCAGTTACTACGATTATTATCAACCTGAAGCCTATTTACCGGTTACCAATACCTATATCGAAAAAGATCTAGCCATCAACCAAGAAATTGAGCGCATGCGTTTATCCGCTACATCGGCTTTACTTTCTGGTAGGCGGGATGTCATTGTCGTAGCGAGTATTTCTTGCATTTATGGAATTGGAAATCCCACGGAGTTTAACAAGAGCGTCATCGATATCCACAAGGGCCAGAAGATGAGCCGGCAAGGATTCTTGTACAAATTGATGGAGGCTCTTTACAGCAGAGCGATGGTAGAATTTGGGCGAGGGACATTTCGAGTGAATGGAGATACCGTCGATGTTTTTTTGGCCTATGCTGAACATGCGGTGCGTGTTGTTTTTTGGGACAACGAAATTGAGAGTATTAACACCTTGGATCCAACTACTGGAAAACGCATCACTTCCTTTGATGCCACAAGAATTTATCCAGCCAATCTTTTTGTTACGAGCAAAGAGACCATGAATGATGCGATTTGGGAGATTCAGCAAGACATGGTAGCACAAACGGAAGCATTTAAGAATGAGGGAAAGGATTTGGAGGCAAAGCGTCTAGAGGAGCGCGTAACCTATGACATCGAAATGATGAAGGAGTTGGGATATTGCTCTGGAATTGAGAATTATTCTCGCTATTTTGATCGCCGATTGCCAGGTCAGCGTCCTTTCTGCTTAATGGATTATTTTCCAAAGGATTATATTTTAGTCATCGATGAGAGTCACGTTACCGTATCCCAAGTAAGCGCTATGTATGGGGGTGACAGAAGTCGGAAGGTCAATTTGGTGGAACATGGCTTTCGCTTGTCTTCTGCGATGGACAATCGCCCTTTGAAGTTTGATGAATGGGAAATGATGCAGAACCAAGTCATTTATGTTTCTGCTACTCCGGCAGAATTTGAATTGCGAAAGTGTGAAGGAGTGGTAGTGGATCAAGTGGTACGCCCCACTGGACTTTTAGATCCGCCCATTGAAATTCGTCCTACCAAAAACCAAGTGGATGATCTGCTCGAAGAAATTCGCAAAACAGTAGCGAAAGAAGAGCGAGTGCTCGTGACCACTTTAACCAAACGAATGGCTGAAGAGCTGGCCAAATATTTCGACAAGATCAATGTGCGTTGTCGATACATACACAGTGAAGTACAGACTTTGGATCGCATCGAGATTTTAAGGGGATTGCGTGAAGGTGAATTTGATGTTTTGATTGGGGTGAATTTATTGAGAGAGGGATTGGATCTGCCTGAGGTCTCATTGGTCGCCATCATGGATGCGGATAAGGAAGGTTTTTTGCGCAGTCATCGTTCCTTGACGCAAACAGCAGGAAGGGCAGCTAGAAACATCAATGGTCGTGTCATTTTTTATGGCGATAAAATTACCGATAGCATGCGCAGCACCATCGATGAGACGGAGCGAAGAAGACAAAAGCAATTGGCTTATAATACAACGAACGGAATTACTCCTACCCAAATCAAAAAGGATCATATCTCCACCGCTTCCAAGAAAATTTATGCTGAACCGATGGATCAAGCTCCTTCCAATGCAGCCGATCCGCTGATGCAGTATCTCAGTAAAGACCAATTGCAAAGTGTCATGTTGCAAACCAAGAAACGAATGGAACAAGCGGCCAAGGATTTGGATTTTATCAATGCCGCTCGTTTACGTGACGAAATGTTGGCTATTCAAAAACAATTAGAAATATCAGTCGTATGAAAAAAACAATATTCTTCGCAGGCGCTATAATCATCATCAGCGCATGGGCATGTAAGCCTAAAAAGGCCGCCGTCAAGGAGGAGGGTGATGAACTCTCTGGAATGGTCATGGCGGTAAAGGGCAATGATGGATTCATTGAGGTCGATAAAGCCTATCAAGGACCAGCGAAGGGAGATCCCTTCACCATTACGGACATGAGTGTAAAGGGAGATAGTTTGTATCTCGCTGTGCAATACAGTGGCGGCTGCAAGGAGCATGAGTTTACCATGATTACTCATGGAAATTTCTTAAAAAGTTTGCCCCCAAAATTGCCTTTGTTTTTGGAGCACAATGGCAATCAGGATAATTGTCGCGCTTTGAAAATAGAAAAATTGGCATTTGATTTAAAACCGCTTCGAAGTCCACAGACTAAGAAAATCAAAGTATATGTGAATGATCAGCAGGATAAGTCGGTGGACTATGAATACAAATGATAGTTGTCACTTTGTATAAAAATTCGTTTTTATTTATACTTTTACCTTAATTATTAATGATTATGAAAAAGATTTTTACCCTTTCTCTTGTGCTAAGTATTCAAATTTCCTTTGGCCAGTTTTGGACAGAATTAGGAGGTTATTTGAGCAACTATAATTTTGATACTTTTTCCAACAATGCCATGATTTATGACATTGAAATTGGTAATTCAGGTGTTGTTTATACTACGGCAAAGGATCGTGTTGTGCAATGGAATGGAATCAATTGGAATTATGTCGGAAATAATGGAATACCGACGAGTTACACCATGGGAATGGATTTGGTTTTTTGTTTGGCCATCGATAATTCGGGGAATCTTTATGCTGCAGGCAGGTTTGAAAACAGCACAGGAAATAAGTTTGTGGCCAAGTGGGATGGGTCCACTTGGACCGAGTTGGGAGGTCAAAATGCTCTACATGCGAACGATGAAATCAAGGCGATTTACATCGATGCGAATAATAACGTTTACGTTGGTGGTAAATTCAAGAATACACAAGGCAATGTATATGTGGCCAAATTCGATGGAGTAAGCTGGTCTTCATTGGGCGGAACAGGACTTACGGATAATAATTTGGATTACATCAATTCATTAAGCGGAAACAATAATGGAACGATCTATTGTGCAGGAAGTTTTACAAACAATAGTTCTAATCAGTACTTAGCCGCTTGCGATCAGTTTAGTTGGTTTGAATTGGGAGGGAATAATGGTTTGGCTGGAAACTATGCCAATAGCAACTGGGGAGGAGAGATGAACAGTGTAGTGGTGGATGCGCAAAATAATGTATATGTCGGAGGGAATTTCACCAACGCTTCAGGCAATCGTTTTGTAGCAAAATACAACGGCAGCTCTTGGTCGGAATTAGGAGGTGCGAATACATTGGCAGGATTGGGCGTTTTTAACGGGGGTGTGAGCTTCATATCCGATGTGTACAGTGTGAATGATAACATTTTCGTGACGGGTAATTATACTTCAACGGGCCCCAATCGATTTGTTGCGAGGTATTACAACAACCAATGGACTGAATTAGGAGCGGATGGAAGTTTGGGAGCGACCAGTTGGATCAATGCGATTGCAGCCAATAATTCTCAGATATACGTAGCGGGTAATTTCGGCTATTCATTGTTCAATGGAAACGTAACTGCGCGCTATGTCGCAACGGCAGATTATAATTTGGTGTTAGAATCGGGTTGTATGGATTCTACTGCTTGTAACTACAATCCATCTGCGGTGATCAGCGACGTTTGTTTTTCGATTGGCAGTGCATGTGATGATGGCGTCATGTTTACCATGAACGACGTTTACAATGACTCTTGTATCTGCGAAGGAACGTTGATTATTTCCGGTTGTATGGATCCTCTGGCTTGTAACTACGATGTGTTTGCCAATGTGGAAGATGGAGGTTGCTTGATGGTAGGAGATTTGTGCGATGATGGAGATCCGAATACCACAGGCGATATGGTGGGTAATGATTGTCAATGTTTGGGAGTAGTGATGGTATATGGATGTATGGATTCTTTAGCATGTAATTATAATGTAGATGCCAATGTCAGTAATGGTAATTGCTTAATGATCGGAAGTCCATGCGATGATTCACTTGCAAATACCATCAACGATGTGGTAGATGCCAATTGCGAATGCCATGGCGAGACCATTTCCGGAGTAGAGGAAGCACTCAATGCTTCGATTACGATTTTCCCCAACCCAGCGAATGACATGCTGACTATTCAATGGAAGAATGCTCCAGATGAGAGCATTCGAGTATATGACATGCGAGGCGCATGTATTGCGATGATTCCCGCTACCTCCACTCAGTTGTTCCATACAACGAGTTGGAGCAACGGATTGTACCAATTGGTCTCTTCAAGCGGAACTTTGAAGCGACTGGTGGAGATTCAACATTGATTCTATTCAAATTCACTTTTTTTTAGTATCAGAAAATGAAATATACAACTTGTTTTTGTTGGGTTCTTTGCCTTGTTGGGTGCTTGGCTTTTACAAGCTGTGGATTCCAACAAAGGAAATACACCCATGGTCATTTTTGGGAAAATAAACATGAGCCTACAGTTTCTCCTCAATCGCCAGTGATTTCAGCAATGTCTGAGAATAATTGCCGTGAAGCTATCGACATTCATTCTGACGTTGTATTTATCACTAATGAGGCCAGTTCAATGCCTTTTGTATCTGAACAGGTTGAGCGCATTTCTGAAAATGCCGATCTGAAAATGCATGGGGTGAAGGATACTACGATCAAAGGAAATAAACCTGCTCGAGTAGATCTTCCGAATCAAAAAGAAGAGCCCGCTGTTTTGAATGGTCATTACAAGGAAGCAAAAAAGCATGTGAGGAGATATTTTGGTGTTTCGTCATTTTTATTTGCTGCGATGGTCGCGCTATATGTTTCTATGACCCAGTCATCGAGTATTTATGAAGAATCATTGTATTCTGGTGTTGTTTTAGCAGGCTTGCTCATGATGATTGCACTGCTTGTTTTTAGAAACAAATGGAAAAATCCCTATCAGCGAATGTCAGAGGATTTCAGGAGTTATAGAAAGTTCAATGAAAAAGAAAAATGGTATAAGTCTTTTGAGAACAAATTATTTTCTATCGATTTTTTAATTGGAATGGCTTTGGTGTTAACCATTTTTGCCTTTGGTATGGTCATTACTCCGCTTTCGGGATATTGAAAGAGGTTGGCGGTTTTTAATGTTTCTAGGTATTAACACTCAGCGAAACGGAAAGTGAAAAAAAGGTAGAATTTCAGATGCTAATCGCTCTATTGGAGCACCATGCTTATCAGGAAAATTGTTGCGCTTTGAAAGTAGAAAAATTGGCATTTGATTTAAAACCGCTTAGAAGTCCTCTGACTAATAAAATCAAAGTGTTTGTGAATGATCAGCAAGACAAAGCGGTGGAGTATACCTATCCATGATCGGTTTTTTTAAGTTTTTTTGAAATAAAAATTACTTTGTAAATACACTACAAAGTGACATTTCATTTTTGTATCGTTCAATTAACGATATAATTATGGATAATTTAAATGACATTAAAGTTTACATCGATTCCTTTGCATGCCCAGCCGGGTACAACCACTATGCTTG
>CANHWU010000095.1 GCA_947464415.1 Flavobacteriales bacterium
TGGGACGCTATCGTCAGCGGTGGTTCCCAACACAGCATGGCCAGAATTGAATTATCTTCTCTTTATAGGAACAAGAGTGTTGACAGGGTTAACAGGAGGATTATTGGGAGGTTTGGTGATGTCGATTGTTGGAGATTTGATCCCGCTTGAACGCAGAGGCAGAGCCATGGGGTGGATTACCATGTCTTTTTCCCTCGCCTCTGTATTAGGAGTACCCATTGCATTGATTTTAGTGGATACGTTTGATGGCAATTGGCATGTTCCATTTTATGTCATCAGTAGCTTGAGCGCAGTGATTTGGATGATGGTTTATCGCTGGATACCCGCCATGAAAGATCATTTGAAGTCATCCACGCCATTTGATCGTTTGGCCACCATCAAAGGAGTGTTGGCATCTGTACCACAAAGAAATGCGCTATTGTTCACGGTTTTGCTGGTGTTGGGGCAGTTTACAGTGATCAGTTTTTTAACGCCTTACATGATCAATAATGTGGGCTTGAGACAAGATCAAATCAAGTACATCTACATCGTGGGAGGTCTGGCCACGGTGCTTTCAGGGGTGGCCATAGGAAAATCAGTGGATCGTTGGGGACGGTTCAGGATGTTTACCATTTTCGCTTTCATGTCCTGTGTTACCATGTTATTGAATACGCATCTTCCTGCGGTGCCTTTGGCGGTGGTATTGTCCATAGCGGGTTTCTTTTTCATTTTTATTTCAGGTAGGATGATTCCGGCGAACACTATCATTTCAGCAGTGGTTCAACCACAACAACGCGCCGGTTTTATGAGTCTCAACTCCGCGGCACAGAGTTTAGCCAGCGGCACTAGTGCGATCTTAGCAGGATTAATCATTGTGCAACCCAATGAATTTGCTCCATTGGAACATTACAATGTAGTGGGGTATATTGCGGTCAGTTTTACCTTATTGGCATTGGTGATTGTTAGAAGAATTAAGAAATTATCGCAGTCCAACGCTCTAACTTGATATAAATTCGCTCCCATATTATGCGTTTGGTAGCACAAATACCTCATCCCCATTTGCGGATTGTGATCCATGATTACAATGGTAAATGGATAGTGGAGTTTGAGGGAGGTCGTTGCAAGCAGTCCATCAAATGGGACAAAGAAGAAGTTGATTTGCAAAAACTTCAATTGGCGATGATTCCTCAACTGATCCCAGGGATAATGGAGAGGATGCACCAAATGCATCAGGATATTCATCAATTCAATCAAGAGTCATGAAAAAAGAATTTATCATTACTGGAGTTTTTGTACTTCAATTTATCATCATGGGGTGGATGTATTTTCACTTTGCTCCCTCCAGTGAAAACGCCGTTCCAGCAGATGTTCCGGTAGCTTCTGCGTTTTTGGACACTGCTAATGTAAAACCAGCGGTGGTGGCCTATATCAATGGCGATAGTATTAATTCCAATTATCAATTTATCAAGGATAAAGAAGCGCAATTACAGAATAATCTTAAAGGGGCCGATGCGGAGTTTCAGAGGGAGTATGCCAAGCGTGAAAAAGAGGCGCAAGAGTTGATCCAATATGCGCAAAGCAAGCAATTACCGGAGGACGAGGCGAGGGTAGTGGAAGAGAGATTGGCTCAGTTGGAGGGAGAGATTCAGCAGATAGAGGCCAAAATGTCAGGCGATATTGCGGCCAAGAAAGAAGCCATGATGAAGGAGTTGAATGATCGAGTGAAGCAGTATTTGGAGCATTTTTCGTTAGAGAAGAACATTGATTTTGTGTTGAATTATCAAGAAGGAATTCCCATCGTATTGCATGGCAATCCGGCTTTCAACGTTACGGCTGAGGTGTTGGCTGGATTGAATCAAGAATACCAGCAAGAAAAGGCCAAGAAGTAATGTTATTAGCTCGACAAAAATATTTGAACGGAGCCGCGGAGTACCTGCTTTTCATGTGGCAGATGGAGGATTTGTTGCGTGCTGTGCATTTTGATATTGATACGTTAGAGGGTTTTATTAGAACCTATGTTCCTGATGAAGCGAGCTTCCAAGAAGAGCGCAAGTGGTTCAAAGAGTTGATTCAGGATATGCGCTCAGAGCGGGTGGAAACCAAAGGTCATTTGTCTGTTTTAGAGGAGATGATGAATGAATTGACCTATTTGCATCAAACTTTGCTGAAGGTGTGGAAAGATCCCAAGTATATTCAATTTTACAATGAGGCCAGGCCTAACATGGAAATGTATGCTGCACGCGCCAAGGGTTTTGGCACCAATGAGGTAGAAATGTGTTTGCAGGCGTTGTACGGATTGTTGGTATTGCGATTGCGAAAGGAGAAGATATCAGAAGAAACACAGGCGGCGATGGACAGTTTTTCGGCTTTAATGGCATCCTTGTCACAGCATTATTTTGCCATGAAACAAGGCGACCAAAAGGCCGCCTTGAATTAAAACAACAAACAACAACATACCTAAAGGGTCATCACTCCCTTTAGATTCCTTAAGAAAGCAAGCTTTGACGCAATAAGAATTCAAATTGTTGATTCTTCAAACTAAGCTCTTCAAAAGTTTGCTCTTTTTCAAATTCGTTTTGGTACATTTCTACTGCAGCATTGACGGTAGAAGTTAATTCTTCCATGTTCACAGGAAGGGTTTGAACGTGGAAGGGACGGCTTAGGTTGACCAATTCCACCCAGTTCATATCGGTTTCATTTTGGACAACAAATACGCTCTTTACTTGAGGGAAGGCAAGGGTTAAAGAAGCCAAGAAGTTGGCACCTGTTCCGTCAGTAAGATATTGATCCACCACTACCACTTGAACTTGTTCGGGAAGAACAAGACCAAAGGCAACCGTTGCGCTATCTGTGGTAAGGACATCGCAATGAGCGAGATGATTTTTAACATCAGTAGCGAAAGTTGGATTGGCTGTCACTACTAATACTTTGTTGGTGTTGTTGGCGTTTTTCATCACTTTTTGATTTGTTGTTGTTTGTATAGGCTTTAACGAGAGGGGTAGCATAAAGGTTACAGAAAATGTTGAAAAAGTTTTTAAGTAACTGATAATCAGACATAAAAATGTTGAAAAAGCAGCTTATAGAATCAATAAAAAGGGGTGAGAGAAGGAGAATTGGTTAAAAATGAGATTGGTTTGAAAGGTACAATGGTTAACTAGGGATGAGGGAAGGCCTATTCATCGTGGGCGAAAAAAGAAGAGCCCTTTGCGGAGGGCTCTTCGTGCAATTAAAGCAGGGGGTTGAGGAATCAATGAGAGGGTGGAGGGATGAGTTGTTGGATGATTTGATGAGATTGGAGGTGAGATTGCTGGAGGTATTGGAGGATTTTTTGGTGTTGCTCTAAAAGTTGGGAGAGATGTTCTTCTTGAAAGGGGGAGGAGGTAGATTTTCTTTTGGGTTTTTCGTAGTAATGTTCTTCTTCACGGAGCATGAGGACGTTGATGGAGACGTCATACACTTTAGCGAGGGTTTTAAAATCTTCGAGGCGAGCTTTTCTGAAACCGTTTTCGAGTCGGCTGTATTCCGGTTGGGAGATACCGAGTTGGTCGGCGACAAATTCTTGTTTGAGATCATGAAGGATTCTGAACTCACGGATTTTAGGATAGCGAATCATAGATTAAAATTTAGTTATTGAGTTTGAATGTTTGTGCAAAGGTGAGCACAAAAAAACCGGCCAGGGCCGGTATTCGAAATTTTCGAAAGGGGGGAATTTTATTCGAATGAAATGCAATTATATATAGTGTCAAGAATTTTGTCGGGAATAGGTAACAGCCCAAATTGCTGCGCAATTGTAATAGCTTGTTGTTCCGAAACGACTTCACCGTACGAGCCAATTTTGTCCCATTTAATTGCCATATTCGTTATTTTTCCTCTTATTGTTTTTGAGAAATAATCTGCAATTTGATTTTCTGTAAATTCGAAATTAGAATTTGTACGACTTTTTATTTTTTGATTGATTGAATTTGCGATTTCCTTATTTCGATCATAAGTCCGACGCTCGTTAAGCATTAATAGGTATTTCGGAGAAATATCGAGTATTGCTGCATTTAACAGATAAGATAAGGTGTTTAATATGGTACTTTGAATATTATTTGATATAAATGTAGGTTTAACAAATTCAAAGTTTTCTGCTGAAAATACGTTCCATTTATCAAAATGGTATCTTGGAAATTTAAAATTTAGGTTTTCAGAGTTTATTTTAAGAAAACACTTTTTTTCAAGCGTTACATATTTTTTTTCTTTAATATGTGCTAATTTACTTTTTTCTGTATTGATTCGAAATGACACTTTATAATATTCTCTATTAGGATGTATTTCAATTCCTGGGAAATCAAGAACTGCATATGCAATCCCAGCCCAACGAATGACATGTGAAACATCATTAGCATGATATAACGGGAAGGCAGGATTTAAACCAAAAAGATTAGGAATAGTAAATTCGGAAATTGAAAGCCCTAATATTGTTTCAATGTTGTTATCTACTTCAATGAATTCACCTTTATTGAGTTCGAAAACTGAATAAAATTCATTGATCTCTTCAATATGTTTTTCAAATGCTATTTTTTTATATTCGGATTCCACAGGTTGGTTCAAAGCTTCGGCCTCAATCGCTAATTGCATAGTTTGCGCAATATGATTGCCAAATCCAATTTCTTTGATATAGCCCGCTTTTTCAAGGAATCGTTTAGAATACTCAATATGGTCTTGGTTAATTGAAGCACACAAATCTTTTATCGTTTCGTATGAGACATCATCCCAATTAGGAATGGAAATTTTATTAGAACTTTTTGGTGCAGTTGAATTTTTTAATTCTTTCATAGTTATAAGGTTATTCGAAAATAATTAAAATGAACGAACTTGGGTTAATATTTTAATTTTTCTGAATCGAAATTTTAGGTTTGGAGATGTAGATTCGGCTTGTGGAAGAAAACCAGAAGATAAGAATATTTAATCCTGCAGTAGGCGATGAGGAGAAGGCTATAAATGATTTAATCAAGTATGGAGTAGGGATATTTGATTTAACAGAAAATCAGATTGAAGAGTGGGATAAAAATCAGATTTCTTTGGGTCGCCGGAATTTCGGATTTGAAAGAAAAATATGCATTGCTAATAAATATTATTTTGAAGAATCAGTATTCATTTATTTTCCATGGCGAAATTCTCTGCTAGTAACTTTCAATTCGAATATTTTCAGATCTGTACGTTATTTAAGGAATAAGTACAAGATAAACCACGCTGAGCAAGAGCTTTTGTTTGGCAAAGAAGTCGCTATTGTAGGAATGTCAGTGGGAATGTCAGTTTTAAAGGCTATGATTCTCGAAGGTCTTGCAGGAAAGTATAGAATTGCCGATTTTGACTCTGTTGAAATCAGTAATTTGAACAGAATCGATAGTGGTGTTTATTCTGTGGGAGTTCCAAAAGTTGAGGTTGCCTATCAATTTGCCATGGAACAAGATCCATTTTTAGATTTTTCAATTTGGAATTGCCCTATAGATGAAGGTAATGTCAAACAATTCATAGAAGGTCCGTTGGATATGGTTATAGATGAATGTGATTCAATTTTCACAAAGATACTTTTGAGAAAAGAGGCGAAATTTAAAAGAATACCTGTTTTGATGCATACAAGTGACCGTGGTATGCTTGATATTGAATTATACAATGATAGGAACTTTGATTTTTCATGGACATTAAGCAAGTATTCTCATTTGTCTAAGGAGGAGATCCTTGAAAAGGCCATACTCATTATAGCTGATTATTGCGATTTTAATGGTGCGGATGAGAGATCGAAATTTTCGTTCTCTGAAATAGGTAAATCTATTAATTCTTGGCCCCAACTAGGTGGTGATGTATTGGCCGGAGGAGGTAATGTCGCTAGTGCTGTGCGTGCTATCTTTCTTGGCGATAAAGTTGCTGGAGGGCGCTATTTATTGGACCCAACTTTAAAGTTCAAAAATCAAATTAGTGGTGAGTGAGATTAGCGAAGTTCGTCTAAGAATCACGAAGGCTTGCGACGACCAATCTACGGTTAAGAAGTATATTAGAGGGCATGAAGAGGTTTTGTTGCATAATGGTGTAAAGCTTTCAGAAGGGTATGACTATTGGCAAAATTTGGATAGCGTGTATTTATTGGTTGCAGAATCAATTGACGGAGAGTTATGTTATGGTGGATCTAGGATTCATCTTTGGAATGGAATAGATTCCTTACCCGTACAGTCTTTTTTAGCTCCTATTGAAAGTAGAGTTTTTCCAGAATTAGATTCTTTGGCTCAAAATAATGGAGGTATATTGGAAATAGCTGGTTTGTGGAATTCGAGATTGGTAGCGGGATTGGGTCTCGGAAGTGAGCATATTATTCGAACTTCGATTGCAGTAAGTGCTTTTCTAGCGCCGAAGCTGGTTTTTACTTTTTGCTCTCCTTTTGTTTCAAGATTTGCTGATGAATTTGGTTTCTTGCCATATAAAAACTTGGGCAAAGAAGGAAAATTCCCTTTTCCTGATGAGAGGTGGATGAGTACAATAAATTTTTTGGAAGATAAAATTAACTTACCCAATGCCAAAGAAGAGGAAAGGATTAAAATAAACGAATTAAGAGAGAAGAAGTGTTTTGTCAAAGAGTATAGCTCGAGAGGTAGAAATTTAAAAATACATTTTCAATTATGAGAATCGGAGCCTTATTGTTGTTTTTTACTTTAATCTATTATCAATGCAGTGCTCAAAAAATAGAGATTTCTGATAATTCTTTGAGAAACCAAAGTGAATTTTCAGATTCAAAGGTAACTTTTAAAGAGGTTATTGATTCGAATTTCGTGAATTTTGGTGTATCAAGTGATTTTTGGTTTATCCGAATAACCTCAATTCCATCCTCACAGCTTGTCTTATCAATCAATAACCCAACTATTGATTCAGTATTCTTCTTTGCGTATTACAAGAAAAGAAGAATTCCTCTTGAATGCCTAGATTTAGGCTATTCAAGAATATTAAAAAACGATTTAGGATACGATACTATAGTTGCAGCTTTTAAGTCGAGTACCCAACTTTTTGTTCCATTTAGATTGGGTAATTATTCAGAAGTTCGCCAAAGGAATAATGAGTTAGAGAATTTCTTTTTTGTATTTCTAGGAATTCTTCTAACGGTTATTCTTTACAATCTTTTTATTTACGTTACTGCCAGAGATAGAATTTATTTACTGTACGTGATTTTTATTTTACTAACTGGCTTAACTCAATTTGTTCTGTTTGGCCAGTCACATTATTTTGGGATCAAACACACATTAATAGATTTAAGTGCGGTTCAAATTTTTGGTGTATTAAGCGGAGTTTCTACCATATTGTTTTCAAGAGAATTTTTGCAGCTTAGGAAGTTTTCGAGTTGGATATTTCAAATCACAAACATATCGTTGTCGACTTATGTTTTAGCTTTTGTATTGATTTTTTTTGGAAAAAGTAATTGGTCTTATCAATTGATCAATGTCAATGCATCACTTTCAATATTGCTATTGATAGGTGCTTTTAAGGTGAGGTCCTCAGGCTATCGACCAGCTCTTTATTTCTTGCTTGCGTTCAGTTCATTTTTAATCGGAGTTACGGTTTTCGCACTGAAGGATTTTGGATTATTGGGGTACAATCAATTTACAATTTATGCTTTACCTGTTGGAGTTATAATCGAAGCCATCCTCCTCTCTCTTGCCCTCGCTGATCGTATCAATATCCTGAAAAAAGAAAATGAAATTGCTCAAGGACAAGCCATGACCATGATGCAGGAAAATCAACGGCTCATCAATGAACAGAATTCTATCCTTGAAAAACAAGTGGAGGAAAGAACCAAAGAACTTAAAAATACCAACCTCCATCTTGAGCAAACCCTCTCCAATCTTCAACTTACCCAAAAACAACTCGTGGAATCCGAGAAGCTGGCGTCCCTGGGTCAAATGACTGCGGGGATCGCTCATGAAATCAATAACCCGGTCAACTTTGTGCAGTCTAATGTCCAACCGCTTAAAAGGGATATCGAGGAAATCATGTCGGTGCTGCACGAAATCAATCCTACTCACTCTGTTGAGGATCTACAACAGCATTGGTTTTTATTACAACAGAAATATAAGTCACTTGATGTAGACTACCTTCAACAAGAAATTATACAGCTATTAAGTGGAATTGAGGAGGGTTCGAGAAGAACGGCGGAAATAGTGAAGTCACTGCGGGTATTCTCTAGAATGGACCATGACGCTCTAGTGTTAGCCGATATCAATGAGTGCATTCATTCTACTCTTATGGTAATGAAAAATATTACCTCTAAAGAATGTGTCGTAAATACTCAGTTGGATACAACCATCCCTCCTATTCTTTGCTATGCGGGAAAACTCAATCAAGTGTTGATGAATCTCATCTCCAATGCCATCCATGCTACCAAGATGGAGGGTAGGCAGAATCATGACCGTCGAATTGATATTTGCTCTTCTCAATCTTTGGATGCCATCATTGTGGAGATCAAAGACAATGGAACGGGTATGAAAGAGGAGATCCGCAAAAAGATTTTTGATCCTTTTTTTACTACAAAGCAAGTGGGCGAGGGTACTGGTTTGGGATTATCTATCGTCATGGGCATTATTCAAGAGCATGGTGGTAAGATAGATATTGATAGCGAATGGGGAGTTGGTACCTCTTTCAAAATTACATTACCTAAGAAAAATCCAAATGTTACACCCAATGAATGATAAAGTAAAAATACTGTACCTCGATGATGAGGAATTGAATTTGGTAGCTTTTAAAGCCATTTTCAGGAGAGAATATGAAGTATTTACCACCACCTCTCCTCAGGAAGCGGTGGCCTATTTGAATGAAAATGAAGTGCAGGTAATTTTATCGGATCAAAAGATGCCGGATATTTCTGGAGTAGAATTTTTTGAAATGATTCTGCCTGATTTTCCGCGAGCGGTTAGAATTCTCGTGACAGGATACGCCGATATAGAGGCGGTAGTCAATGCGATCAACAAAGGGGAGATTTATCGTTACGTCGCCAAACCCTGGGATGAACATGATTTGAGGGTGTGTATAAAAAACGCCATTGAAAAGTATGAAAACTACTCCTCTTCCTCTTCTTTGCTTCCCGCCATTTGGAATCTGATCGATGCCGACCCTAAGTTAAGGCATCAATTGAGCAAACCGTCTCTCGCTTCCTTGGCGGTGATTTCGGTATTCCTATACGACGCGGATAAGAGAGCAGCACTCTCGGCCATAGATTTACAGGCGCTTTTGAAAATTTTTGATTGTAATATGAATCAATGGAACAACAATGATATTGCGCAATTTGCATTGAAATACCTTGATAGTCAGGGCAAAAATCCCTCTTGTGTCCAACAGCGAGAGGATATTGCTATTGGATTTGATCTCTAATGGTGGGGTGTAACAATTTTTTTATTATCGCTTTTATCCTGAACTTTAGTTGATTAAATTGGTCTCGTATTTTCTGAATCTTTCTCCTTATTTTCTCTAAAAACCAATCCTCTCCGTACATGAATTGTAGAGTAGTATTTGCATTTAACAATTCATCAAACAAATCCCTGTCTTGGGGAGCTGACCACTGCTCAGGCCCTGTCCAAATATCTAAAGTGTGCAGAGTCGCTTCCAAACCCCAATCATGTTTTTTAACTTTCACCCTCCTTTGACTACGATTATCAATTAACTCTTGGCTAATCAAAACAACTCTTGGTTTTTGTTTTGATTTGTTTTCAACCCACGCTATCCACTTCTTTAGCTCTTCAATAAGGGAAACACTGTTTCGAAAATCACTGTATCTGTAATAATACATGAACACAAAATCTTGTGGATTTTCCAAAGCCATTTGAAAGCGTTGAATTTTACGTTCTAGGGATTCCCTTATTTTTGGCTGAAATAGATCATGATGGGTAAATTCTACATCATCACAAACCGTTGAATGGTAGATGGAGTTTTGAGATGAATAAAATGAATTCTTAACTACTCTAATTCCCTCCACTTCTGCATATCGGAGGTATTGAGTATTCAGGAGGTTTTTAAAATCATCTTTACAAATGGATAGTATATACTCAATGTTGAATCTCCCACTTCCAAAAGGAAAAGTTTCTTTTCGTAATTTGAAGTCTTTCAATATTTCATCGATAAGACAATTTTCTCCCAATGAAATAATTTTGATGTCCCTCATTTCTTTTAAAAAGTTAGTTCAAAA
>CANHWU010000096.1 GCA_947464415.1 Flavobacteriales bacterium
GTGTTGCGCCTGCGGCAGGGCTATGGCGCCTGCACGCTGTTAGTAGCTGCCGTTTTCTTCAATTACATTTTGTAAACAATTATTGAATATTGGCTCGTCAAATCTTACACCCAAATTAAATTTCTGTTCAATGCATAATTGGACAATTTCTTTCCAAAGGTCTTGTGAAGTTAAATTACATCTTTTTAAAAATGATTTTCCAGTAGGATTAGTCAAAAGATTAAATTTAGGATTATTCAATTCTATATATAATCTTTCAAACCCATTGTTTTTGGGGCTCAATTTACATGGTACAAAACTGAAATAGTCTTTGTCGTCCCACCATGTTTTACTATTGTATATTTTATTATTATTTACGGTACGGGTGATAGGGTGTAAGTATTCCACAAGCTGTTCTAAAGTTTCCTCTCTATAAACTTGAGAATAGCCTGCGCCACCTGTGGCTTGTATATTTGTCGACAACATATTGCTTTTAACTACAAATACGGTGTCAATATAAAATTTACCGAGTTGAGGATAAACAGAACCAAACAATATGAGATCGTCTATAACAAGATTGCATAATTGTCCTTTTTGCTTACAGACACAGTATTTAAAATCATCACCAAAAATATAAGGATCTGTATTTTGATTCCCTCTAATCGCAATAGAATGAAAAGGCTTATGTATGCCATTAGGCATAATTCTAGGGTCATTTGGTTTCTGTAGGAATCGTTGAAAAAAAGAATTTCCTTCCCATTCTCCCCAGAAATATAAATCTTCTTTTATAGGAGTTGAATCGTTTAATCCATTTACATAATAACCTTGGTTTTGTATAAACTTTCTGTAATGACCTTTATCGTTATTCCTAACAAAACCATTCCATTCACGAACTATAACACTATTTCCGATGTTTATATAACCTTTGCCTATCTTAAAATGCTTTTGGGGTCCCGGATGATTGAGTTGAATTTTCATTAGAATTTAATTTAAATTTTACGTGTTTTATAAAAGGTGTTTACGAATTATACTTCTTCATTCTTTGCGGATGTATTGTTGACCCACCCAGTTTGATATTTCATTTTTCATTTTATTGGTCAGTCCTATTGATGATTGAAGATTTTTACTCCATGCATAGGCCTTAATTATTTTGTCGCATAGCTTTAACTCAAATTGATAAACTTTACAAGTTTCCACTTTGTTATCATCATTAACATTTAATGTAGTTTGTTTTATTAATGTTGGTTTAAAATATTTCCTGAAAATGTCAATCGCAGTATTACCATTTATCAATAAAATTTCTATTCTGTATTCACAAAGTTGTGTCTCAAGAAATCCTATGTCGTTTCTAACTAAAGTGTCTTTTACATTTTGGTCTAAGTTTCTCCATATTGGGTCAGTCGCCCATTGAACAACATCTAAATGGCAAGCTGTGTCTCGGTAGTATGAAACATTGAATTTTACAAGTATGTTATTTTCAAGTTGGTCAAACCATTTTCTGTATGGATTCTTCTTGAAATAACCAATGCAAGCGTCATAAACTTTTTTTACTTGAATGTCAGTCAAGTTTGAAAGGTCAGAAGCCTCTAATGAATTTAATGTCTCAAATCTTTTTTGATCTCCACTTAGTAGAGCATTTAAATTGTCAAGAAATTCGTTTTTACTCGGATTTATACCAAGTGTCGCAACTTTCGATTTTTCAATATTCCCAAAAACAACCACTGGTGTTGAATTATTTACAATACAAAGGTTGGCTATAGGATTTGTCCTTATTCTTGATTTTGTATTTTCTGTCATTCGTCTTTTTATTACTCTAGTATTTTACGGTTGCTACTAACGGTTTGCGTGTAGGCGATGTTGACTTGTGTTGCGCCTGCGGCAAGGCAATTTTGCCTACACGCTGTTACAGGTAGTTTTAAAGGGCATTCAATATAATGTCTAAATCAGAACTAGGAGGGAAATCGTTTCTGGATTTTGGACCCCATATGCATATAAATTCAACATCAGGTATTCTATTTAAAATAAACTTGTACCATCTACCATTTCCGGATGCAGTGGTCTGATCATATATTATTATGTGCGGTCCAAATGAAGGCAAAACTCCTAATATTGAATCCCTAGATGCTCTTATTATAACTTTATTTCGTAGTATAGGATTTATAATTCGTCTAGATTCGTTAGCGGCAAACATTATACAGTTATTGTAAACACTTACTGCATTAAGCATTATGTAGGGCAAAATTAAATTTGAATTTGGCGTATACCAGGGAGCAAGTTCAATACTTAAATGATTCTCAAGATTGTTTCCTGCAAGCGGTATTCCATTCCTAGTTAAAGAATCAAATACTCTATTTGCACGATTTGAATAATGAAAGGTATATTTTCCAGGAAATCTTCGTGATCTCACTAAAACTTCATTATTTACAAAATCAGAATAATTATGAAATCCGAATAACGCTCTTGAATTAGTAAAATGCTGTTGAGCATTATTTTGATAATAATTATCGCTCAGCCCTGCTGGATTATAATTTAAAACAACGCTTTCCAATGGATAATTTCCATTGTTTCCCCACCACGGTTCTGGTAAGTACTGTAAACTTAAATCTCCCCGATTAGGCGTTCCATAGAGTGGTAATAGATTTGGATTAGTCCAATCAAGCAAAAGATTATATGGGGCTAACGGACGATGATTTAAGTATTCGTTCGGAGGTAAATTTCTCCAAGTGTCGATAAAATTATTCCAAAAAATATAACTCATATGTATTTTCTTTTATTGCCTGTAACGCCCAGAGGCTTGATGCAGCGCGCAAGAAGTCTCTAAAGCAAATATAACAAAATTCGACAGCGTTGCATTACAGCCGATGTTACCAGATGCGCCTTTATAGAATCTCGTGCTGATCAACAAAACATTCCAGTGGACTCGCACAGGGCTTCGTGATAGATCCTACCAATACTCACCGCTAGTACGAGATCTTATTCAAAAAGGCAGTAGCTGGTAACATTATTGTATACACACCTTATATACCGCAAGTATAATCTAAAACCACTGAAAATCAAATAAAAAGAGCCGCGATATAAAATAGCGCATTGCATGAAATCACAGGGGAGGTTATGTGTGCACTGGATGGTATTCATTCACAAAAAGTGGCTTAATGGATCCCTGTCCAATGGGCTTGCATTCTGGTAAGGAAAGTAAAATCAAAGGTGGCGATTCTTAGCTTACAAGAACCGCTCTTCTCTTGCCTACATAAAACGGTTTTGTTAAGTCGGCAAAAAATATTGCGTAACTACGCTCAAAATGCGATGTCGTTGATTTTGACAATGTTCTCCAATGGCCACTCTGTGCCATTCTCGAGCTGGATTTTTTCGAGTGCGTTGCAGCGTACCATCTGTCGAATCCGGGTGTAAAAAATCTGGGTTTCGCCCTCCCACTCAATTTGAATTTTCCAAGGGGTTTTCATCTCGTTTTTTTTACAAATAGAAACTCGAGAGCGCAACTGAATATGTCAAAATGATTAAAAAAAGGTTACCAATTTTTTTTATTCCCACTTTATTTAGACCTTTGAGCAATGCCCATCAAAATAGATAGAAATATAGGCGAGCAATTGGGCTCTCTTGAGTGGTTCGCCAAGCAAACGGTGGAGGGTTTTATCACCGGCATGCACCAAAGTCCTTTCCATGGGTTCAGTGTGGAGTTTGCAGAGCATCGCTTGTACAATGCCGGGGATAGCCTGCGTCATTTAGATTGGAAATTGTTGGCTAGAACAGAGAAGATGTTTCTCAAACGCTATGATGAGGAAACGAACTTGCGTTCTTTTATCTTAATGGATCATTCTTCCTCCATGACTTTTCCACATGGCGTGCATCCGGAAAGCAAAAATTGGAATAAGTTTAAATTCTCCATTTACGCAAGTGCAGCTTTGATAGAGCTATTCAGAAGACAAAGGGACGCCGTTAGTTTGAGTTTCTTTGATCAGCGTATCACCAGTACTACCAAGGCCGCTACTTCTGATGCGCATGTGAGGAGGCTTTTTGCTCAATTGGAAGAGGCATTGTCATCCATGAAGGATCAGTTGCAATTGACCACGCAGCTCTCTGAAAGCATACATCAAATGGCGGAGGAAATACCCAGACGCTCATTGGTAATCTTATTCTCAGACATGTTTGAGAACAACGCCCATACAGAAGACCTCTTCAATGCATTACAACATTTGCGCTATAACAAACATGAAGTAGTGATCTTCCACACCGTTGATGCCAGTAAAGAAATGAAGTTTGAGTGGGAAAATCGTCCATATACTTTCATCGATCCTGAAACACTGGAGGAGGTGAAATTAAATCCCTCTGCCTACAAAGAGCAATATCTCCACAAAATGCAAGAGTGGAAGTCCGCCTTGGCATTGAAATGTGGCCAATATCAAATTGATTGGATGGAAGTGGATATTCAAGCCGGATACAATGAAATTTTGCAGACTTATTTGATCAAAAGGCAGAAAATGGGTCTGAGCGCTATAGTTTAGAACGGAAACCCAATTCCAAAGTTCAATACTCCTTTGAAGCGATAACCTTGGTCATCGTTGAAGTATTTTTTGACAAATTGATTGTACTGCGTTTTGGGCTGCCAAGCCCATCTTTCGCCCTCTACTTTTTGGGGATCTTTCAGGGGAAATCCCATGTCCAATCGGACAATGAAAAAGTCGAAATCAAAACGCATCCCCCCTCCTGCACCGATGGCGATCTCTTGATAGAAATGTTTGAAATCAAATTGAGAGTTGGGTCGGGAGGGGTCATTCCGCATTAACCAAATATTGCCGGCATCTACAAACAAAGCCGGTTGCAATTTTTTGGTGATTTTAAAGCGATATTCAAAATTGTACTCGAGCTTGATATCGCCAATGTTGTTGAACGAAATTTGGTTAATCGTGTCCTGGAATGATCCTAATCCCAATGTCCTGGCTTGCCATGCACGAATGCCATTAGAACCTCCCACAAAATAACTCTTTTCAAAAGGCAGTGATTCAAGATTTTTTAAGGGGGCAGCTACCCCAATGAAAGCCCTATTTACGATGGTATTGCGCTCGTCTGCGCTGAAAAATATTCTGATGTCGTGTTCTGTTTTGACATATTGAGCAAAACGAATTCCACGGATTTCATAACTTCCAAACTCATCTTTTTCAGTGTTTGGCAGGACATTAAAAATACCTCTGAGCGCATTACCGGCTCCTTCGAGTAAAATCCCTTGGTAATAGTAATTGAATTTTTCGAATTTCGATTTTTGTGTATTCACACTGAAACCAATTTTTGACGCGGCAATAAAGTGATTTTGATAGGAGTTGGCGAGGAATTGATCATTAAAGCTTTCAATGTATTCTTCAAATGCGGCAGATTTATCAATTTTAATGACGCTAAATTCTGCCCACTCAATGTTGAATCGAGAGACAAGATCCGGATTCTCGATGAATGACCAATCGGCACTGATTTGGGTGAGTGTTCGTTCGTAGTCAGGTCGTTTTTGATAATTGTAAGTAGCTTGAATGGTGGTTTTGGGCTCGCTACTTTTGCCGCTGATATGATAGGGAAAAGGAAAGAGCTTGGGCAAGGTGATGGCCACTTGAGGCCCTACCTCGAAAGTGTTCAATTGGAAATTGTTCTGTATTTGATTTTCCGCGTTATTGGCATTATTATCGGAATTACCAATGAGCTGCGAGGCTTCGAATCCCGTCAATACCTTCACCTCTAAATTTTCCGCTCCTCCCAGTAAGTTTTTGTGTCGATACACTAAGTTGCCAAAAACACCCGCAAAGCCCGAGCGATTGGTTACCTTAGGCACAATGGAAAGTGTTTGTCTTTCGGCTTGATTGATATTGATCTTGGCCTTCATCGGGTATGAGCCATCGGAAAGTTTGTTTTGTGAGGGCTGCAATTCAATGTACACATTTTTAGCTACCCCCAATTGTCCAAAGCGTTTGTAGGTCTGATCAATTCTTCTCTTTTCGTAAATTTTATTTTTTTGTAATGTGCTGGTGAATTCAATCAATTTGGGTTTCAAATAATTTTTCTTGTAATACAAAATATTTAGCCCTTCATATTGAATGGTGTCATGTTGAAGGGTATCGAGTGAAAGGGGGTTGTAATCAGTATCAATTTCGATTTCGGTGATGATGTATTTTCTATGGTTGATTTTTTCTTCTTTATCATTGACATTCACCATTTGCTTTCGGATGCTGTAGGTTACGTCAATCATGTTTTTGCCTACCGTGCTGTCCGCCTCAATTTGTATGTAGTCTTTGGTAAATTCAAAATATCCTCGATTGTTATATACCAAGGTGATGTCGTCTCTCCTTTGATCAATCTCATTGACGTTGAATGTTTTTCCTTTGAGGTCAGATAGCGAGGTGAGTAATTCTTTTTTATATGCGGCCAATCCTTCGTCTTCAATTTTTAAATCAATATTTTGAATTTGATAGGCGGGGCCGCTGTAGATGTGATACACTACATTGCAAGCATTTTTATCCCATTTGAGCCACCTTTGATGAATGCCAAACGAGTAAACAGGTCGCACTTTGGCTTGAAAGTATCCGGATTTCTGAAGCAATATTTGCATCTGTGTGGCAGATTTTTCCACTTTTGACGAATCTAGCAGCACAGGCGGCTCACCCACAGTATAGGCCAACCAGCCCCAAAAACTATTGCAAGTAGTGGCAGGTTTCCCTTTCAAGCTTCTTCTTAGGTTTTTTCTCTCACATCTCTTTTCTGCTCGAATCAAACTTCTTTCCAATGGTTTTAGAGGAACAAACCAGGTGTTAATGCGCATGTTCAAGCGAAAGAAAATGAGTTTGCGATTGGGTTTAATTTTGGTAACGCCCAACAATTCATCTTGGGATACAGCCAATGGCTTCAGTGGATTGTTATCATGAATTTCTATCCGATGATTTTTGAAGTAGCTTTTGCCGGCAGGAATTTTACTACTGATGGAACAGCCCGTGAATATCAACAAGCCCAGTATCCAACTGAAATATTTCCATTTTTGCTTCAACAATGCAAAAGAAAGATACCTTTGCCGCATTACAAAACTTTTATTCCAATAATGCCCATCAGCAAAGCACAAATCAAGCGGTTGAAAGCCCTCCACCAAGCTAAGTTTCGTCTGTCGGACAGATTATTTTTAGTAGAAGGCAAAAAAGGCGTGGAAGAGGCATTGGCCAGTGATTGGGAAGTGCAATCGGTGTACTCGACGGATGAAAATTGGGTGCAAACGCATACCGGCGCAGAGTGCATTACGGTGCTTGAAATGCAACAGATTTCTGCCCTAAATTCTCCTTCGGAACACTTGGCTTGTATAGCATTGAAGACTTTTGGACGTCCCGACGTCAAGGAAAACGTGCTGTATTTGGATGGCATCAGGGATCCGGGAAATTTAGGAACCATCATCCGCAGCGCAGACTGGTTTGGATGGAAAAAGGTGGTGCTTTCCAACGATTGTGTAGATTTTACCAATCCAAAGGTGGTACAGAGTACCATGGGGAGTTTGTTTCATACTTCGATATTCATCGATGAGGAGGCGAATTTTCTTTCTCAAGCACATCATCAAAACCTGCCCATTTGGGGAGCGGATTTGAAAGGGGAGGATCTTAAAAAGACCATTCCAGCCAATCCCGTTGTGTTGGTCATTGGCAGTGAATCGCATGGCATCAGAAAGGAAGCGGCACCATGGGTCCAACATCAGGTTACGATTGGTAGTAGGGGAGGAGCCGAGTCGTTGAATGCCGCTATTGCAACATCCATCATACTTCATCAGTGGTCGTAATCACTTTTTGATCAGCTGTGGAAGCGGAATGCTGATGGGATCAAAAACATAGCGCTGTGCCAAGCCCATTTCATTGCGATCATTGAGCGCCCAAGCATATTCAGGGTCCCATGGACTCCAATTTCCTTTATCATCTTGCACTTCATTCTTCCCTCTTTTTGCAAAGAGTTTTACACTTTCTGTTTTGCCACTGCTGGATAAAACGGAAATTTGAAGAAGAGGGAGAGTTCGCTGGATAGAGTCCTCTGCATTGGGTTTTAAAAAAGTACGGTAGGACTCTACATGCACTTTCTTAAAGCGAAGCAAAATATCTTTCACCGCAAGTGTATCAAACAATGGGATGTTCAGACCGTTTTGCTCCAGTCGAATGTCATTTCCTCCGGCGTATGAAATGGAGTAGTTCCATTGCGGTTGGTTGAATTGAAAATCAATTTTTTGGATATCCAATTGAGGATGGTCAAATATCCCGGTGTACCGCCATTCCATTTCCTCAGCAAAGAAGCGTGGGTTCAGGAATCCGGTGAATCCTTCCATGTGGCAGATGTAGGGTTCTGGTGATTTTTCACCGTCTAATTCTAAAAGCATGATAGTGCCGCAATGGTCGGGAGTGTTGGGACCGATGTAGAATACTTTGGTTGGTTCCTCGGGATCTGTGGTATAAATTTCTACCTTTTTTCCGGAGGTGGCCATGATCTTCATCATGTTGTCTCGAGCGGTGTTGGCCACATTTCCACGCACTCGCACACGGTGGATCACTTGAAGGAGATTTTTAATGGCATCTTCTCTGGCTTTGTATTTTTTATTCAAATTCCAGAGCCTGGATTGGGGATCTCGTTCTAGCAGTGCTTGATTCCCATCATGATCCGCTATAAAGATTTTTTGAATACTTGCGGTATCCTCTATGGCGAATTGAGTGAACTCATTTTCTGCAATGCTAGAGGTATGTTTTTTTTGATACATCCAGAATGCAACTCCTCCAATGATGCATAAGATTACCACTAATACAATATTTTTTCTGTTTTTTGTCATATAAGTCAACTCCACTTTTTCTTTCTAATGATAAATTGTCCAATTCCAGCAACAATGATCACCAATAATGGCAAGGCGGTATTGGCCAATTGAATGGAAGTTTTTTGTTGTGTAATTTTCTTGGCATCTAATTTTCTCAATTGGATAGTTCTGGACCGAACACTGATCAACGCTTGATCATCCATTAAGTAATTCAGACAATTTAATAAAAATTCTTTGTTGTCATATAGTACACTTTTGGCATAGCGGTCATATCCTAAGGGAAGGGGGGCAAAGCCCTCCTGTGCGGGCATGATTCCATTGCGGATGATATCACCATCTCCTACCACTATCATGGCCGTGGGATTACTTTGTCTTTTGTAACCAATGTTCGGGTCGGACTTAATGGCTTGTGGAAGAGCGTCAAAAAAAGCAGAGGGAAATGAACCTTCGAGTAACATTCCCATCACAAAACCATTGCTTTTATTGGCTTCAAAGTAATTTTGATCTAAGCTAACAATGGAGGTGTTGATGCGCACAGGAGTATTCCATGCGCGGGACAATGGGGAACTCACCAGCAGAGGAGTTTTTTTGATTCCTTTTCCATTGTTTACGCTGTCCAAACTAGAGGCAAATTCTAATTTGATAGGATCCAAGTGAGATACTATCGGATGAGTTTTATTTTGAGTGAAAATGAGAGGCGAGTAGTACCAATTGAACAATTGAATGTCTCGCTGATTGCCCTTGGGCCCCGCGTCAAAGGCAATGGGTGCGGATTGAAAGTCAATGACGATATTGCGGTTCAATCGCACTCCATATTCAAACAATTGTTCATATACACCGTTTTCATTGGAAGAAGCCATGGTTTCTTGTCGAGTGCGCAAGCTGTCTAAATCTGTTTTAACAGGATCCACTAGCCACATGATTTTGCCGCCATTCATCAAGAATTGATCGATGATCACTCGATCTTTATCGTCTATGACACTATCGGGCTTGGCAATCACCAAAACGGAATACTTGTTCTTTCTTCCTTCAAACCCTTCTACTTTGTCAGACAGCGCATTGATTTGTCCTTTGATTTCTACAAAATCCAGGTTGTAATTTTCTTCGACAGCACCCAAGAAATCCGCCATTTGGATGGGTTGCAGCTCCTTGTGTCCTCCGAGTATGGCCACGGCGGGTTTTTCCTGTCGCAAAGCGAGGCGCAGACGGCTCGCCAACTCGTATTCCAGGTTGTTGACGGAAGCATTTATCATCTCATCTGTGAAGGTGGGGGATTCACTTTTGA
>CANHWU010000097.1 GCA_947464415.1 Flavobacteriales bacterium
CATTCGTTTCCTTTGAACCTATCCATTGGAAAACTCTTGTCTTCAAAAGAAAAATAACGATTGCGCAAGTACAACCTAGCATTCTTACCCAAATCGATATCTACTCCATATCCCCAACCTAATCCAAATTGATTCATGGGACGGAAGGTCTCTTCATTGATATTGGTCAAATAATTGCCAATGGTTCTCTCATAACCATAGTAAGCGTTAATCATCAGCCGTTGTGTTAAACGACAATAAGTTTCCCACTCCGCACTGTATTGACGAACATAAGCTCGCTCAGAAGTAACGGTGATGGGAGACCATTCCCGGCCACAAGAATTAGCTTGAAATAAGCCAAAGACATACCAATCATGGTTACCGATTAATCGATGATGCTTTACCTGCAATTCCGCGTTATTGAAATATTTTTTATAGATGGTTACTCCCGATGAATCATCCGACAGTTGAATGGTCTGATAAACATCCCGGTAAATATCAGAATAGCGATTGTAGGGCCCCACATTGGCAGGAAAATTCCATCGCCAAAAGCGTGATCGGGTAAACTGATTTACTGGATTGCCCACTGAAATACTTCCCACTGTCTTCTCTATCTCCGCACCGCTTCCTAGGCCTCCATTCCACTTCCAATTTTTACCTTCCCATTGAAAATTCACATTGAATCCCGTTCGGTTATTGGTAAATTGCCCCAAACGCGTCATGGAAGAGGCAAAAGGCACCAACAAAGACGAACTTCCCACACTCCCTGCTGGTATCTCATTGGTGGAATATTCACGAACGGTTGTATTCCAATACAACGCCGCATTGTTCACCACCCTTGGAGAGATGCGATAGTAAGTGCCTTCGAAAGAGAGTTTTTTGACATAAACCGGAGTATTGTATTTGAGCTGAATTAACTCCCCTGGTTTCAGTTCATGCAAGGGCGAGAAGTAATTCCCCACTCCCATTTCGCCCTTGAAAGTATGCTGGCCCCATCGTGCAAAAAATTCTGCAGTGATGACATTCGAACCGAATGATTCCTGCGCCAGACTATCCGTAAAATTGCGGGCTCCAATACCGTTGATCGCAATGAATCCTGACTTTCCAGCATACTTCAGTTTCCCACCTAGTGTGTAATTAGGGGTCCTCACAAACCCTCCGTTCATTTCGGTTTTCCCCGCCATCATAAGCACTGTAAAGTTTCCTGGTAAAGTTCCATTCACCACTGCGCCTTGAAAAGCTCGATTACCCCATCGATTATCTTGATCTATGGAACCCTGCTCAAAATATTGTTGGTACCTACCCGTAATATTCTTACCCATCGGATCCCATGGATTCCGCTCAAATAACATGAAACGATTATAGCCGCGAAAAGAGGACATGGTTAAATCTGAGATGGCCACCCATTGAATACCACCCAAAGAGGTACTCCAGCTTCCCCATTTGGTTTTGAAATTTCCATAAAGTGTCATGCCCAACATGGCACCCAAATTCCCCCCTAATCTCAAGCTCCCAATGGGATTTTGAATATTGGGGCGCAAAGAATCAGCTACTTGCCTTCCGTAAGAAGTGCCTATCGCACCATTCAGGAATTGAAACATCTGTACATCCATTCCCCAACTCGAACCATCTTTTAAATTCCCACTGATGTTGAGTAAGAGATTAGGTAATTGAGCATCATCACCAATGAATAAAGACTTTGGCAATACCGTATCGCCCAAAGCGCTGGTCAAGGGATAACCATAACGTTGCCGAGTGTAAGTGGCAAAAAAACGATAAAAACCATTGACCTGAACTCCTTTGATTCCATTGGGTTCTTTTCGAGGAAATAAACCTACATAATGATCATCGATACTGTCCCTCAGCACCTGCGCATGCGCTGATAGCGCGAGCGGTAAAATGGCCAAGGCCATCAACAGACCTTTAATCCACTTTCCAAGTGTCATCTGAATACGTTTTTACTTTTAACCATCGAGCCGCTGGCATGTCTGCCGTTCTTTCCTTCACTAAAAATGGAAAATTAGCGTAAGCATAATGTCCCGCATTGTCATACACTTCCACAAAGAGTCTATAGGCACCTGGCACATTGGGAACTCTGAATTCCACTTGATTCTTTGACCTCCGCTTGATAACACCGCTCACAGGAAGCGGTTTACTTTCGGCATCCCCCCCACTTCTGATGTCATTGCTCTCTGGCACCACACTCCATTTCACTTGACAATCATCACCATCTATGTCCTGGAATTTCACTTCACCCAATGCCCTATTATCAGCATACAATTCAACAGAATCATGAGATTTCTTTCCCTCCAATTGAAGTAGCATCAATTGGGGTGAGTGATTGTTCATGGGAACATTGGACCACACCTCTTTGAGCACATCGATCGCCTCCGACTGTTTACCATCCTCCGAAAACAAACCGTACCAGGTAGAAGTAGTCTCTTGTTTTTGTCCCCATAGAAAAACATAAGATCCCATACAATATTTTGAATCGGCCAAAATCTCATTTGTGTATCGATCACGATAGGAAATCGCCTTCTCCGAACTGGTTTGTTCGATAGGAGTGCCCCACTTCGTCTTCTGAACTTCCCAATGTCCATTGGGGCCCCATTCAGTAATCAAGTAAGGACCTTCCCAACCATAGTTTCTGATATTCGCTCTGACGGCGGCAATTTCACCATAAGTATTGACTGAGTAGATATCAATGTTGGGAGCGTCGCGCTTGATCAATTTTACCTCCTCTGGATCCAGCCCAGCGGTTACCGTAGTAGTGGGATGATGGGGATCCAATTCATGTATCATTTTTGCGATGTCATCCACCGCCTTCCAAACTTTAGTGTTAGAATAGAATAAATCCACTTCATTTCCCACGCCCCACAGCAGCAACGCCGGATGATCTTTGATTTCCAACACCACCTTTCTAAACTGTTCTAACTGAAGCTTTACTTTAGCCTCATTGTCATAATCGAAGCCGTGTCTTTCATGCTGCACCCACAAGCCCATCATCACCATCAGCCCCAAGGAATGGGCCTTGTCTAACATCTCCCTCGCATTGTCCGTGCTCCATGTTCTCACCGAGTTCCCACCCGCTTTCACCACCTCTTCCCAATGTTCCGTTCCCCCTGCTCCTTTTATATAAAACTCCGTACCGTTTTTGAAAAGACGAAACTCCCCCTTATCATTCAACTTCACCTCCACATGCTGGGGCTGCGCCACCGTGAGCGAGCAGAAACAAAAGAATACCCAAACGGAAATCAATCCATTCCCACCTATTCTTTTGAAGGTTGCAGCCAATCGCATTTTGTAAATAAACAACATTTTAAGGAAAACAAGAAATTACTTTTTGTAAAAATAACAATTACCCTATATTCGCATCACAAATTCTAAGAAAATGAAAAAACTTTTATCTTTTGCAACATTGATATTCATCAGTGTTTTGGGTAAAGCTCAAACTTACAATGTCACCTTTCAATTGGACATGAGCATGCAATCTGGTTTCATCACTCCGGAAGTGAATGGCACTTTCAATGGATGGTGTGGCAATTGTTTTCAAATGACAGACGATAACGGTGATGACATTTGGGAAGCCACTACCCAATTGGCTGCAGGTGCCTATGAGTACAAATTTGCGGCCGACAATTGGGCGATGCAAGAAAATCTAGTTCCTGGTTCCACTTGCACAGTCACCAATTCAGGGTATACCAACCGCTCGCTTGTGGTGAGTGGAGATGTCACCCTTCCAGTTGTGTGCTGGGGCAGTTGTATCGACTGTGCTCAAACCCCTAACTTCTACAACGTCACTTTCCAGTTAGACATGAATGGCCAAACTGGGTTTACCACTCCAGAAGTAAATGGCACTTTCAATGCATGGTGCGGTAATTGCACTCAGATGACAGATGCTAATGGAGACAATATTTGGGAGGTGACGGTTTATTTGCAGGAAGGCAATTACGAATACAAATTCTCCTATGACAACTGGGCTGGTCAAGAAACACTAGTCCCTGGAAGCAGCTGCACTATCACCAATGGTGGCTTTACCAACAGGACTTTGAACGCCAATGCTACCACCACCCTTCCCGTTGTATGTTGGGGAAGTTGCACACCATGCGGACAAAGCTCAGGACCTTACAATATCACTTTCCAATTGGACATGAGTCAAGCCAGTTTCCCATTCACTACCCCTGAGGTAAACGGCACTTTCAACAATTGGTGCGGAAACTGTGCTCCTATGTCCGATGCTGACGGTGATCAGATCTGGACTTTGACCATCCCGCTTCCAGTAGGCAATCATACTTACAAATTCTCTTATGACAATTGGGCTGGACAAGAAGAGCTAACGGTGGGTTCATCTTGTACATTTACTGAAAATGGATTTACCAATCGTCTGCTGGATGTCACACAAAACGACTCTTTGGCCGCCGTTTGTTGGGCGAGCTGCGATGCCTGTGTGACCGGCATTGAAGACATTCAAAATACACACTTCGACCTGTTTCCAAATCCCACCAAGGGAATTGTGAACATCAATATTTCCGAGATGATGAAAGATTCCAAAATACAAATAGTCGATGTGCTGGGGCAAGTTGTATTTCGCACTCGCATCTCTATTGCTGGCAATCACCAATTGGATTTAAATCACCTCTCCTCTGGTCAGTACATCATCATTATGAGTAATGAAAATTATTCTGCCACAAAATTATTGGTATTAGAATGAGTTTTCAATAATATCGAGTTATTCTCAAAAAAGGCTATCTCAACGGATAGTCTTTTTTCATTACAGCAATGACGCTAAGAACGATTTACTGCCATTTGAGCAAACATCACCGCTATAAAAATCCACATAAACCTCTGTTGGAAAAGTCCTAGCGCTGCAATTATGACCAGAGGCAAAACATCATCCAACAATGGCCAACTTTCTATTTCTTCCGACATTACTTTATAAGGTCGCGCTTGCCACCATTTCCCTTGTTTTTCCATGACCAATACTTCTTGTCCATCCGTTTTAACCAAAGCAATTCGATTGTCGGAGCCACCTTTTTTTTTCACCTTCCACACTTCACCCTTCTCCGTTTCTATGAGAATATCCCCATTCCATTTGGACCGAATAGTAAAAAGCCTTTCTGCACCCTTCATCAGAGAAAAATTCCAATTCCAAAAAGAATCCTTTTGGAGCACTGCAAACTCCTCGTCTCCTTTGCACAATACTAAATTGCTCTTCCACCATTTCTGTTGTTTAGTTGAAGCGAACACAACATCATCCAACAGTAAAATGTGCTTTTGGGTATGGCTAGATTTGACTATTTTTTCCATTGCACTAATCTAGGTCTAAATACACTTGAGCCTGATACTCCCAAAGGAGTATTTTCGTCCATAAAAAAAGGGAGGCCTTGGCCTCCCTTTTCACTTCCATTCGGTTGTATTATCTTACCACCAAGGTCTTATTCCATGTGCGATGCTTTCCTTGCACTTTGCAGATATAAGTACCGGCTGCTACATTATTCAACGTAACATAGTTTACACCTTCATTCACATTGCTAGTCAACACTAACTGACCATTCATGTCGAAGATCTCCAACTTCGCATTCACCTCTCCTTTTGGCAAGCCAATCATTACTTGATAGGGAGCTGGGTTAGGATAGACGCTCATGTCTGCGTTTTGCAATTCAGCCACGCTGTTGGTTTGTCCCCAACGCGCCATGAATTCTTGCAAGAATAAATTGGCCACGCGCGCATCATGCACCACTACCGTATTCTCATCATTGGTAGTTTGGGCAGCAGAGCTCCAGTTATGACTACCCGTCAATACAGTAGGGTCCGAATCCAACGTGCTGTGATCCACAATCAAATACTTGTGGTGCATATCATAGGAGATGCCTTCATGGCTCTGCACATCCTGACCTGCTGTTTGTAAATAGGTGTATTCAGAAGCCGGATCAGAAGTTTGTTCTATAATACCACGAACCAACACCAAGAACAAATCATCCTCAGCGATGATGGCATCGGCAATATCCTGACGCGTAAAGGCCAATACCGCATAATCCAAATTGGCATCTGTAGTTTGCATGGTTTTGATGATGGCTCCATTGGCATTGTCCGTTGGTGAGAAATAGCTCTCCACCATAATATTATTGGGGCCAATGACATATTGCAAAGGAGTGTTATTGGATTTTGCTGCGCCAAAAACACCACTGGGAACACCGGGCTGCGCTCCGCTTCCACCCCAAATTTCTTCAAACTCCAAACGATAACCTCTGGCCAAGCTTTGATCTTGGAAAATGATGATATTATTAAAATCATTGTACATGTTGTTATCTGTCCAGTTCATAGATCCAGTCCAAACCCACGCATTGTCCACATCATCTGGATCGATGATGATAAACTTATTGTGCATGATTCCTGTTCCAGAAGTATTGAACCTCTCCACAACAGGAATACTTGGGTTCAATAAACTCAATCCCAACTGAGCCGTCGATCCATCTGAAATGATTCTTACTTGCACTCCTGCATCATAACGCGCGTTGATGGCATTGGCTATCACAGCATCATCTGTAAAGTTATATATGGCAATATCCACTGATTGTTGGGCACGACTGATGTACGCCGCAATCGAGTCATTGGAACCCGCGCCAATGGTGATGGCATTTTCTGTTGTAGCCCAAGTGGTATCCACAGAGCGATTAAAATAAACTCGAATCTCTCCTGAACTTTCACTCTTAGTGGCATATGGACGCACTGTGCTGGTGCTCGAACCATCGGCATTGGTACTGGTTACCGATGCGTAATAAATAGTACCGGGCAACAAACCAGGAATATTCACCGTATGATCTGTTACACTTTCAGATACCGTGATGACCTCACCCAACGCTGGAGTCAATCCATAGTTCACCTGACTATTTCCAGGGTTGTTGGTTTGCCAAGTCAAATCAAAAGAGGTGGTTTGAATATTTTCTTGCACTACTGTTCCCAAAATAGCGACACCAGGAGGCAAGATAAAATCATCCGCATCACGAGGAAGGATTTGGTATCCTGCATCATAAGGAGCGGTGGGGTCATACTGTGATGTAATTCCCACCATCGTAATGGCACTGGAAGGAAGATTAGTTCCTACCAAAACACTGCCATTGCGAATATAAATGGCTCCAGTTTCGCCATTGGCCGTGAAGGAATAGGTTGAATTTCCTGTTATCGCAGAACCTGCTAAATCAAAAACCACATTCTCCACCATCACCAATTCACCTTCCAAAGATTCTCCCAACTGAGCTGGGGTTACGAGTTGAGGTATCGGTAAAGCTTGGTTGGTAGACAAGGTGGTAATGCTATTGATGGTGGGTCCCACTTCCAACAAGCCACTATAGGAGGTAAGCACTCCAGTTATCGTGACCAAATCGCCACGATTCGGAGCTGTGAAAGTCGTCCACGCCGTACCAGGATAAATGGCGATACCACCGCCATTGTCTTGGAGATAGCGGACTGTACTTCCCATTTCAATACCATTGGTTATCACTCCCGTTACGGTAACAGTAGAACCTACGGCAGAACCCTGAGCGATCAGTACCGTGGAAGTTGGATTGGCCTCTCCCAAACAATTACAATCCGCATCTACGGCATCATTGATGGTATTGGGATTCTGATCATCACAAGCACCGCCAATGAACCAGCAATTGCCATTGTCCAATTGTGCTATTGGATCAAAGTTACAAGCGGCTGCATCGGTGCAACCCGCGGGCAATCCCATACAAACACATGAAGCATCAAACATATCATCGGCAGTATTGATATCTCCATCATCACAACCATCTCCCGGATAGGCGCATGAATTATCATCCATCATGGCGGCAGCATTGTAATTACAAGCGGCTACATCGGTACAACCTAGCAAGTCTCCTGAACAAACACAATCACCATTATAGGCATCATTGGTAGTATTGGCATTGGCATCATCACAAGGATCACCTGGATAGGTACATGAACCATTATCGATCGTAGCACTGGCATTGTAATTACATCCATTTACATCCATGCAACCCATGATGTCTCCACCATTAGAGGCGCCTGGTGTAGGCGCTTGTGCAACATAAGAAGAAACATCCAATGCCGCTCCACCATCTGGCACACGCGATGAAGACATGTTGGCTACTGTTGAGCTCGCTACTCCCTCATCTAAAATACTTTCACCCGGAAGCAAAGCCGCTATCAACTCTGCATCCGCCGCGTCGGCTGTGCCATACACCAATGCATCTATCAAATTGGCATTGCCTACTGCTGTCCCGTTTGGCCAGTCTGTTGCATTGGCCTGATACAAAGCCACCGCATCTGCACCATTTTGGATGGCACCACTGGCACCTGGAGCAATGGTGAGCGCCACACCGGGAACACCGGGATTTCCCATCACAAAAAATCCATTGGCGTCCAATGAATAACCATCTAGATCAAAGGCATTGTAAGACTGATCATTGGCTCCGTTGAACAAAACCACCACATAGCCATTCAATGACATATTAGGTGTTCCGTACAATTCGATAAATTCCGCTGCGTCAGATCCAGCTTGATCTGCATCCACCTCATTGATCACCACTTGTTGTGCCGCTGCATTCAAGGTTAACGCACAAACCAAAAGAAACCATAGTTTTTTCATTCTGTTTTTATTTACATTTTTTTTAAAAAGTAGCCGTCAAAGATAAGCTATACCATCTGCCCTGACCAAAGAAAACTCCTGCTGAAGAAGCACCAAAATTAAAATTCTTGTCATTGTACAACGCATTTTGAGAATTGTTGGTAGCATCGGTTATGTAAGCATCATTGAATAAATTGAAAACACTGCCACGGATGTCCCACTTGGTTTTCCAACCATCGTACAAACTATAACCCGCGTGCAGCTCAGCGGTACCATAACCCGGCAACAACCAAGAATCTCGACCAGCATTGGCACCATTCAATGTGAACGGATTGAAATCACCGTAATATCGCTCAAACCAAGTATATCGCCCCTTCACATAAGCCCCGTTTTTCCACTCATATCTCACCATAGCCCCAAATTGAGTCTGGGCGGCGTCACTCACATGCACACCATTGGCATCATAGATTACCTTGTACTGACCGGCACTGGGGTCATCTGCCACCGCAGGAACGGGACGATTGGCATCATCAAATACGAAGATGGTATCAGAAGAAGTCCAAATCCAATCGGCCACAGAAGTTAAAATCTCAACAGTAATGCGATCGGTGACTTTCAAAGCAGCATCCCATTCCACTCCCATGTGCCTTGCATTCATTCCTTGCACATTCACAGAAATAAAACTGGTAGGATCCATGGGATTGGGAACAGACAAGCCATACGGAAAAGGCTTGTTCTTCCATGTGGTATAATAGGCATTGACATTCCAAGCCAATTCTTTGTTCTTCCAACTCCATCCATTTTCCACACTGAAGATTTTTTCATTGATGATCTGATTGAACCGCTCATTGGAGTTGTTATAAATCTGATTGAACAGCGGCGCTTTGTCCAAATATCCGACATTCAAAAAAACGGACAACGGATCTGAAATTGCATATTTCACGCCTGACTTGATGGTGAAAGTTGGACGATAATACCAACCTGTACTTTGGTATTCAGAACCGGGCATGCCGGAATAGAAAGTAGCCGAATTGACATAATTCGTATCACCCTGGTTAATGACCATAGAAACGAAATTTGTGGTATCAGAAATCAGAGTAGTTGAATTATTCTCGAAGACATATCCAACAGGTATTTTTGCTCCGTAGTGATCAACTACTTTCGGCAAAAAATAATCCACTCGGTTGTAACCGGTCATCGCAGCAGATGCACTTAAAAATGCTGACCAACGCTTGTCCTGGTACTCCGCTTGACCAAACAAACCACCCCAACGAATAAAAGCATCATTGTTGTAGTCTATCACATCCCCTTCACGCTTGATCAA
>CANHWU010000098.1 GCA_947464415.1 Flavobacteriales bacterium
GATTTCCCGCCAGTGTATATTTTCTTCATGGATGAAGAAGCGGAAAAAATCCCGGCATTCTTCGATTTTGCCGGAAAAAAATTCCCCTACTCTGTGATGGATATCCCCACATTTTGGACAGTGATCGGTCCGGATGGAGAAACGCCCGGGGTACATTATTTGTGGAATGGTAATATTCGCAAAACCTTTATGGGTATTAATGAAAAAGCATTTAATGCGGATGAAATGCTCAGAAGCATCCAACAACCGTCCAAATAATACGGGTGGTAATAAAAAACAAAAGGCGATCTAATGGATCGCCTTTTTTGTATCGTAAACTTTCAAATTACATGTGCAGTGCCCGCTTACCAGTAGCGTCCAAAGCGGCTTCCTTGAAGCTTTCTGTGAAAGTAGGATGAGCATGACAAATTCTGGCGATGTCCTCTGCGCTGGCCTTAAACTCCATGGCCAATACCGCTTCTGCGATCAAATCAGCGCAACGTGGGCCCACCATGTGTACGCCTAAAATCTCATCGGTATTAGCATCCGCCAGTACTTTGATAAATCCATCGGTATCCATACTCGCACGGGCTCTTCCACTGGCTTTGAATGGGAAACTACCCGCCTTATACGCCACACCACTCTCTTTCAGCTGCTCCTCTGTGTAGCCCACGGCTGCTACTTCTGGCCAAGTGTATACAACGCCGGGAATCAAGAGATGATTTATGTGGGGTTTTTGTCCGGCTAATAACTCGGCTACAAAAACACCCTCCTCTTCTGCCTTATGGGCCAACATGGCTCCTTTCACAACATCCCCAATCGCATAAATGTGGGGTTGGCTGGTTTGGAGGTGATCGTTGGTAATGACTCTTCCTCTCTCGTCCAATTGTACGCCCGCCTTATCTGCATTCAGTCCTTCTGTGTAAGGTTTTCTTCCCACCGAAACAAGGCAATAATCTCCTTCCAAGCTTATCTCTTCTCCTTTGGCATTATCTGCTTTTACTGTTACTTTTTTTCCTTTTGCCTCCACCCCTTTCACTTTGTGGGAGAGATAAAACTCAAACCCCACTTTGCTGAGTGATTTTTGTAGTTCTTTTCCTAAAGATTTATCCATGGTGGGGATAATTCCATCCATGAATTCCACTACACTCACTTTGGAGCCCAATCTTCCATAGACACTTCCTAACTCCAAACCGATAACGCCACCACCGATAATGATTAAATGTTTCGGCACCTCTTTCATTTCTAAGGCCTCTGTGCTGGTGATAATTCTCTCTTTATCAATGTTGATAAAGGGCAGAGAAGCTGGTTTGGAACCCGTAGCAATGATCACATTTTTTGCCCCTATTGAATTGTCTATTCCCTTTTCATCTTTCACGGAAATAGTGTGCGCATCTACAAAACTACCATGACCATGGATCACCGTAATTTTATTTTTCTTCATCAAATATTGGATTCCTTTTACCGTGTCTGCAACAACCCCCGCCTTCCTTTCGATCATCTTTTTGAGATTCACTTTTGGGGCGCTGGATAATTCTATTCCGTGTTCAGCAAATTGATGAGTAGCTTGATGAAAATGCTCTGAGGAATCCAACAAGGCCTTAGAGGGGATGCAGCCCACATTTAAGCATGTGCCCCCCAAACTGTTGTAACGCTCTACCAAAGCCACCTTCATCCCTAATTGAGCACATCGGATGGCGGCAACATATCCGCCGGGCCCGGAACCAATAACCACAACATCAAAACTTTCCATATCTGTTTTTTTGCAAAAGTAATGCGTCTGTTAAAATTAACAACGGACTTTGAACAAACTCTGTGGAAGTGAAGAAGGGTTTCACTAATTTGGTGTACTTTTCACTCATGATCGTCATCTTTGATATTGTAATTGTGCTTTTACTAGGTTTAGCCGCTTGGCGTGGTTGGCGCAATGGGTTTATCATGGAAATCTTTTATACCTTATTCATTTTTGTTTCCATTTATCTATCCATTCATTTGTCCAATTGGGTAGCTGAGAAATGGGGGGGGCCTCCCCCTAATGCCGCGGGATTAAAAACATTCTTGATAATTCTCGGAATTCTCTCCATAGCGCTGTTTTTCTTGGCTAAACTGGCTAGCATTGCCATTAAAGCTGGGGGGGGAGGAAGGGTAAATTCTCTTGCGGGTTTGTTTTTTGCTGTATTCAAGTCGGCGATGGTCATTAGCATATTATTGCTGGTGGGAGAAAAAATAAATGGAAAGGTGGAGTGGATGCCCAGAGAACAAAAACAAGCTTCTTGGCTGTATGAACCTTTGTACCGAATGTCATTTATGATGATGCCTGCCTTAGAGGAGAGTGCTATTTACCACAACGGCAGTAAAAAAATGAAGGAGATTTTTCGGGAAGAACAAGAATCTTCAGAAGAAATCCCATAATAAAAAAATCCTCACAAGGAGGATTTTGGAGGTCCCGAGCGGATTCGAACCGCTGTACAAGCTTTTGCAGAGCTCTGCCTAGCCGCTCGGCCACAGGACCTTGTGATGGCAAATATAATATTCATTCCCCTTTTCAGTTATAAAAAATGTAATTTTGCAAAAAATAAAAGATATGTCCAATCGAATTTATATCCTACTCATTTCGGTATTTGCCGCGCTTTCCTTGTTTTTAGCTTATTTACTATTTACTACTAAGAAGGAACTTACGGAAAGGATTGTATATGTTGATAAAGAAAATGGGACGCTTATGGATGAGCGCGATGGGCTTCAGATGGAGTTGGAACAGATGCAACTAACCTTCTCCTCAATGGAAACGGATAATGTGCAAATGCGCGATAGCATCCAATGGCAAGCCAATAGAATTTCCGGTTTGTTGCAGGCCGCGAGAAATAAGGATGTCGACATCCAAAAGCTACGCGATGAGACGGCAACATTGAGAAGAATCATGAAAGGGTATATTCATGACATAGACTCATTACAACGAATGAACGACCGTTTAATGGTGGAAAAACAAAATGAGAGTTATCGTGCCGACCAAGCTGAATCCAAGTCCAGTCAACTGGCTCAGGAGTTGACCAGTACTCAGGAGATTGTATCCAAGGGGTCAGTATTGGCGGCTTCCAACTTCAGTAGTATGGGGATCAAGGAGAAGTCACGCGGTGGTGAGAAGGAAGTAGAACGCGCGTCTCAAGCCACTCAAATAAAATCTTGTTTCACCGTTAGGCAAAACTCCATCGTTAAAGGCGGTGTAAAAAAATTGCACCTGCAAGTAGTGGGTCCATCAGGAGCCGTCATCGGAGCATCGGGTAATGCCAATTTGGATGGAAAAGATCAACCCTACAGCGCGGCAAGAGAAATTGATTATCAAAATCAGGATACGGATGTTTGTATTTACTGCAACGCCGGAGGAAAATTAGAGAAGGGTACTTACAGGATTTATGTCTTTGAATCTGGAAAGAAGATAGGGTCTTCAGAACTTATTTTTTCTAGATAAAAACGCTCTGTGACATCTTTCACATACGGTTTTGAAATTTAGCCGTTCCTTTGCCTCATGATCATTGCGGCTCTGCTTATCATTGGCTTTATCTTGGGCGCTATCGGAGGAGGGGCAGGTTTGTTGATATTGCCGGTATTGGTGTATCACCAAAACTTTTCATCCATCGAGGCAGCTCCCATTTCGATGTCTTTGGTGGGCGTTTCAGCGATGATTACCCTTCTATCTCAAAGGACCTCTTGGAAAGAATGGTGGAGCAAGGATTTAATCACTTTCATCGGTGGATCTCTTTTCATGATTTATCTGACCAAATGGCTTCTGATGTATTTAAAAACAAACGTTTTAGCAACAAAGGAGGGGGTAGAGCAATTGGACCATTTCATTATGTTGCTATTCATCCCTATCATTTTTTTCTCTGCTTGGCATGCTTGGCCAAGAAAATCGTTCACCCAAAATACAACGGTATGGAACCGCAGCAAAGGATGGGGATGGGGAATGCTCACGGGAAGTTTGGCAGGAATTTTTGGAGCCGGTGGCGGTTTTATCATTGTCCCTGTATTGCATCAAGGAGCCCAATTCCCCATTCAAAAAGCCATTGGAGCAAGCCTGCTCATCATTACCATCAATGGGACCCTCGGAGGACTTACTCCATTGATCATCGGGCATCAATTGAACATCACTATTTTCATTTGGATGATTTGGATGGCAGCCGGCGCGATAACGGGACGGGTTTGGTCTAAAAACCAAACACCGGAAGTATTGAAAAAATCACTGGCCATATTCCTCTCGGTGGTGGCAACGGCTATTTTTGTAAAAGAAATCAATCATCTACTATGAATATTCAACAACTGTACACCAAGTGTTTGGCTCAAGGCGCCTACTACATCGAATCAAACGGGGAGGCCGCTGTAATTGACCCTTTGAGAGATATCCAAGAGTATGTAAATCTGGCTAAAAAAAACAATGCCACTATTAAATATATTTTTGAAACCCACTTTCATGCAGACTTTGTCAGCGGTCATTTAGAACTGCATCAAGCTACAGGAGCTCCCATCATTTATGGACCTTTAGCGGAGCCTGATTTTGAAAGTGTGTTGGCACAAGACCAGCAAAAATTTCCATTGGGCGAAGTGCAAATCAAAACCATTCACACACCGGGTCACACTTTAGAAAGTACTTGTTGGTTGTTGGAGGACAAAGAGGGGATTCCACATAGTATTTTTACGGGGGACACTCTTTTTATTGGAGATGTAGGAAGACCTGATCTAGCACAAAAAACAGGCAGCATCACCATGGAAGATTTAGCAGGTATGTTGTATGATAGTCTTCATAACAAAATCATTCCCCTTCCTGATCATGTCACTGTATATCCCGGACATGGAGCCGGCTCCGCTTGCGGAAAAAATATGAGTTCGGAAACCTTGGATTCTTTGGGAAATCAAAAAAAGACCAATTACGCTTTAAAGGCCAGTTCGAAAGAGCAGTTTATCCATGAAGTGACCACAGGACTCATTGCGCCTCCAGCCTATTTTCCCGAGAATGTTGCGTTGAATAAAAAGGGGCATGCCCTTCTCGAAAAACTCATGGAGCGCGGAATGATATGGATAGAGCCCGCTCAATTAGACGCCATCACTTCTTCCAATGACGCCTTGATTTTGGATACTCGTGCTCCTCAAACGTTTAAAGATGGATTCATCAAAGGATCTATCAACATTGGAATCAAGGGAGATTTTGCGCCGTGGGTGGGAACGCTTATTCAAAATATTAAAACTCCTCTTATCATTGTCGCCACAGAAGGAGAGGAGGAGGAAGTGATCATTCGTCTTTCTCGCGTGGGTTATGAAAATATACTAGGATTCGTCAAACCCAATCTCGAGGAGTGGAGCGCCAAGAATATCGCCATAGACACCATCACCAGTATTTCCGCAAAAGAATTGGAAACGCGTTTTCATCAAGGTGGGCTGGAAATCTTTGATGTGAGAAAGCAAGGAGAGTTCAACTCAGGCCACATCCCCAATGCTCACTTCACTTCGTTGCAGTTTTTATCGGAACATTTGTCAGCATTTTCAACCCAACAGGAGCAATATGTACATTGCCAGGGTGGGTATAGAAGCATGATCGCTTGTTCCATCCTGAAGAGAAATGGAATTGATCAAGTGATTGATGTAGCGGGAGGATACGGCGCAATCTTAAAAACCGATATTCCCTCAGAAGTTTCTGCTTGTCAAAACGCGTAACAGATTCCCTCAAATTATCCTATCTTTGCGACTTAATAATTTCATATTATGGGAATACAAGGAAAAGAGTGGCTTTGGATCTTGCTAGCAATTATCATTCTCTTTGGGGCCAAGAAAATTCCAGACCTGATGAAGGGAATAGGCCAAGGAGTTAAAGAGTTTAAAAACGCCAGTAAAGGAGAAACGAGCGATAGCGACAAGCCGTCTAAAGCTTAATGAAGAAACGCTACCATAGCATATCCGAGGTTCGTGCTGACTTGGAGAGGGGAAATATTACCCTCCCCACATTGGTGGCCTATTATCTTCAAAAAATAGAGGATCAAAAAAGGGTCAACGCTTTCGTTGAGGTATACGCTGAGGAAGCGCTTGCTTCCGCTGCCCGAATTCAAGAGAAATGGTTGGAGGGTAAGGCGGGTAAACTAGCTGGGTTGGTGGTAGGTATCAAAGACAACATTTGTTACAAGGGTCATCAAGTTTCTGCGGCCTCTCTCATTTTGCAGGGTTTTGAATCGCTCTACAGCGCTACTGTTGTGGAGCGCTTACTGGCAGAAGATGCCATAATCATTGGTCGCCTCAACTGCGACGAGTTTGCGATGGGTTCTTCCAATGAAAAATCTTTTTATGGCCCTGTTTTGAATCCCATTGACAATCGATTTGTTCCCGGGGGCTCTTCAGGGGGCTCTGCCGCCGCTGTTGCTGCAGATATGTGTCTTGCTTCTTTGGGAAGTGATACCGGCGGATCCATCCGTCAGCCCGCTGCCTACACCGGAATTGTCGGAATGAAACCCACCTATGGCCGAGTATCTCGCCATGGTTTGATTGCCTACGCAAGTAGTTTTGATCAAATAGGTCCGCTCACCTCTTCCATTGAAGATGCTGAGCTCATTCTTTCTGTGATGGCGGGTCCGGATGAATTTGATGGAACATTAGTGCCTCAGCAGTACCCATCAAGCACTCCTTCTGTAGCACCTAAAAGGTGGGCGATTTTGAAGGATTGTGTTGAAAAGGAAGGGCTCAATACTGAAATCAAGACGGCTTTTGATGAGTTGGTGCAACAGTTAAAACAATCAGGACACACTGTAGAAGAGGTGAGTTTCCCGTTTATCGATCAATTGGTTCCCACCTACTATGTTCTTACCACCGCGGAGGCCTCCTCCAATCTCGCACGATTTGATGGAATCCATTATGGATATCGCGCAAAAGAGGCCAAGGGAATTGATCAAACGTATAAAAAAAGCAGAACCGAGGGGTTTGGAAAGGAAGTAAAAAGGAGAATCATGCTGGGTACCTTTGTGCTTAGCAGCGGATACTACGATGCGTATTATAGCAGGGCGCAAAAAGTGAGGAGGGTATTGCAAAACAAAACCAATGAGATTTTGGCGCAGTATGACTTTATCCTCACCCCAACTACGGCTGACGCTGCTTTTGAGTTAGGCCAAAAATCTGCAGATCCCATAGCCATGTATCTCGAAGACATTTTTACGGTACAGGCTAATTTGACAGGACATCCCGCTATTTCGATTCCGTTGGGAAAAAAAACCAATGGAATGCCCTTTGGTGTTCAAATTCTGGGCCCCGCTTTTCAAGAACCGGACCTTTTCGGCGCAGCCAAAATCGTAGAGCGTTTGGTGGCTCACTCTTAATAAACCTGTTAACAACTGCCGTCTTTTTCAAACTTCCCCCTTTTCTTTTGTTCGGAAATTGTGTACCTGTTTAGGACACATTTGAAGCTCTTGAAGGAATGATGAGAATTTTTAAATTAATAATGCTCGTGTTGGGGTGCATCCTCTCCCAATGGATTTGGTCTCAACCACTCTCTAATAATAGTTTGAATATTCAAAAAGATGACCCCTCTTTGCAGGAGATTGAGCGTCTTTTGGTGGAAGGTTATATGCACCACTATTGCTTTTCAACCGATACCGTTTTGCTCAACGCCTTTGGTTATCAAAAAAATGAACTACCCACATTTACCGCAGAGGTGGTAAGTGCGCGCATGAAAGTTTTAGACGCTAACACCCCTTTTCAATTGGTGTACAACCAATCCGTGCAAAAATTCATTGATCTCTATGCGGTGAGAAGAAAGGATGTAACAAGCAAGGTATTGGGCCTGTCTCAATTGTATTTTCCAATGATTGAAGAATGTTTGACGAAATATAACATTCCTTTAGAATTGAAATATCTAGCCATCGTGGAGTCTGCGTTGAACACAACAGCGCTTTCCAAAGTGGGAGCAGGAGGGATGTGGCAGTTCATGCCTAATACTGCACGCATTTACGGATTGGACATTACCAGTTATATCGATGAAAGATTCGACCCTTATCTAGCGACAGATGCCGCCTGCAAATATTTAAAACATTTGTATGGTGTATTTGGAAATTGGGAGTTGGCATTGGCCGCCTACAATAGCGGTCCTACCAATGTAAACAAGGCCATCAGACGGGCAGGCGGAAGCCGGGATTTTTGGACCATCAAAACGTATTTACCGAAAGAAACCCAAGGCTATGTTCCTGCTTTTATTGCGGTCAACTATATCATGAATCATGTAAATGAATACAATGTTTATCCCAAAAAACCTTTCTTATCTTGTTATCAAGTAGATACAGTGGCGGTCCGTGGGGCACTCCATTTCGAGGCGCTCTCAAAAATCATTGATATGCCTGCAAAAGATATCGCGAGCTTAAACGGTTGCTATAAATTACAAGAAGTTCCAGAAAATGGAGAGTTGCATTTTATCACCCTTCCGATTCCTAAAGTGGGTGTTTTTCTTGCTAATGAAAATCTAATCTATGCCCAAAGTGGATTGTTGATCAAGAAGAATCAAAGTGCTCCTGAAGTCATTGCCGCCAGCGAGCCCATCCCAACAAAGGCAATAGAAAAAACAATTTGGGAGGAGCAATGGAAGAGCCATAAGGTAAAAAAGGGAGAGAATATCGCAAGTGTTGCTAAAAAATACAACGTCACTACAAGGGAAATAAAAGATTGGAATCGTTTGAAGAGCAATAGCTTGAAGTCAGGGCAGACGATTAAGATCAAAACCAAAGTAAAAAAAGCAGCTAGCGGTAACAGCGAAGTGGAATCTACCGATCCGAGTACCAGTACGCCTAAAAACAACAATACGCCCAAGAACACCCCTTCCCCAGCAAAACCAAAAACCTACACGGTGAAAAGTGGAGATACGCTATATAAAATAGCTTCTAAAAACAACCTAAGTTTAGAAGAACTCAAGAAGTTGAATCCTAAAGTATCCACTAATTTAAAAGTGGGCCAAAAAATAATTGTTTCAAAATAATAATCATGATCAAAAACGGCAGCGAAGTAGCAGTAAAATACCAACTTTTCCTTGATGGATTTGATGGTGAAATGTTTGAAGAAACCAACGAGGAGAATCCCTTGTCTTTTGTAATGGGAAGCGGTGAAATGCTTACTGCATTTGAAGAGGCTATCAGGGATAAAAACCCCGGCGATTCCTTTCAAATCCACATTCCTGTAGTTGACGCGTATGGTGAGGAAAAGGAGGAGTTTTTTATGGAATTCCCCAAAAGCGATTTCATCGGAGAAGATGGTGAAGTGCATGATGAGCTGTTTGAAGTGGGAGAGATTATCCCTATGAACACCCCGGAAGGAGACGAAGTGTTGGGTGTCGTTGCGGAAATAAAATTGAACTCTATTATTTTGGATTTTAATCACCCGCTGGCTGATGAGGATTTATTTTTCATCGGGGAGGTGGTTTCCGTAAAATAATTTGCTTTGCCATGAGAAGCCTGCTCAAAACCTCTGCCAGTAAGTCCGCTTCCATATCCTCCTTTGTCGGTACCACTTTGGTGTTGATTTTAGTAGGATTATTGTTTGTTTTCTGGATTTTAGGTAGCGCCCTTTCCAATCATTTTCAGGATCAATTGGTAGCGCAAATCCTATTTATTCCCGACGCTCCAGAAGAAGAGTTGTTATTGTTTAAAAAGCAAATGGAGGGAAAGGCTTATTGTAAATCTACCACTTTTATCAGTAGCTTGGAGGCAGCGGAAATCATGAAATCAGAGTTGGGCGATGATTTCATAGAAGGGGTATTGGGATACAATCCACTGCCCGCCTCTTTGGATATTCAAATCCATCCAGAATTTGCGAGTACCGAACAAATTCAAGGGTTTGTTCAAGAATGGCAGAAAAGTTCTGTGGTGAAGGAAGTGCAAGTGCAGGAAAGTTTAATTGAAAAAATCAATCAAAACA
>CANHWU010000099.1 GCA_947464415.1 Flavobacteriales bacterium
ACAACGATGAAATAATCAAAATCCGATTCAAATGTGCTTCTGAACTCCTTGAAATAGGTGGTCTCCGGGTCATTTTGAGGAAAAAATTCTTCAAAATCATAATTGAAACGCAACTGAGTAACCAACCAAACAGCCAACACGGTAAGCAAGCCCACCATTGCCAATACACCATACGATCTCTTTTGCTCCCTATTCATTTCGGCCGCAAAATTACTATTTTCTACCACTCTTTCATCAACAAAAAAGGCCGTCTTCTCAGACAGCCTTTTTTTATGGGGGAAAAGCCTTTATTTCTTCTCGTCCTTGACTTCTTCAAAATCCACATCCGTCACTTCGTCATCTGCCTTGGTTGAACCAGCTCCTGCATCGCCTGTGGGATTAGCTCCCGCTTGGCTATACATCTCTTGACTAGCCGCTTGGAACACGCTGTTCAATTGATCCATCTTGGATTTGATATCGGTCAAATTTTTCTCGGCATGCGCCTTTTTAAGATCCGATAAAATACCCTCGATCTCGCCTTTTTTGTCACCTGGTAATTTGTCGCCAAACTCCGTCAATTGTTTCTCCACCTGGAAAATCAAAGAATCCGCTTGATTTACCAAATCCACCTCTTCTTTGGCTTTTTTGTCAGCATCCGCATTCATTTCCGCTTCTTTTTTCATGCGCTCTATTTCCTCCTTACTCAAGCCAGAAGAAGCTTCGATTCGAATGCTTTGGGTCTTGTTGGTGGCCTTGTCTAAAGCGCTCACATTGATGATTCCGTTGGCATCAATATCAAAAATCACCTCGATTTGGGGCACTCCTCTTGGAGCGGGAGGCAAGTCTGACAAATGGAACTTTCCGATGGTACGGTTATCCTTTGCCATTGCTCTCTCTCCTTGAAGCACATGGATTTCTACTGAGGGCTGGTTATCACTAGCCGTAGAGAAAACTTCAGATTTCTTCGTAGGGATGGTAGTATTCGCATCGATCAATTTGGTGAAAACACCCCCCATGGTTTCAATACCTAGAGAAAGTGGGGTAACATCCAACAACAAGACATCTTTTACTTCTCCCGTTAAAACACCCCCTTGGATAGCAGCGCCAATGGCTACCACCTCATCCGGATTCACTCCCTTGGAGGGCTCCTTTCCAAAAAATTTCTTTACCGCCTCTTGAATTGCGGGGATTCTTGTGGAACCTCCCACCAAGATTACTTCATTGATATCGTTGACACTCAAACCGGCACTCTTTAATGCGGAAGCGCACGGTGCGATGGTTCTTTGGATCAAGCTATCCGCTAACTGCTCAAACTTCGCTTTGGTCAACGATTTTACCAAGTGCTTCGGCATTCCATCCACGGGCATGATATACGGAAGATTGATTTCCGTGCTGCTGCTAGAGGACAATTCTATCTTGGCTTTTTCCGCTGCTTCCTTCAAACGCTGCAAAGCCATTGGATCTTTTGAAAGATCAATATTACCATTATCATTCTTGAACTCTTGAACTAACCAATCGATGATTACTTGGTCAAAATCATCACCACCAAGATGAGTATCTCCGTCAGTTGACAATACCTCGAATACCCCGTCACCCAATTCCAACACAGACACGTCATGTGTTCCACCACCACAATCAAACACCACAATCTTCATGTCTTGCGACTTCTTATCCAGGCCATAAGCAAGGGCCGCGGCAGTAGGCTCATTGATGATTCTCTTTACCGCCAATCCCGCAATTTCTCCTGCCTCTTTTGTGGCCTGTCGCTGTGCATCATTGAAATAGGCCGGAACCGTGATCACGGCTTCTGTAACCTCATGACCCAAATAATCTTCCGCTGTCTTCTTCATTTTTTGGAGAATCATTGCAGAAATTTCCTGAGGCGAATATTGACGATCATCTATTTTTACTCTTGGGGTATTACCATCTCCTTTTACCACAGCATAAGGCACTCGACTTACCTCTCTTTCTGACTCTGCATAAGAGCTTCCCATGAAACGCTTGATGGAGTATACCGTTTTGGTAGGATTGGTGATGGCTTGTCTTTTTGCAGGATCTCCCACTTTTCTTTCTACTCCATCCACAAAAGCCACAATAGAGGGAGTAGTTCTCTTTCCTTCGCTGTTAGCGATGACTACGGGCTCATTTCCTTCCATGACAGATACGCATGAATTGGTTGTCCCTAAGTCGATTCCAATTATTTTACTCATTGCTTTATTTTTTCAAAATTTTCTTTGGCATTACAATCCTCGTTCCGAAAAAAAAATTGCGTTGAATTGTCAGTTGGGTTTTGGACGCAATGTCCTTCTGTCAGAATTCTGCCAAACCTTCTGCCATTTTTAACATAATAATTGAACCGTTTTCTCAATTTATTTTGATTTTTGTTTCAGAAAATTAATCCAATGAAAAAATTATTATTTACGCTTACTTTGTTCTTAACAATCGGAATGGGCGCATGGGCGCAATGCACTTCCGTAACCTACAGCGTCAACCCGGGTCTTTTTCCGCAAGAGATTTCTTTCTCTTTGCTAGATTCAGCAGGAACATTGATATACACATCCACTCCTTTTAATAACAACTCCAATGTGAGCGGCACATGGTGCTTGCCTTCGGGTTGTTACACCGTTCAAATGAACGACTCCTTTGGTGATGGTTGGAACAATGGAACGCTCGATATCACCACTGCGGATGGCGAGCAATACCAGGGCAACCTAGCAACAGGCGGCATTGGTATGTTTTATTTTGGAGTAGGAGTGGAATGCGGAAATACGGTAAGCGTTGGATGTATGGATCCTAATGCCGTCAATTTCGATCCCTCCGCCAATGTCAGCGGTCCTTGTGATTACAGTGGTTGTACCGATCCTTCCGCCACCAATTTCAACCCAAACGCCACCATCCCCGACAGCTCTTGCGTTTATTGCAATGGCGCGGGTTCAGTCAACGCTCAATTATACATCTGCACATTCTCTAACGGAAACGAGGTGACATTGAATATCGTGAATTCAGCGGGCGACACGATTTTCACCAGCCCTTCACTCGGCAATGTGGCCATATATTACACAAGTATTTGTTTGCAAGCCGGTGAATGTTATACCGCATTGATGTCTAATAACGCGGGTAATAACGGTTGGTACAATGGTTATTTTTGGGTGAATAATGGAAGTGGTCAAGTCATCCATACGGGTCTAGCCAACAATTTGAATTGGGATTCTGCCAACTTTAGCATGGATGGAACTTGTGGAGAAATTTTTGGATGTACAGATCCACTTGCTGTCAATTTCAATCCAGATGCAACGGCTAGCGATAATAGTTGTACTTACATTTATGGTTGTAATGACTCTTTAGCACTTAATTACAATCCTGCAGCCACGATGAACGATGGATCGTGCATTTATACATGCGAAGGAGAGTTGATCCACATCTACCCTGGCAATAGTACCAATGGTTCTTGGATGAATATTCAAGATATCACCACCGGATATTATTCCAACCTTAATATGTACGGATTTGATAACTATTATTTTTGTGCATCGCCCAATTGCTACACCATTTATTACTACGGAAGTGTGGACTCTAGCGGTACCAGCACTACCGCCACTTTCGAGGACGAAAATGGAAACACCTGGAATATCCCCGCTAACCAAAACGTGTATTGGTCGCTGGTGGAAGGCCCTTGTGCAGGTATGGACATCGACAATGATGGTGATGGTGCTACTGCCAATATTGATTGCAATGACAATGATTTCATGATCAGTCCCTATATAAACGAGATTGTAGGTGACAATGTGGACAATGACTGTGATGGTGAGGTGGACGAAACCGGACAGGGTTGCTTTGCCGAAATCATGTTAGTACCTGATTCATTGGTTACCAATCCTTATGAAATTTGGGTATATATGCCTCCTACTGAGGATAACTTTATGAGCTATGAGTGGTATTTCGGTGATTCTTTGGGTGGCTATAGCAATGAAGTTTATCCATCATATGTCTACCCGAACACTGGAACCTATACTTTGTGCTTGAGCACCTATGACAGCACAGGATGCTGGGGATACAACTGCATCACCTTTAATATGGACGATTTAGGCAATGGGGGGCCCGGCGGCGCTATGACACAACCGTTCACCTTGAATATCATCAACACATGGCCCCAAGGTACTTCCACTCAAGTAGAGGAAATAGATTCTGCTTTGGGTGTGTATCCCAATCCCGCGCAAGATGAAGTTCGTATTCAATTACCACATGACACCAATGGCACTCTGACCATTTGGTCGGTGGACGGTAAAAAAGTCTTGACCACTAACACCAACAGCGGCCTCAAGACTTTAAATGTGAGTGAATGGCCACAAGGAATTTATATGGTGGAATGGCAACACTGTGGAGCACGATGGACTGAGCGATTGATCATCGAATAATCCATTCAAAATCATAAAAAAAGGGCTTTTTTACAGCCCTTTTTTTTTATTGCATTTTAATTCTTTTTTACTCCAACATTAATGACTGTAAAGCGCGTAATTCTTGAACTTTATCCTTATCCTGCTTTGCCATTGCCTCATTTATAAAGGCATTGATTAATCTGGCCATCCACTCCACTCTGCTGCAAGACTGGAAAAAACGAATATCATAAGGATACTGAAGATCCTTCAACATGGACTCCAAATCTTCAAGACACATGACTTGGCCCGACTCATGCGGATTTACATAGAATAAAATTTCAGGCTGGCCATCCAGATCCACTTCCTGATATGCCAAGATGCAATAACCCGGCATATTGATAGCAGGCAATTGAATATCCAGACTTTCTGCAATCCAAGAATACAATGCTCCAATGATCAAAGGCTCACCAAGTTTTGTATTCAGCAAATCACTCAAAGTCAAATGACCATGGCTATGATGATGCACACCCTGAAAACCATAGATCTTAAAAAGTACAGTATTAAAGACGTTCACAGCTTCTAAAGCCGTTAAAAAATCATTCAACTCTAACCATATATCCTGACGGATTTTGAGCACTCGATGCTTCAATTCCTCCTCACTCTCTGTGGAATAATGATAGCGGTTCAATATAAGCAAGCCCTCCAACAAATCTTGATTGGACTCCTTCCATTCCCGCAAGCGACGGTATATGCCTCCATAATGTAGCTCCTGAATCAACTGTTCAACTCTCCGATTGAACAACGGGCCAAGACTATTGGCCTCCCAATAAAACTCTAGTTGAGGGATAAGTGCATCGCCGTAGCGATGCAACTCTTTTTTTACCTGAGTATAAATTTCTTCGTCGGGATCTTCTATTAAACTGATCAAGGCACTTACTTCACGATGCATATTATAGGATTTAGCCAATCAAAACTACTTCGACAAAGGCGAGACAAGACCACTAAACTTTTTTATTATTCACAAGGGAATTTTCAAAATACCTGAAGAGCACTCTCTATGAGCGTCTCTGCCATCTCGGATGTATTTTTAGAAAACTCCTTGGTTGCCCTGTTTGCAAGTATGACGCAACAGGTTAGGGCCTCATGACCCAATAAACTCGACATCGCGTATAAACCCGCACTTTCCATTTCTATATTAGTAATAGAAAAATCATTGAACTTGAAAGATTGTGCCCAATGTAAATCTTCAAACTTCGATTTCAACCGAACCGAACGGCCCTGAGGGCCATAAAAACCATTGGCCGTGAATGTAATTCCTTGGCGTTGATGAATGGCATATCGCTGTAGCAAATCATCACTACCCTGCGCGGTATACAATCCGTTCTCCAATCGACCCTCCCTCTGAAGCGCGGCCATTAAATCAATTTCATCCTGATTAAATTCCATTTCATAAGATAACGGAACACCATCTAATGCAAAAGCAAACTTCGAGGCTACTACCGTACCAACAGAAATTTCAGGTTGAATGGCTCCACTGGTTCCTAGTCGCAAAAAGCGCAAAGATGTGAGTTTTTCTTTTACTTGCCTTTTCTCCAAATCCACATTAACTGCAGCATCCAGCTCATTGATCAATATATCAATATTATCTACACCAATTCCTGATGAAACGATGGTCAATCGCTTTCCACCGAGTTCGCCAGTATGCAGAACAAACTCCCTATTATGAAGGGAAAAATCAAGACGATCCAAGTGCCGTGAAATAAGAGGGACACGCTCTGGATCTCCTACAATCCAAATATCTGTGGCCAATTGTTCTGGGCTCACACCGAGATGATAAACGCTGTGATTGGGATGAAGGATTAATTCTGTTTCCGCAATCGGAATGCCCGGTGCTCTTAATTGCAGACCCCGCATGCCAACAATTAATTGCTGAGCATCACTGGCATCACGAGCATCAGGATATCTTCATGCTCATCTACCATTTCGACTGGACGCAAAATACCCGCACGATTAGAAGCACTCATCTCGATGGTCACATTATCACAATCCAAGTTACTCAACATTTCCTGGAGAAAGCGGCTATTGAATCCAATCTCCATATTGTCACCAGAATAGGTGCATGCCAAGCTTTCATTGGCTTCATTTGAATAGTCCAAATCCTCAGCGGATAAATGCAGTTCACTGCCTCCCATTTTCAACCGAACCTGATAAGTACTCTTATTGGCAAATATGCTAACACGACGGATAGACTGTAAAAAATCAGCACGATCGATGGTCAATTTAAATGGATTCTCCTTCGGTATTACCGCTTCGTAGTTCGGATACTTCCCTTCGATAAGACGGCACATCAGAGAAACATTATCAAAGCTAAAAAGAGCATTGTTATCAGCGTAATTGACCTTGACATCGGATTTAATAGACCCTAAAATCCCTTTCATCAAATTCAATGGCTTTTTCGGCACAATAAAGCTGGCTTCATCTCCCCCCTTGTCGGTTCGGGTATATCGAACCAATTTATGCGCATCAGTAGCAACAAATCGCGCTTCATTTTCCTTGATTTCGAAATACATCCCGCTCATTACAGGACGCATGTCATCATTTCCAGCCGCGAACAACGTTTTGTTAATTGCCCTTGACATCACATCACCCGGAACACTGAAGCTCTTATCTGCATCGAGTGTAGGAGCTTTCGGGAAATCGTCACCATTCAATCCTGTAAGTTTATACTTTCCAAAATCACTTGAGATCTCTATACCGTATGTCTTTGCATCTATTGTAAAAGTCAAAGGATGCTCGGGAATGGACTTTAGAATATCCATCAACAATTTGGCCGGAATGCACAATACCCCCTCTCCTTTTGTTTCAATATTATCCATGTGAACAGTAATAGCGGTCTCCAAGTCAGAGGCGCTAATGACCAATAGCTGCGGCTTTATCTCAAACAAAAAATTATCTAGGATGGGTAATGAATTGTTATTATTCAAAACGCCCCCAAGTAATTGAAGGGACTTGTGAAGAATAGAACTATTAACGACGATATTCATATTCGTGTATTAGGGTTAGGTTACAAATATAGGATGCAAAATAAGAATCGAACCCTACCGCTTTGTCATTTTTCAACAATTAAATTTGAAATGGCTCGACATGGGTATGAACAGCATAAACTTGATTCTTGGTGGATTGTATGGCATCGTTGACTTCATGTGAGATGGCATGACCCTCTGAAACGGACAAATCTCCGTCCACTTGGATGGTGATATCCACAAACCATTCAAATCCAGTTTTTCTGACGACACAAGACTCTACCTTTTTTACCCCTTTCACCTGTAAGGCAATTTGAATCACCTCATTGACTTCATTCTGAGGGAGAGCGGTATCCATTAATTCAGACAGTGAAGCCGTCATGATTTTCCCACCGTTCCAGGCAATAAAAAAAGCAGCCACCATAGCGGCCCAGTCATCTGCGCTTTCGTACCCCTCGCCTCCCAATAATGCTACCACAATTCCGATGAAGGCCGCCAAAGAAGAGACGGCATCTGCGCGATGATGCTGGGCTTCTGCTTTAACGGCTTGGCTCTCGATATGATCCCCCGTTCTCTGTACCATTCGGTAGGCAAATTCTTTTCCGCTCACTATGGCGGCTAGCACCAATAGCGTCCACCACTCCGGAGATTTATGAGGAGTTTGAATGTTGTGGAGTGATTCCGCAAAAATCAATCCCGCCACTACAAAAAGCATCAAGCTCACTACACCCGCCGCCATGGGTTCAGCCTTTCCGTGTCCGTAAGGATGATCATGATCAGGCGGCTTGGATGCGGTACGCAATCCTATCCAAACCAAAATGGACGAAAGCACATCGGTGGCACTTTCCATGGCATCCGCCACCAAGGCATAACTGTTGCCCACCACTCCAGCGAGACCCTTTAACACTACCAAAAACAAATTGAGAAAGATCCCCTTTTTCACGGCCTGAATTCCGTGGTGGGCAGGATGCTGATAACTACTCATGCTCATCTGCCTCTTCACCGTTGTCATGGGGAAGATTTTGATCTGTGGGAGCTGCTTGGTATAGCTCAGGATGTCTGAGTTTTCCCCCTTCATGCGCCGCTATAGACATCAAAATGATTACCGCCACGGACAGCATGATCAACAGCGCTTGAGAGCCTCTCCACCAGGTGATTTTTCGCAAATCAAAAATGAGTAAAACCACGCTGAGCAGACCCAATCCGATACAAGTAAAATGGGCCACCTCAGCGCTTTCTTCGTGTTCTTGGATAGCCGCATGAGACATACCCCATTCTTCCGCCAACTCTTCTGCTTCTTCGCCTGTGGCCATGGCTCCTAAACTTCCCAGGGCAGCCAAGATCCAGATGATCAAAGCATATCGTCTGGGAGCAGTTGTCTTTAATGCCAATGAGGTTAGTAAAATCAAAAGTCCAAACAAAGTAAAAAACAAAGGGACGTGATTAAAGAGGAAATGCAATTGTACACCATTCATGTTGCTAATATAAAGGAGGATTCCGAAATGAATTAAATCTTCCTAACTCAAAACACTGATTACAATCATCAATTGTGCTCTCTTGAAGTGAATGAATTAGCAAAAAAAAAGGCCTCCCAAATGAGAGGCCTTTGTATAAATCAAAAATGATAAATTACTTCACCGATACACGAATGGTATTTTGAGTGTTGTTACCTAACACCTCTACCATGTAAATACCAGTTTTCAACTCGGTCAAATCCAAAGTCAAATTGTTTTTGCCTGCAGCTACTTTGTTGTACTGCTCTGTCATTACCAATTGACCCATTACATTATATACACGCACATTGACCTTTTGAGCATTTCCAGTTTGGAAAGCTATGTTCAATAATCCATCGGTTGGATTTGGGAAAACACTGATTTGATCAGCCCAAACCACCTCGTCAACACTAACGGTTCCAATGCATTCACAATTCGCATTATACACATCATTGAAGGTATTCGACAAACCGTCATCACAAGAATCATTTGGCATTGCACAAAGCAGATTATCAATGGTGGTAGCAAACTCGTTGTAGTTACATGCTGTGCTATCGCCACAACCCGCACAATCACCACAAAGGTCAAAACACACTACTGGTAATACTTCATTTACACCCGCTCTGATATGAGTTCGGTTGTAGCCACCTATACCGTTGCTGATTCCACAGATGGTATTAATACCTGGACCCTCTTCAACTGAAGGAGCAAAAATATCTTGACCACCAATAAATTCATATTGAATAGCAGCAGGACCTGACAAGTTTAAAGTACACTCATACACCTGGTCACCATTGGCATCTGTCATAATGGTTCTGCCATCTTGCCACACAGGATTCGTAGCACCAGAAATCATCCAAATGGTGTCTGCTACCGCATCAAAAGTACCTGCTGTAATCAAATTTGCCATATTCACTCGG
>CANHWU010000100.1 GCA_947464415.1 Flavobacteriales bacterium
ATTGCAATTTTGATGTCTGTAAGATATTTTAATTGAATTTCGTTCATTTCGAAAACACTAATCTTTTAGTTGTATTCAACTGATGAATAAATATTGGATTGCGCAAGAATTGCTCAGAAACGATGTCTACTTCATGTTGAAAGGTTTTCTCTAATTCTTCTTTCAAAGTGAAATAGTTATCGGCATAATCTCGCTCATCGATTTTTTCAAATTCTATGACGACATCAACATCACTGTTTTCATTAAACAACGATGGGTTCAAGACGCTACCGAAAACCCATAGCGACTTAACATTTCGCTTTTGGCAAATGGAGGTTATTTGATCGATATGTTGTTCAATCATGATCATGCACCCACGGGCTCTGGTAAATGATTCAATCTGTAATAATGTCTCACATCTTTAATGTGATGGCCTTTATTGACAAATTCTTCAAACTCATGTCTGAAGTGACGAATAGCACTGGCCACTGGCCAAGCCGCGGCATCTCCCAACGGGCAAATGGTTTTACCCTCAATTTTGGCTTGTAAATCCCACAATAAGTCTACATCCGATAATGTTCCATGACCATGTAAAATTTTGTGGATGATTTTTTCCATCCAACCGGTTCCTTCTCGGCATGGCGAACATTGACCACAGCTTTCATGATGATAGAAGCGGGCAAAAGTCCAAAGGTTTTTAACGATGCTCGTATCTTCATCCATCACAATAAATCCTCCTGAACCTAACATCGTACCGGTGGCAAATCCGCCATCGGCCAAACTTTCGTACGACATCAAGCGTGGCTCGCCATTGGCCGTTTTCAAAATCAAATCAGCGGGTAAAATAGGAACGGACGAGCCTCCCGCGACTACCGCCTTGAGCTTTCTTCCGTTTTTGATGCCTCCGCAATATTCTTCTGAGAAAATAAATTCTTCAACGGGTAATCCCAATTCAATCTCATAAACACCTGGGTTATTGATATGACCCGAGGCAGAGATCAATTTGGTTCCTGTGCTTCTTCCAATTCCAGTGGCTGCATAGGCCGCACCGCCTTCATTGACAATGGGAACTACAGCAGCGATGGTTTCTACGTTATTCACCACTGTAGGACATCCATACAATCCCGCGATGGCAGGGAAGGGGGGCTTGATGCGTGGATTGCCTCTTTTTCCCTCTAAAGATTCTAATAAAGCGGTTTCTTCGCCACAGATATAAGCTCCAGCACCAATTTGAACATACAAGTCCAAATCAAAACCGCTGCCTAAAATATTTTTTCCCAACAAGCCTGCAGCGTAGGCCTCGGCAATGGCGTTTTCTAAAATGCGAGCAACATAAAAATACTCTCCTCGGATATAGATATAAGAGGTGTTCGCGCCCAAAGCATAACTAGAAACAATCATTCCTTCAATCAATAGATGAGGAATTTTTTCCATCAAATAACGATCTTTGAAAGTGCCGGGTTCTGATTCATCCGCATTACAAACCAAATAACGAGGCACACCTTCCGGCTTGGCCAAGAAGCTCCACTTCATTCCCGTTGGAAATCCAGCACCGCCTCTTCCTCTCAATCCCGAAGTTTTTACTTCCTCTACAATTTGGTCGGTGGTCATGGAAGACAAGGCCTTTTTCAATGCGGTATAACCTCCCTGTTGCTGATAGACATTCAAAGTTTCTATACCTGGAACGTCAATGTGATTCAATAATAATTTCTTGCCCATATCAGTCCAGATTTACTTTTTGATCCTTGGTATAAACCTTGCGTTCACCGTCTGCCTTTAATTTATCGACCAAGGTATCTACTTTTTCCAATGTCAAATTTTCGTAAAAATCTGCTCCACATTGCAACATGGGCGCTGTCCCACAAGATCCCAAACATTCCACCGTTTTCAAGGTGAACATTCCATCAGCGGTCGTTTCTCCGTCTTTAATATGAAGCTTTTTCTCTAAATGCTTCACAATATCTTCTGATCCCATTAACCAACAAGAGCTGGTGCGACATACCTCCAAGACGCACTTGCCTACGGGTTTTAAATTGTACATGGAATAAAACGAGGCCACTTCATATACTTCTATCGGAGCGATTTCTAAAATCGAAGCGACATAATCCATCACGGGGGCGCTCAACCATCCATCAAACTCGGCCTGCGCAACATGAAGAACAGGCAATAATGCCGATTTCTGACGACCCTTAGGATAGCGATTGATTAACCGTTGCACAACGGCCATCGACTCTTCTGAAAATTCAATTTTTTTCTCCATCGTTTTATGCGTCTAATTCTCCTGCAATAACATTCATACTACTCATGGTTAAGATAGCATCTGAAAGCATCCCTCCCTCGATCATCTCTGGATAAGCTTGATAATAGATATAACAAGGTCTTCTGAAATGCAATCGAAATGGTGTTCTTCCACCATCTGAAATGAGGTAAAATCCAAGCTCTCCATTTCCACCTTCTACACTGTGATATACCTCTCCTTTGGGTACATCTGTTTCACCCATGACAATCTTAAAATGGTAAATCAAGGCTTCCATTTTACTGTAAACATCTTGCTTTTCGGGTAAATAAAATTCTGGCACTTCAGCATGAAAATCGCCTGATGGCATTTTCTCAATGGCTTGACGAATGATCTTCATACTTTCCCACATCTCGTCCATTCTTACTGAATAGCGATCATAGGTATCTCCATTGGTACCAACCGGAATATTAAAATCAAAATCTTGGTAAGATGAATAAGGATTCATCACCCTTACATCATAATCAACTCCTGCCGCTCTCAAATTGGGTCCTGTAAAACCATACTCCAAAGCGCGTTCGCCACTGATCGGTCCGCAATTGATGGTTCTGTCCATGAAAATGCGGTTACGGGTGACCAATTTGTCAAATTCTTTCAAGGCCGCCGGAAATTCTTCCATAAAGGCATGGATTCTTCTCCATGCATCCTCTGGAAAATCGCGTTCCATTCCTCCAATGCGACCAATATTGGTGGTCAATCGAGCACCGCAAATGGCTTCGAAAATCTCATATATTTTTTCTCTCCATTGAAACAAATACAAGAAACCAGTCATGGCACCTGTATCTACCGCAATAACGGTGTCACAAACAATATGATCCGCAATTCTAGAAAGTTCCATGATGATTACCCGCATGTATTCTGCGCGCTTGGGCACTTCACATTGAATCAACTTTTCCACCGTCATGTGCCATCCCATATTATTGATCGGGGAGGAGCAATAGTTCAATCGATCGGTGATAGGGGTGATTTGATTGTAAGGCCTTCTTTCCGCCAACTTTTCAAAGGCGCGATGAATGTAGCCAATGGTGGGAACCGCTTTTACGATGATCTCACCGTCCATGGTCAACACATTTTGAAAAATACCATGGGTGGCGGGATGGGTAGGACCCAAATTTAGGGTAGTGTAATCCTTTTCCTCCGTGTGCAATGTTTCGATATTCTTGCTCATGATTATCTTCCAAAGTATTTATCTTGTTTGTCGTCCCGACCACTGTCCTCTAAGGCATATTCTTTTCTCAAGGGGTGATAATTCATCTCATCCATGTTCAAGATTCTTCTCAAATCAGGATGACCTGTAAACTTAAAACCATAAAAATCAAATGCCTCGCGCTCCATCCAATTGGCTGTTGCGAACAATCCAGAAACCGTGGGTACATCCAAATCTGATTTGGGCATGAATATCTTGATTCTGAAACGCTCGTTGTTGGGCAAGTGATGGAATTGATACATCAGGGCAAACTCCTGCTCTCCTTGATCTGGATAGTGTATCCCGCACATGGTGGTGAGGAAGCTAAATCCCAAGTCGTTCTTGATAGTGGTAAGAACGGCAAAGAGTTGCTTCTTTTCAATCACCAAGCAAGGAAATTCCCTTTCCATGGTGGCGGACAACACCGCGTTCTCACAATGAGTATTCAAGTGTTGTTGTATTTTATTCAATAATTCGCTCATCTTGTTATTCTAAACCGTATGCAGCTAATTTGGCTTTGTATTCAGGGGTCATTCGACGCTTCAATCCTTCGCTTTTGGCTAATTCTTGGATTTTTAAAATACCATCTAACACTTGCTCTGGGCGAGGTGGGCAACCGGGGATGTACACGTCTACCGGAATAATGCGGTCTATTCCTTGAAGCACGCTGTAGGTATCGAAAATCCCACCAGTAGAGGCACAAGCCCCCATGCTCAAAACCCATTTGGGCTCCGCCATTTGCTCATACACTTGACGCAAGATGGGCGCCATTTTTTTGGAGATGGTCCCCATTACCATCAACAAATCTGCTTGTCTGGGGGAGAAACTCAAACGCTCAGAACCAAAGCGAGCCAAATCGTAAGTAGAGGCCATGGTGGCCATGAATTCAATTCCACAACAAGAAGTTGCAAATGGCAATGGCCAAAGTGAATTGGCACGTGCCAAGCCTACGGCTTTGTCTAGCGTAGTGGCAAAGAATCCAGCTCCCTCATGACCTTCTGGTTGGTGATCTGGATGTATGTTAACGGTTGTTTCCATTTTCAATGTTGTATTTTAAATCAATCCCAGTTCAATGCGCCTTTACGAATGATGTAAACCAAACCGACAATCATCAATCCCATGAAAGTAAACATTTCCCATAATCCAAACACCCCCAATTCCTTAAAGTTCACCGCCCATGGATACATAAAAATGACCTCTACATCAAAAAGTACAAACAAGATGGCTACTAAGAAATACTTGATGGAGAATGGGGTTCGTGCATTGCCTTTTGATTCAATGCCACACTCAAACGCTTCTTCTTTTACTTTAACATGACGCTTGGGACCCACCATGTGCGTCAGTACCATTACCGTCACCACAAATCCCAATGCAATCAAGGCCATGATAACGATTGGAAAATAGTCCCACAAATGCGATGTATTCATAATTGCTTCTTTAATAGTTGCGCGCCAAATTTACTTAGGAGTTGCCAACACGCAGTGACAAAAAGCAATTTTTTTCTTGTGATATGAACAGGTTACTCACATTGTGTATCTTCGCTGCATGCGGTATTGGTTGTTGTTCATTGTCATCTGGGCGTGGAGCATTGACTATCATCATGTTTGGCAACAAGATCCTTCTGGTATTCACTTTATTCGTCAAACGGATGGTCTGAGTTTCGCATCTCAGTACTATCACCAAGGTCCATTTTTTGAGCCCGCTACCTTCAATCAAAATGCTGAAAATGGTCAAGTGGCTTGTGAATTTCCTGTATTCTATTTTATTACCGCTCAAGTTTATCAATTCACAGGAATTTATTTTCCTGTTCTTCGTTGGATACATGGATTCATTTCTTTGTTCTCCTTGATTCTATTGTACCGATGGTTTCGCATGTACACCAACAATAACCTCCTCATCATTGGAGTGGCTTTGTTTTGGATGTCTTCCGTGGTGTACGGCTATTATGCATTCAACTTCTTGCCGGATGCTCCAGCTGTTGCTTTTGCCATAGCAGCTTGGGGTTTTGGATTGAGAGCAATACAAAACGATTCTGGCCGACATTTGATATTGGCGGCCATTTTCTTTGGATTGGCCGGAATGATGAAGCCCACCTTTTTTATTCATGGAATTGCTTTTAGTATTACTTTATTTTGGGTATGTTGGAGAAATGAGAATCGTTTTCATCGCCCATTTTATTGGAGTTATTGGGCGATGATCCTTCTTTCAGCCCTTGGAATTTTGGGTTGGAATCTTTTTGTATCTCAATACAACACCGCCCATCATGATGATTATTTTTTAATCACCACCCGTCCCATTTGGAAAATGGATGCAGAGAGCATTCGAATCGTTTGGGATCATGTCAATCATTATTGGCACCGAGATTATTTGGCCAGGGATGTATGGAAATGTTTTTGGATGATGTTGCTCATGGTCGTATTGAGATGGAAGTGGGTGTCGCAGCCTTTAAAATATTCCATCGTATTTCTATTCCTTGGAACGTTGAGTTATTTTATTTTGTTCTTTGGGCAATTCAGAGATCATGATTATTACGCGCTGAACATACTTCCTTTGTTCATGTTGGTTGGAATGGCCTTTGTTGCCACAATCATTGAGCTCATTCATTCTCCTTGGATAAAATGGGTGCTCATTTTGATCATTTTTTCGGTGGGTGTTTCAGGTTGGAAAACCAACAACCATAAATTGCGATACCGTTGGGTTGAGAAGGATACCTATTATGCTGGAGTGGGAATTCAATTGAAAGATGGTGCCCAATGGCTGCGCCACATTCCAAAAGAAGAACCCATTGCGGTGATACCAGATCGAACCAGAAATGGATCTTTATTATTCACCGATCATATCGGTTATACCATTTTTGATTCTACACAAGTTAGCCAAATCACCCAACTGCGCGAAGATCGTTTGCAATACGTTATTGTTTTGGATAGCCAATATCTAAAGCTTCCTGAAATCACCCAACACTGGCAATTATTGGAAATAGATACAGCCAACAATCGCTATATTTTAGGTAACCCTTTTTGATAGCGAAAGCGCAAATAGTGAATTTTCTTTCCTTCCTCTAACCAACGAGATTCGTAAAAAGTTCGGATCAAGAGTGTGTCCCTTTCTTGTTGCGAAATGGTTTGAAGATAAGATCCATAAACATCATCGGAGTTTGTTTCGAGAATATGCGGTGTGACTTCAAGTTCCTCCAATGCCGCGTGATATATCATCGGATTGTCATGCTTGATGTGGATGCGACCATTGTTCTTCAAGAAATGTTGGTATTTATTCCAATAAAAAATGGAAGTGATGCGACGGTGTCCTATATAATCCTTGGGTTGCGGATCGGAAAAAGTCAACCAAATTTCATCCACTTCGTCCTGATCAAAAAATGCTTCAATGAATTCCACTCTTGTTCTCAAAAATGCGACATTGGATAAGCCCAAAGCAATGGCTTTCCGAGCTCCATGGTTAAAACGATGCCCTTTTACATCAATACCCAAATAATTGATATGCGGATTCTTTTTGGCGAGCTCTACAGTGTACTCTCCTTTGCCGCAGCCTAATTCAATCACCAAGGGATGATCATTCTGAAAGAATTTAGCTCTCCATTCGCCTTTCATGAACGTCTTTCCTTCACGGATGATGGGCAGTAAGGGAGGCTCGAAAACATGAGAAAAGTGCTTGTTCTCAGCCCAACGCTTTAGTTTATCTTTCGCCATTGTGCGAAATTAAGTATTTTCAACCCCTCAATGTACCAACGTTTCACCAACAAGAAAGTTTTGATAATTCCCCTCAATTGGGGACTCGGTCATGCCACACGGTGCGTTCCTATTATTGAATCATTAATAGAAGTAAACGCAAAAATTTATATAAGTGGTAGTGGTGAAAGTGGTTGTTATTTAAAGCAACGATTCAGTAATCTTCTCTTCCTTGAGGGATGTCCTGATTATCGAGTGCATTATAGTTCAAAAGGGGTAAAATTTATTTCCATGATTCGCCAATGGCCCAAATTGGAACAGGCTATTCTGGAGGAAAATCATTGGCTTTCTGGGATGATTTCCCAACATCATTTTGATTTTATTCTTTCTGATCATCGATATGGAATTCATCATCCTGCGGCGCACAATATTTTTATTTCCCACCAATTAAATCCCGTTCTTCCTTTCTTTTTGAGAAAATTATTTAGGGCTTCGCAAAAAAGGAAATTAAGAGGATTTCAGGAGATTTGGATTCCAGATTTTGCATCTCCGCATGATTTGTCGGGTGAACTCTCCGAATATCATGGTGATCAAATCATCCAGCGAATCGGTTGGTTGTCTCGATTCAATCACAGTGCGGCTCTTCCCTTTGAGCAATATGAATGGGTAGGGTGGGTGAGCGGTCCTGAAACGCAGCGCAGTGTTTTTGAAGATTTTTTGCAAAAGAAATTTGAGCGTTCAGGAAAGCGATGTCTTCTGATTTGTGGACAACCGCATTTGTCTTTTGATACAACCTTAAATGGTGTGAGAAGATTATCACATTTGGGTGACGGAGAGATGAAGTTTGTGATTCTAAACGCGGAGCTATGCTTTGCGCGATCTGGATATTCCACATTGATGGACCTAAAAGCGCTCCAAGTCTCAGCGCAGATTTTTCCCACTCCTGGTCAATCGGAACAAATTTATTTGGCCAAACGCTGGAAGTCCTTTTGCTGAGAAGCCCATTTTTGTAATCGATGGATGGCCTCTTTCATGATGTCCATGTGAGTGGCGCAACTCATCCGAATATATCCATCCGCGGCTGGTCCAAACCAACGTTCCATTCCAGGAACCAATTTCACCCTTGCTTCTTTTTCAATGATATCCACCAACTTTTCGGTATCCCATTCTTTGGGATGTTGGATCCAAAGCACGAAGGTGGCGCTGGGCATCGAAGTATTCAAAAAGGAAATGGCATTGATCCCATTCACGGCATACTCCATCACAGGTTTTATTTGGGTAATGAAATGTTGCAAAATTTGAGGATCTCCCATAGCGGCCACCGCCGCCATTTGGGATAGGGTAGAGGCACCTTCCATAGTATGGACATAGCCACATGCAAGCGCCAATGCGTCTCTCTCATCCAAAGAGGGGCAAATCAAAGCACCAATTCTTAAACCGGCCAAACCAAAACCTTTAGATAGGCCATAGACCAGCCAGCATTGCTCATCAACGTCTCGCATGGAAACAAAATCGCTTTCGAGCACCACATCACTCCAAACCTCATCGGATAAAATGGTGAGTTGATGTTTTCGGGCAAAGTCGGCAATTTGTTTTAATTGTGCGGGGGAATAATAAAACCCCAACGGATTATGGGGATGGCAAATGGCCAGCACTTTCGTTTTATCAGAAACCAACTCTTCCCATCCTGAGGTTATATTTTCACTTTCGGTGTTAGGAATGGGGGTAGGTATTCTCACCACTTTCCCACCGGCTCTTTCAGCGCAATGTGCCAATAAGAAATCAACTGGATTTTGTACCAACACCTCATCGCCCTCTTTTAAAAAATAATCGAAAAAGTGTTGAATGGCACTGGCTGCGCTGTTGGTAGCGAGGACACAATCGGGTGAAAATATAGCGGATTTTTGTGATTGATAATGTAGCGCTACGGCCATTTGAAATTCAATCAAACCGCAAGCGGGAGAATAGGGGAGGTGTCCTTGTTGGATTTCATTTTGAATGGCCGCCAGGATGGATGCGTGAACTTTAATATCATGGTCTGCCGCTGTCAAAGGAATCACGCCTTCCTCCACCTGAGCCCAGCGCATATTAAAGGCGCGCCGCTTTAGAAAATCAAAATTGATATTCATCTTATTTGGTAAAAACCAAGGGAATGTGGTTCAACATAAATTCATAGCTTTCAGTACTGAAAAGGTGAGCGTATTCCATTCCTTGAAAAGCAACCGCTTCTACGGCTTCTCTTCGCTTATTAAAATGTTCTAGCGCTACCAAATCTTTATCCTTGAGCGCTTCAAAAGATTCGGTAAACGAAATGACATCTTCAATCGCCATATTGGTGCCTTGACTGGTAAATGGGAGAAATAGATGTGCGGCATCTCCTAATAAAACTTTATTGTCCACGATGTATTGATCGACCCCAATCAATATCCGACCTTTCCACAAGTAAGGATCCAGATGCTGTTTCAACAAATGATCTTGAATCAATTTGTTTTGAGCACTGGAGAGAATGCTCTTCACACGGCTAATTAGTTCATCCGAGTTTCGAGAGGGGAGGGGAAAGAATTTTTTAGCCAATTGCATGAACCAGATCACTCTTCCGTTCGCCAGAGGCAATAAACCAACCGCTAATCCAG
>CANHWU010000101.1 GCA_947464415.1 Flavobacteriales bacterium
ATGAGCAAATGATGTCGTTGCTCTTCATTCATGCTTTTCCAATCAGTGGCAGAAAAATCACCCGTCCAATTTTTATCAAAAAAGAAAAGAGGATTGCCTTGATTGTCTTTTAATTCAACCAAGTTTTTGTACCAGTTGTCATCGCATGCTGCTTGGATATTGTAATTTCCATTATTTTCAAATGCCGCAATAAGAGATTCAATGGGTTCTGTTTTTTGTTGATCTATATTGAACCACGCATGGTAAATGGTGGTGAAAATCCATTGAGTGAATTTGTAATAGGCGGGATCACTCGTTCTGACCTCTCTGCTCCAATCAAAACTAAAACCGAGTTGATCCAATTGCTCTCGATACCGAGCGATATTTTTTTCCGTGGTGATAGCCGGATGTTGGCCAGTTTGAATAGCGTATTGCTCTGCAGGCAATCCGAAGCTGTCATAACCCATGGGATGCAACACATTGAAGCCCTGATGGCGCTTGTATCGAGCGATGATGTCACTCGCAATGTAACCCAGTGGATGCCCGACATGTAAACCAGCCCCGCTGGGATAGGGGAACATATCCAGGATATAGTACTTTTTTTTGTTGGCGTCTTCAGTAATCCGGTAGCTATTATTTTCGTTCCAACGGGCTTGCCATTTTTTTTCTATCGTTTGAAAGTCGTATTCCATATTGTTATTTGGGTCGCGAAAATACATGCATTGCGCTAGTACTCCATTCGATCATTAAATGTGTTTTTTCTGATTTTATATCTTCCTTGTGTAAAGTCAGGGATTTCTTTTCTGCTGCCACCCTCAGCAAAGCTTTGCTCCGATAGGGGAGTGATAACACTCCAAGTGGCGAGGTCATAGACGTCCAATGGAAAATCTTCATTGTTTTTACAACACTCAACAAAAGCATTGAGTACAAAGAAATCCATGCCGCCATGCCCAGATTCCGCCGCCGCTTGAGCATATTTTTTCCATAATGGATGGTCATATTTTTCGAACCAAGTATCAGCGCTTTCCCATTGGTGAGGTTTGGTTTGTCCTTCAATGTGTAATTGATTGAGATCATCCATCCATAGCCCGTTGGTTCCTTGCACCCTAAAATTTAAGCTGTAGGGTCGAGGAGAGGAGGTGTCATGAGAGAGCATCATGGTCTCCCCATTTTCACAGGTAATGATCGTGGTAACGACATCCCCTAGCTTGAATTTCACCTTTGCGTTGGGATGATCCAATCCGGCTTGGTCTGCTATATACTTGTGCAATCCTCTGGCTTTGGTTGCGATAGAAGATAACGAGATCAATCGGTTTCCGCGATTGATGTCTGTCATCATGGCGATGGGGCCCAGGCCATGAGTAGGGTAGAGCTCGCCGTTCCTGTTGACGCTGTGTAAAGTGCGCCATTTGGATTCAGAAAAACCACGATCACCAAATTCCACCCCTTTTCCATAAGGCGATTTGCCATCGTTGAGTTTTACTGCACGCAGATCATGTTGGTAACCTCCCTGAAGATGAAGCAACTCTCCAAATAATCCCGTTTTAGCCATGTTCATGGCCGCCATCACATCTCTGCGATAGCAAACATTTTCCAGAAACATCAGTGGCGTTCCTGTTTTTTCAACCGCCTTCACAATGTCCCAACACTCTTGAATGTTGATGGCGCCAGACACTTCCATTCCCACTTTTTTTCCTGCCTCTAATGCCGCAATTCCTTGTGGAATGTGCCATTCCCAAGGGGTGGAAATGATGACTGCATCAATGTCTTTTTCAGCCAATAAATTCAAATAATCTTCATTGCCATTGCCAAATATTTTGGCCTTTGGTTTTTGGAAGCGTTCCAATATCTTTTGACATTCGGGCAGGGCCCATTTTTGATCAGGATCGGCCAATGCGAGGATGTTGACATCACTGCGTTTGCAAAGTTCATCCAAATGACTTTGCCCGCGCGCCCCGCAGCCAATCAATCCTATATTCAGTTTCTGTTTTGCCGAAATATTATTTGGAAACGCTTTGGTAGCCAAGGCCAAACTCGCCAATGAGCTAGTAACTAAAAATTGCTTGCGATTCATTTTTTGTATTTAATGCTCTTGCTCAACGACATAGAGGGTTTCTCAATCCATTGAAAATAGAGGTGAGAGGCAATGGTGCTGGCTAGAAAGCCGACTGCAATGACCAATGGTTTCTCCCATGATTCTGTAAATCGATGGCTTAAGAAATTGATGATTGATCCACCGATCACGCTATGCAGTAGATAAAAGGAGTAGCTGATATTTCCGAAAAATTGAGTGAGTTTATTCTCCCAATCTTGGAAGAAATACACCAATGTAATGGTTCCCCAGGCAATACTAAGATCCCATACATTTCTATGAATGAGCGTAACAACGGACGCAATAATCGAAATGATGAGATATTCATTGAATTTAATTCTTTTAAAATAAAATAGGATATAGACTATGCCTAATAAAAAGTAAGATCCCCAACCGGTGAAACAGTGCCTTTGAGGATAAAGAAAAGGCAATGACAACAGGATGAGGTAAAAAATCCATCTGTGCCATGTTTTTGCGCTGAGCGCTAATGGAAAAATCAGAGCTAAGCTAATGTAATATTGGAATTCAATGGCCAATGACCAATATCCAGGATTAATCCATCTTGACCCCTCAACAAAAGGAATCAAGTAGCCGATGTGCAAGATTATCTCCTTGACGGTGGGAAACAAATCAACAGGGGTAGAGGAGGGAATAAAATTTCTGACAAATAAGTAGATCATTCCAATGATCATCGATATGAGGTATGGAGGCTCAATCCGCAATGATCTTTTCCAAATAAATGTCCAAAACTGTTGGTAATGGTACTGAGCCGTGATCAAAGAAATAGGGACTACCATTCCGGAAATGATAAAGAATATCTGTACGTTGTGTGATAGTAAATAAAAAGAATCAAACAATATACCTGGAGCAATGTATCCGGTGGTACAACATATGTAATGATACAGACATATACCTACTGCAGAAAATCCTCTGAGACTATTGATGACGGGGAAATGGGTTTTCATAAAACAAATATAAGGATCGCAAGACTTTATTGTCGTCATTTAAGAATCTTCTCGGGCTGTTCTTGCAAGATTCTATTAAAGGAGTTTATCGTTCAGCTTATGTCTTTGATTATCCCTTTTCGTTTTTTTTAATAGGTTATTTTCCAGTGCCTGAGTCAAATCGATTCCCGTTTGATTCGCAATACATAAAAGTACGAATAATACATCGGCCAACTCTTCACCTAAGTCTTTGTCTTTATCACTTTCCTTTTCACTTTGCTCTCCATATCTACGGGCAATGATGCGCGCCACTTCCCCCACCTCTTCAGTAAGCATGGCCATATTGGTGAGCTCATTGAAATAGCGCACTCCATGCTCTTTTATCCAAAGATCCACTGCTTGTTGAGCTTGTTCGATGGTCATTATTTACTCAAATAAAGATTGCGTTCCGCATAAACTTGACGGAAGAAGGGATCTCTTAAATCCTTGATAAATCGAATCCCTTCACCAGTAGATTTCATCTCAGGGCCCAGCTCTTTGGTTACATCGGGGAATTTTTCGTAACTGAACACCGGAATTTTGATGGCATAGCCACTTCGTTTAGGTTGAAAGTGAAAGTCTTTTACCTTCTTGTCTCCCAACATTACTTTGGTGGCAAAATTCACGTAAGGCTCATCATAAGCCTTTGCAATAAAGGGGACAGTGCGAGAGGCACGCGGATTGGCCTCAATGATATACACCACATCCTCTTTAATGGCAAATTGAATATTGATTAAACCCACAGTGCCCAATGCACGAGCAATTTTCTTGGTATGTTCTTCAATTTGCGTCATCACAAAATCACCCAAATTATAGGGCGGAAGCACTGCGTAAGAATCACCCGAGTGAATTCCCGCGGGTTCGATGTGTTGCATGATACCGATAATGTAGACATCTTCTCCATCGGAAATCGCATCGGCCTCAGCTTCCGTGGCACCTTCTAAGAAGTGATCCAATAGAATCTGATTTTCTGGCATGTCCCTTAAAATGTTCACGACATGTTGCTCCAACTCTTGCTCATTGATGACAATTTTCATTTTTTGACCGCCCAAAACATAAGAGGGTCGGACGAGTAATGGAAATCCGAGTGTTCTGCTCAATTCAATGGCTTGCTCCGCACTTTCTACCACACCAAACTTAGGATAGGGAATGTTTTGCTCTTTCAATAAGTTGGAGAAACGCCCTCTATCCTCTGCTAAATCAAGGGAGTCAAAAGAGGTTCCAATGATATTGATCCCATAACGATGCAGCTTGGCTGCCAGTTTCAAGGCGGTTTGACCACCCAACTGAACAATCACACCCTCTGGTTTTTCATGACGGATGATATCATAGATATGCTCCCAAAATACGGGTTCAAAATACAATTTGTCCGCGGTATCAAAATCGGTGGAGACGGTTTCTGGATTGCAGTTGATCATGATGGTTTCATAGCCGCATTCTTTGGCTGCCAAGACACCATGCACACAGCTATAATCAAACTCGATGCCCTGACCAATTCGATTGGGTCCACTGCCCAATACCACAATTTTCTTTTTGTCACTCACCACGCTTTCATTTTCCCACTCGAAAGTGGAATAGTAATAAGGGGTTTGAGCCTCAAATTCAGCCGCGCAAGTGTCTACCAATTTGTACACACGTTGAATACCTAATTCATCTCTTTTGGCATACACTGCACTCTCCAAGCACTTTACCAAATGGGCGATCTGACGATCTGCATATCCTTTTTGCTTCGCTTCAAACAACAGCTCTTTGGGTAGATTTTCCAAAGAGTATTTTTCTATTTTTCGCTCTAGTTGAATGAGCTCTTCTATTTGTTTTAAAAACCAAATATCAATCCGTGTTTTTTCGCAAATGGTTTTAAATGGAATACCCAATTTGATAGCATCGTAAATATGAAAAATACGGTTCCAGGACGGATGCTCCAATGATTGCAAGATTTGATCTTGATCTCGTAGCTCTTTCCCATCGGCACCCAATCCATTTCGGTTAATTTCTAAAGATTGACAGGCCTTTTGAAGGGCTTCTTGGAAACTGCGTCCAATGCCCATCACCTCTCCAACGGATTTCATTTGAAGTCCGAGTTCTCTGTTGCTTCCTGGGAATTTATCAAAATTCCATCTTGGAATTTTCACGATAACATAATCCAAGGTGGGTTCGAAAAAGGCAGAGGTGGATTGGGTGATTTGATTTTTCAATTCGTCCAAGTGATAGCCAATGGCCAGTTTGGAAGCGATTTTTGCGATGGGATATCCAGTCGCCTTTGAAGCCAACGCGGAGGAACGAGAAACACGAGGATTGATTTCAATGGCAATGATATCTTCTTGATCATCTGGACTGACCGCAAACTGCACATTACATCCTCCAGCAAAATTACCGATGGCTCGCATCATGCGTATCGCCATGTCCCGCATTTTTTGATAGGTGGTATCGCTGAGCGTCATAGCAGGTGCTACGGTAATGCTATCACCGGTATGGATACCGATTGGATCAAAATTCTCAATACTGCAAATGATGGTAACATTGTCATTGGCATCTCTGAGGAGCTCTAGCTCAAACTCTTTCCATCCCATCAATGCCTTGTCAATCATCACCTCATGAATAGGGGAAAGTTGCAAACCTCTTTGCAACAATCGATCATAATCCGCTTGATTGTGCACCAACGCTGCTCCTGATCCTCCTAGTGTGTAGGAAGGACGAATACACAGCGGAAAACCAAATTTTTGCGCAATCTCCTTTCCTTCTAAAAATGATTTTGCCGTGGCTTGCGGCGCCATAGGAACTCCAATCTCTCCCATCAAATTTCTGAAAGACTCCCTATTCTCGGTGATTTCAATGGCATTGGTATCTACCCCTATCATTCTCACCCCGTGGTCTTGCCAAAGACCCATCTCCTCGCACTGAATGGCCAGATTCAATGCTGTTTGTCCTCCCATTGTGGGAAGTACCGCATCTATCTTATGGTTTCGAAGAATGGTCTCAATGGAAGAAGGTTCCAACGGCAAGAGATACACATTATCCGCCACTACTTTATCGGTCATGATGGTGGCGGGATTGCTGTTGATCAAAGTGACCTCGATTCCCTCCTCCCTTAGGGATCGTGCCGCCTGGCTTCCGCTGTAATCAAATTCACATGCTTGACCGATGACGATGGGACCTGAACCAATGATGAGGACGGACTGAATACTTTTGTCTTTGGGCATTTTTTTTTTATCTCGCCCAGCAGACCTGAGCAAGAAAATGAATTACCAAAATATCGTGGGCAAAAATAGACAGGGAGTGAGGCTTAAAAAAGTTTAGATTTCAACAAATTATAACAGGTAAGCTACTCAATGATCATCAATTCTACCCGACGATTCATTATTCGGTCTTCTTCGGTCATTTCAGGCCAAATTTTTGGAATCCGATTCCCATATCCTTTTGCCCGCATCCTAGAGGGGTCCACTCCGTTTTGTACTAAGTAATCAAATATCTGTTTGGCTCGGTTGTAGGATAATGCAAAATCACCGGCATCAATATCCTGACCATCTTCTGCCGACTTCCCTGCACAGCAAATATGTCCTTGGATTTCAAATTTAATTTGAGGATTGGCCTTTACTTTCTCCAAAAGAGCTTCCAATTGCGGTCTGGACTCAGGAAGAATGAAATGTCGTCCTGGCTGAAAATTGACACCCTTCAATTCCAACTTCTCTCCTGTTTTAAGCACTCCGATATCTCCTACTTTCGGTTGTAAAACCAATTTAATCAATACTTTTCGTTGTTGAGCATCGCCCAAACTTGATTCTAATGGCCCTGCGCAAGGCTGCTCTCCCTTAGGTTTACATACAATATCTTGGGCAGGCACTCCCCACTCTTCCAGGATATTTTGAACCACCATGCAGCGTTGCGCCGAAATCCAACGGTTGTATGAGGTGTCGCCCACGCAGTCGGCATAGCCCAATAGTTCAATTTTTCCAGAAAGTTTTTCATCTTTCCACCAACTATTTTCTTCTATCATTCGTTGGCAATCAGCGGGCAATGTGGAAAGCTGGTATTGATTCATTCCGAACAGCACGCTTTGTTCAAAATTTTGTGAGAAGCCATCAAGGAGTAAGGACCAGCTCAAGAAAAACAACCATTTTTTCATCATTGATATTTTTTATAAATTAACGAAGGAAATTATCATTTCTTGTGAATGGCCCCATCTATTTTTTGTAAATTTGAAGGATGCCCAAATCGATATTGTTTTGTTTTTTTGCTTGTGTTATTTTTTCTTGCCAATCCAACGAGCATGAAAAGGAAGTAGTGGCTGTGGATTCTTTGCGAGTGGTGCTAGCGACGCAAAAGAATCTTTTAAGATCTTTTCCTGCCGATAGTCTTGAGTGGGGAGCGCACCAGGTGAATGAACAATACATGTTGCTTGTTAACTTAACTGATACGGCACATGGTTTGCCTTTTGCAGAATATTTCGGGATGTCAAAAAGTATGTTGGATATGGTTCAATGGCAAACGGATATGCTTTCTGTTCTATCGAAAGATGAAGAGCGGTTGAACAAACTTAAAGTCGCTTTGAAGGATAAAAAAAGAATCGATTCGGGAGGCAATGCAATCACTCCTGACTATGTAAAGGAGTGTGTGGCTATGGAACGAGTACATGTAGACAGCATTGGTGTAATCATTTTAGAGCAATACAAAACGGGTATTCAGGCCATACAAATGGTGCGATGGATGTCTCCCATCATGAAAAAAGAAATAGAAACCATCAAAGCCAATCAAGAATGAAGAAATTAAGGTGGTTGTGTGGACTGATGTTCATGTTGAGCATATCTGTTCATGCCCAAGTTTCTGATAAGGAAATTGCTGACTATCATTTTAATCAAGGTCATTTCGAAGAAGCCATTTTATACTACGAACGCTTGTACAAATCAGAACCCACGGAGGGAGTCTATAACAATTATTTGAAATGTTTGCTCTCTGTGAAGAGGTGGGAGGATGCGGAAAACCTGATCAAGAAAAAAATAAAAACCAAACAAAATGAGGGCATTGCCTATGTTCAATTGGGTTCATTGTATTGGCAGCAAGACAAAAAGGAAGAAGCTGAAAAGCAATTTCAGGTGGCCATCGATAAGACTGAGCCCGCGCGCGCTTTGATCTCTCGATTGGCTCAAGAGTTTGTAGGGATTCAACAATTGAGTTTTGCGTTGCAGGCCTATGAAAAAGGTCAGAAGAAGGGGAAAGATGGATATTTATACCAAATGGAAATTGCCTCTGTCAAAGGCACTATGGGAGACATGGAGGGAATGTTCAACACTTTTTTGGATCTTTTGAATGATGAGCCACATTATTTGACCACTGTGCAAACTACTCTTGCCAGATTGATCAAATTTGAAGATCAACCCGCTCAGGCGGAGCAATTGAAGAACATTTTGCTCAAACGCGTCCAATTACAACCAGAAAGTGTAGTCCATACTGAACTATTGATTTGGTATTTTTTACAGAATAAAAATTACAGCGCCGCCTATCAACAAAATGTGGCCTTGGATAAACGGATGCGCGAAAATGGTAAACGATTGATGGAATTGGCACAAATTTGTTTGGACAATGATCAATTTAGCGTAGCAACGCAATGTTTTGATTATGTTGTCAGCAAAGGGGCAGAAACTCCTTTTGGCTTTACGGCTCGTATCGGTGGTTTGAATGCTCAACTGAAATGGCTGCAAACGCAGAATCCTTCCATAGGAGATTTGCAAAACATGGCCATCTCTTTTGAATCTGCCTTGCAGGTCTTGCCGCAGAATGATGATACCTATGTGCTATTGGAGAATTATTGTCGTCTCTTGGCTTTTCAATTACATCAACCCACAAAGGCAGAGGAGGTGATCCAGAATGCGTTGGATTGGAGTATGATATCCTCCAAGGTAAGGGCAAAAATGAAAATATTATTGGGGGATATTTTACTCATTCAAAATCAAATTTGGGAAGCCTCGCTATTGTTTTCGCAGGTGGAGTTGGAATTCAAGGAAGATATATTGGGCAATGAAGCCAAATTCAAAAATGCCAAAGTTAGTTTTTATGCGGGCGATTTTGGATGGAGTCAATCGCAACTAGAGGCGCTTAAAGCTTCCACATCTAAGTTGGTAGCCAATGATGCCATAGAGTTGTCTGTAATGATCACGGAGAGTATCCAAGACAGCATAGAAGTACCATTGGAAATGTTTGCGCGTGCCGAGTTATTGGCATTGCAAAACGACGATTCGCTCGCTTTTGTCACATTGGACAGTATTTTGTCGGAATTTCCGGGACATCCATTACTGGATGATGCGTTGTATTTAAAAGCAACCTCCGAATTGAAGAATGGTCAGGTAGAAACAGCACTGAAATATCTGCAAGAGATCATTGATTTTCATTTCACCGAAATCAAAATGGATGACGCCTTGTTTTTAAAAGGTCAGATTCAAGAGAATCAACTGAAAGACAATGAGGCGGCCATGGCGACTTATGAGAAAATTCTGACGGATCATCCTGGTAGTTTATTGGTGGTAGAGGCCAGACGGCGATTCCGATTGCTGCGCGGAGATAATGTGCAATAGCGGAAATTGTCATTGAGGAAGGGTGTGAATCCATTCAAAATCAACCTGGCATGCCCTCCATCGTAGGCGTCAGATGCCTATGGTATTATGAAGTGTTTAAATAAAAAAAGCAGCCCACTGGGGGCTGCTGTG
>CANHWU010000102.1 GCA_947464415.1 Flavobacteriales bacterium
ATCACCGCTTGAACACGCTTGGCAAAACCAAACAACTCAGGACCAGAATTGACAAATTCAGAAAAGGCTGCATTGGCCGTTAAATAAGCGCCGTACTCCGCGTATAAAGAATCAATCTTCTGCACAGGGGTAATTCTTGTACTCTGAGATAGCCGCGTTTCGTGATCTCTTCTCATTTGTACCACATTGTATTTATTCAAACCCAACAATGCCCCTTTCCATTTAATATATGCATTGGCCACATTGCTTTGCTTAGCGGCGTATTTGATCCTTATTTCATCTGATATGATCATTCTTTTTTTCAGCACCTTCATAGCGGCATCGCGCATTTCAACGCGCAATGGTAAATGGTAATTCACCATAAAATCAACCGCGGGTGAAGGAATAAAATGTTCCGTCCTTCCTGGAAAACCATAGACCATGGTAAAATCTCCCTCCTTCACACCTCCTGCATTTACTTTGAGGAAAGTACTCGGAGAATACGCTTTATTCGACAGACTGTAATCAGACGGCTCATTATTTTCATTGGCATACACCCTGAAAACAGAAAAATCCCCGGTATGCCGAGGCCATACCCAGTTATCAGTATCGCCTCCAAATTTCCCAATATCACTGGGCGGTGCGCCCACCAGTCGAACATCTCTGTACGTCTTCATGATGATTCGGTACATCTTTGTGCCGTAATTATACTCTCTTACAAAACAACTATACGCCAGATCGCCCGTGGTGGTTTGTGGACCAAAAGGACCATTACCTCCCTCCACTTCACATTTCCTTCCGTCAGAAAGCTGTGCCGATTTACAAATTTCCATTTTTATATTGGCCATTCTCTCTTCTCGCTCTTCTTCAATCACCCCTTTCATCCGAGCATTGATTTTTTCCGTTACATCCTCAATGCCCACGACAATGGAAATGGTCAAACCCGGACAAGGCAACTCCTCCTCGCGCTTCATGGCCCAGAAACCCTTGGTTAGATAATCTTTCTCCACTGTGCTATGCATTTGTATATAATCAAATCCACAATGATGATTGGTGAGAATTAAACCTTCTTTGGATACCAACTCACCCGTACAACCTTGATCAAACCATACCACCGCATTATTGAGACTGTTAGCTGTAGTGGAAAACAAGTCCTCTGGATTGAGCTGTAATCCCTTCGACTTCATGTCCTCCATTACGGCGCTCAAATCACTGGGAATCCACATTCCCTCCTGGGCCATTGCCCATTGACTGAGCAGCATGAATACTGCTAACCCTTTACAATTCATCTTCATCTTTTTTCGCTGATTTATTTCTGTTCCAAAACGTAAATTCTATTGTTCCTATCCAACGGGGAAGATCGGGCAACAACTTACCCGCATAAATGCTGTTGGAAGTCCTAAAAAAATGGGTAAATCGATGCATCACACCTACTGCCACATGTCCCCTACCCATTCTAAATACCCCAAACTGGGCCCATCTCGACACATAATCCAAACGACTATTGTAAATATATCGACGCCCCACTCCCTGATTGACCTTGGGATCAAGCTCCTCTTGGCTCACCAAAAGCTGATAAAAATTCCAACAACCTTTCCAGCCCAAATCCAAGTACCACCCTAACGTATTGCTTTTTTGAGTAAAGTGTTGACGAATAAAAATATCCACTGGTAATGCATAGGTATTGAGGCTCTGTCTATTGTACAACACTTGATTAGACAATGCATTGTTCTTCTGTTGCCTGATGCCATAGGTAAGCAATTGAAAGCCCAATCCCCAACCCCAAGAGAGGTGTCGACTGATGGAACGGGTGAATCGGTGGTCATTGCCAAAGAAAAAACAGCCAGCATAAGACATCCCGATATCTCCTGATATTGGAGTGGGTACCACCGAACCAAGCAAGCTGGTTCGTGTGTAAAACCAACGGCCTGCATTGGACATGGATTGCGCCGTTTCGTTTCTTTGCAGCACAGAGGAGGACTTGCGATGCAAAAGCACTTTTTGAGAAGAGCTGAAAAGAGCCGAACTCGACAAAAACAGTAGGAATAAATATTTTACTGATCCACTCATCTGAAATCCATTTGCTGAATATACTTTTTATAATACACTTTCAAGGCACCCCCTGGAACGCCGCTAATATCATACAATCCCCCACTCTTACCTTCCGGAACAATGGCCCAATATTCCACGATCCTGCCCAGTGAATCGAGCAACTGAACATACAGCAAGTCAGATTCATCCTGACCCTCACCGGAATCTGCCTCTTCGCCTAACGCTTCATCCAATGCCTGCGGTACAGCCTCCTCTGCTATATGCACCACCACCTCCACCACTTGATCAGACATCATTTCCAGATGAAAGGTGGCGCTATCCGCTGGAGGCAGATCACTGGGAAACAAAAAATAACCCGCTTGAGGAATTCCATATCCATGCGCATAATCGCGATATGGGTAAAGGGTAGCACTCTGTAACAACTCGCTTCTTACTTTTTCCGCCGACCAATCAGGGTGCAACTGCATCACGCAAGCGGCAAATCCCGCCACCAATGGGCATGAAAACGAGGTGCCAGACTCCGTGCTCAAATGGTTATTACTGGTAACAAATACCAATCCCCTGGCGATCAAATCCGGTTTTGCCCGCCAATCTGAGGTAGGACCCACTGAGCTGAAAGAGGATTTTAATCCATTCCATTCACAGGCGCCAATGGTCAACACATGCTCCGCATCACCCGGTGCTCCCAATATTTCCCAATGGTTTTGATCCGAGTTTCCTGCACTGTTGAGTACCAAAACATTTTGCTGATAGGCCTTTTCCGCTGCTTGAGAAATCAAGCTTTGGCCATTCATTTGTTGCCGTGTGTACAATTGCTCGCCGAAAATCAAAGAAGATGTGATAATATCAGCACCCTGCTGCACTGCCCATTCCAAGGCATTGATAAAATTGATCTCTTTGACCAATCTGCCTGAATAAGATTGCTCCGCTCGCACCAATAGATATCGAGCACAAGGGGCCAAACCCAAGTACTGTACTTCCGTGGAATCCTCTTTTTGCATTCCGGCGAGACAAGACATCACCTGCGTTCCATGCGAGGAGGAATGGAAAACATCGTTGTCTTTTTTTACAAAATCATAAGTGTTCAAAATCGAGCCGGTCTCTATGATGTGCTGAAAGGCGGAATCATTGAGAAAACCTTCAAAGCCAGCATCCAATACGGCAATGGTAACCCCCTCTCCAGAAAATCCTTCATTGATCCAATCGTAGCCCTGCATCATTTCTAACTGCTCATACTTCACTTCAACAGAACTCGAAATTTCCCAATCGCCTGAATTGGGGATATTCCAAACGCTATCTGCATCCACTGCATCCGAAATAATTCCCGTGGTATCAAAACTGGACTCCGTCACCATTCCCGTCGTCGTATCCGTAGTGTCACGAGATAATTGACAAGGAAAAACATCCGTGGAATAACATTGCATCGAATCAATCTGGAATGTCTCGTACACAGCAGGATTTTGAATATCACTGATGGCCAACGCATGAAACCAAACCGAGTACCCCTCCATTTTACCATCCACCACCTGAACTTCTTGCGGCAAAACAGAAGAGGCAAGAAACATCCAACAATCCCTGTTTTGAGCATGAAGGAGTGACATTCCCAAAACAAATAATATTGTGATAACAACGCGAGGCATTGGACAAATATAAGCAGTATCTTTGCCGCATGGCGGTGAGCATTCGCAATAAAAAAGCAGAGTATCGATATTTTTTAATTGAACGATTTACAGCGGGGATGGTGCTCAATGGACCTGAAATTAAAAGTATTAGAGCCGGAAAAGCTAATATCGCAGAGGCCTACTGCAAAATCATGAAAAATGAATTGTACGTCATCAACATGAACATTGCTGCTTATGCCAATGCTGGATATGTCAAAATCAATGAACGCAGAGAGCGGAAATTGCTGCTGAATCAAACCGAGCTGAACAAGATTCACAGAAAACTCAAAGATGTGGGGATTACGGTGGTTCCCGTGCATTTGTTCATCAACGAGAAAGGTTGGGCAAAATTGGAAATTGCATTGGCAAAAGGAAAGAATGTTGGAGATAAGCGAGAAGACGCCAAAGGAAAAGATCTAAAAAGAGAGCAAGATAGAGGATTAGCAGACTAAGGCCATTCCACGGGGTGATCACTTCTTTTAGGAAAGGGATCTTTGTTTTTCCAGGTCAGAGATTGCGACCAATTGCCGCGCGGAGTGCGGAATTTTACTTGAACATTCAAGATATCCAAAAACTTTTCTCGATCTATTTCCACCGCCCCCATTTGTGCTAGAAACGGGGTCATCCATTGACAATCCAATAATTTCCATTTTTTTTCTCGAAGAAAAGAGATCAAATAACACAAAGCTGCTTTAGAAGCTCCTTCCTCTAGGTGAAACATCGAAAGTCCATAGAACATTCTTCCCACTGCCACCCCCAACAACCCACCAATCAATCTGCCCTCTGACTTCACAGAAAGAGCATGAGCGAAACCCTGCTGATGCAATACTTTATACATCGCAATGGTCTCCTCATGCAACCAATTGCTTTCTGAATGTATATCCCGTTGGCAATGCTGGATAACAGAATCAAAATCTTGATCCCAACAAAATTCCCACCCTTTTGGATTGCGCTTCCATTCTTCGCATCGCTTAGGATGCATCAAATGAGGATAAAAAACGGCTCTTTTCTCCGGACTGTACCAGGCAATTTCATCGCCTGCATGATAAAATGGAAAGCAGGCCTTTCTGAATCCAATCACCACTCTGTCCCAGGACAAATCCGCTCCCACTGCCACCCGGTCGCCATCCATTTCATTTCTATACGGAAACCAAATTTCATTGGGATCCAAGCACCACAAAGACATGATGCAAATTTACCCACTCCGCAAGCTAAAGCGCTCGCATAAATTATGCGCATATATGCGTATAAAATTATATTGGAACTTGACTTTTTAAGAGCTCGGGGCGCCTTTGGAAATCCGAGAAAAGGCAAAACAGATGGCGAATAGCATCACAAAAACCTTACGGTCTTGTCGATCATTTTTGCTCATACAAATTTTACCGTTCACTGTGCAATACCGCATTACTCCATAATTTTCCAATGACCTCTTGATCACTTCCCATGCGCACTCATTTTCCATTGTCTTTGAATGATTGAATGGCACACCTCACGGTGCTCAAATTGATTTCCAAGCGCTCACTCATTTCCTTGGCTGTTATTTTTTAGTTTGGATGAATCAACGAAAATACAGTGTCACTTACAGTGTGAAATTGTGATTTTACCGTGTTATCTATCGTGTTCGCAGGAATACACGATCACAAATAAGCCAATTATAACATTGTGGATTTACCACCCACTTTTGAGATCAAACGCGTATTGGCAATGATGATTTGATGAGACAACGCCTTGCACATATCGTAAAGGGTCAAAGCGGCCACCGATGCGGCTGTCAACGCCTCCATTTCTACTCCTGTTTTGGCCTCTGTCTTCACTTGGGCGTGAATAATAACTTTTTGCTGATCCATCGCCATCTGAATATCCACCCAAGACAAAGGCAAAACATGACAAAGGGGAATGAGCATGGCCGTTTGCTTTGCGGCTTGAATACCCGCAATTTTTGCCACTTCTAAAATACTTCCCTTTTGACTGATCCACTTCCGTTTTTGCAACAATTCCCATACCTCTTTGGGAAACTTCACCTCCGCGCAAGCAATGGCATGGCGCTCGGTAATTTCCTTTTTTGCTACATCCACCATCGACAATTCTTTCTTTTTATTGAGATGACTTAACTTTCCATTCATACCGCGAATATAAATTTATCCCCAATGCTACTTTCAAAAAAAACGCTGAATATTGAGTTGTTTGCAACATTATCAACGAACTTAGCGTCATATATTCGGTGGATTTGAAAAAAGCAATACTGTTTGCACTGGGAAGACTTTCTGTCATGGTATTGGGCCTGTTTTGGGGCACCCCTCTTTATGCTACCCATATTTACGGTGGGGATTTAACCTATCAACACCTAGGGAACAATCAATATACCGTTCGTCTAGTGGTATACCGGGATTGCGGTCCTACCAACGTCAATGGCACCGATTTCGATTCAGAAGTATACATTGGTGTTTTTGACTTTCAAAACAACTTGTATGATGTATTGACTGTGCCACTCACCGCCAACAGTACCACCCTGCTCCCTTCCCAATTGGAAAATCCTTGTTTTACCGTTCCGCCCAATGTGTGTGTAGAGCAAGCCATTTATCTTACCAATGTAACGCTGCCATTTGATGCCAACGGATATACGCTCAGCTACCAAAGATGTTGTAGGAATACCAGTATTGATAACATCGTGCAAAATGCCAATTCACTTGCAGGAATGACGCTCACCACTCAAATTCCGGGCACCAATTTGGTGAGTGTCCAAAATAGCAGCCCCACCTTCAACAGCGTCCCTCCCACATCTCTTTGTCTCAATGCGCCTTTTTATTACTCAGCCGCCGCCACAGATGTCGATGGTGATCAGTTGGTGTATTCATTTTGCAATCCCCTCAATGGTGGAACACAAAATACGCCAGCGCCCAATCCCCCCGATTCTCCCCCTTATAACTCCATTGCCTGGAGTGCGGGTTTCTCTGCTGGCAACCCCATCACCGCCAATCCTGCTTTTTCCATCAATTCCGCTACGGGTTATATCACGGGAACTGCTACTCAACTTGGGACCTATGCACTCGCGATTTGCGTCGCAGAGTACCGAAACGGCATCCTCATCAACACCATTCGAAGAGATTATCAAATCAACGTCAATATGTGCAATCCCAATACGGGAGCGCAAGTGGCGGTATCCAATGCGCCTGGAGGGCAACAGGTAGATTTCTGCGCAGGATTGGAAGTTCCCTTCATCAATAATAGTTTCAACTCGGCGAGTTACCATTGGGATTTTGGAGTCCCCACCATTGAAGATGATACCAGTAATGTATTTGAACCCGTTTACACCTACGATGTACCCGGAATATACACAGTGACGCTGGTGACCAATCCCGGTTGGGAATGTGCAGACACTGCCTCCATCCTCTATACGGCTATTCAAACTTTTGTCCCCAATATTTCTACTCTCTCCATCGATTGTATCAACGGTGAGGTGGCTTATGATTTGGATCATGGTTTGGACGCCGCTCAATTTCCCGCCTTGCTCAATTTCCAGTGGGATTTCCCAGCGGGAACCAGTCCATCATCCAGCGATGTTGCGATGCCACAAGATGTTATCTTTCCCGAATCCTCTTCCAATTATGATATTACTTTGACCATTGACAATGAAGGTTGTGTAGGAACACAAACGGTCAACATCGTTAATGATCCTGAACCCTCAGCGGTCATTGCCGATCAAACCGCTTTTTGCGAAGGTCTCAACTATAACTTTATCAATAACAGCGCGGATGCCATCAGTTATTGGTGGGAGTTTAATTCACCCGCCCAAGGGGATTTTTCTAATGAAATCAACCCTTCATTCACTTTTCCTGACACGGGATTGTATCTTGTTCAACTCATCGCTTATGGCACCAATGCATGTCCCGATACTGCTTGGGCTCCTATTCACATCTTTGGCAATTTGGAGCCCACCTTCAATGAGCAAATACCACAATGCCTGAGCACCAATTCTTTCGATTTCGTTGCGCAAGGAGCCACCACTAATTCTGCCACTTTCCAGTGGTCATTTCCCCCAGAAGCCAATCTTCAAAATAGCGTACAAGAGAGTGTCAACAATATCGAATTCAACGGTGCGGGTTCTTTTCCCGTGAGTATTACCATCCAAGAAAACGGATGCACAGAAACCTACACCGCCGATGTATGGGTGGTAGAAGATCCTACGGTATTGGTAACCACGGATAATGCGGAAGGTTGCCCCAGTTTATACACCAACTTTTACGCTACGCCCAATAGTGAGACTCAAGTTTTTTATGAGTGGAACTTTGGAGATGATGGCACCTCTACCAATGAAGACCCTACGCACGTTTATACGCAATCTGGATGGTTTGATGTTACGCTACATGCGTATACCATCAGCGGATGTGTTGCCGATATTTATGTGAATCTGAATGACGCGGTAAACGTCCATCCCGTGCCTCAACCGGGATTTGTGGTGAATCCCATGGAAGTGAGTATAGACAATCCAGTGGTCAACATTATCGACTCCTCTCAGTTTGCGAGTGAATGTGTTTACTACACCAGTGATGGGTCGACTTTACCAGGATTCAATGTGACCTATGGATTTACCCAAGCTGGAAGACAAACCATTACACAAGTGCTCACCAATGAATGGGGTTGCACCGCTACCACCTCCGGCTATGTTTATATCGGTGGTTCTGTTTTCTTTGCCCCCAACTCTTTTACTCCCAATCAAGACGGTGTGAATGACGCTTGGCAACCCGTGGCCACGGGAATCAAAACCTACGAAATCCAAATTTACAACCGCTGGGGTGAGATCGTTTTTGCCTCCAATGACATAGCAAAACCTTGGATGGGCGAGTCTATGGGCACAGAATATTTTGTCCCCGATGGCATCTATAATTATGTCATTACCTATTTTGACATGTTGGAAAAACCGACTGTGTTGAAAGGAACAATTAATATCCAGCGATAGGTTTCTATCGTTACCTTTGCACCTCTATTTTATCATCCATGTTTGAACAATTAACCGACAAATTTGACAGGGCCTTTAAGATATTAAAAGGCCAAGGAAAAATCACTGAAATCAATGTAGCGGAAACGCTCAAAGAAGTGCGCCGAGCCTTGTTAGATGCCGACGTCAATTTCAAGACGGCCAAAGAATTTACAGAAAGAGTCAAAGAAAAGGCGCTGGGTCAAAATGTTTTGACCGCTGTTTCGCCAGGCCAATTATTGGTGAAAATTACCCATGATGAGCTAAAAGACTTGATGGGGGGCGATCATGCCGATATCCAATACCAAGGCAATCCGGGTGTCATCTTGATGAGCGGTTTGCAAGGGTCAGGTAAAACTACGTTCTCTGGTAAACTGGCCAATTATCTCAAAACCAAAAAAGGAAAAAACCCTTTGCTGGTAGCCTGCGATATCTATCGTCCTGCGGCGATTGATCAGTTGCATGTGGTGGGAGAATCCGTGGGTGTCACAGTATTCAGTGATCGTGGCAACACCAATGCGGTGGACATTGCCACCAAAGCAATTCAATTTGCCAAGCAAAACGGCCACAACGTGGTGATCGTGGATACCGCGGGTCGTTTGGCGGTGGATGAGGAAATGATGGCGGAGATTGAGCGTGTCAAGGCCGCCATTCAACCTACAGAGACATTGTTCGTGGTAGATTCCATGACGGGACAAGATGCCGTCAACACCGCCAAAACCTTCAATGAGCGCTTGGCTTTTGATGGTGTAGTATTGACCAAATTAGACGGTGATACCCGCGGTGGTGCCGCATTGAGCATTCGCGCAGAAGTGGCCAAACCCATCAAATTTGTGGGAACCGGGGAAAAGATGGACGCCTTGGATATTTTCTATCCAGAGCGGATGGCGAGCCGAATCTTGGGAATGGGGGATGTTGTCTCTTTGGTAGAAAGAGCCCAAGAACAATTTGACGAGGAGCAAGCCAAGAA
>CANHWU010000103.1 GCA_947464415.1 Flavobacteriales bacterium
AATTGGACGCCCGTTGTGGTGGGTGCACTGTACAAGCCCAAATCATTATCATCGGCTACTCCAGTAGCCCCTGTCAAAGCAATGCGTACGGCATTTCCAGAAGCTTGAAAGCTGTACCATACATCATTTCCAATACCAGGACTTTCTACCGAGTTGGTACCATTGGTCAAGTTCACCGGGATACTACTTTGGACACCAAAACCAAATTGACCAATGTTTGTAACAGATACTGCTGCGGATATGCCAGAAACAGGACATGCCAAATCAGCACCTGAACAATCTTCATCAATCCCATTACCACAAACTTCGGTTCCTCCCGGATACGCCTCATCATTTACATCATTACAATCTAAATTGTTGACCACATAATTGACATCCGGGGGAGAACACGCATTGGTGGCCGACCCTGCACCAAATCCATCTCCATCATTATCTTGAAAATAATCGATCGGAGTACAACAATTGCTGCAAGATGCAAAGCAAACCGCTCCAATGGTTGAATTCGCCATGTTAGGCACTAAAAAAGCTCGATTGCCATTAGAATTACAAGCGCTAGGAATTGACTCATCTCCCCCCCATGCATTGCCATTGATAAACTTATACTCAATACTCTCTCCCTGTTGAATAGCCACAGTAACTGTATAAATTCCATCGTTATCAATATCTGTCATCGGTGTTGCACTTGCATTCCAACCCTGAAAACTTCCTGCTATATGAACGCCATTGGAAGAAACTGTAGTTTGTGTCATGTTAACCTGAAAGGTGACATTACAATTGGCTATGGCAACACATCCCACACAAGTACCAAAACAAACCACTCCAACGGTTGCATCGGTAGAACCTGTCGTATAAATACGATTTCCACCGTTTGAGCATCCTCCCGGAACATTCTCTGCAAATGCCCAGTCGTTACCATTGATAAATTTATATTGAATTTCCGTATTGGGATTAACCGCAGCGGTGAAAGTATAAATACCATCATTATTGGCATCCGTCATGAGTGTACTAGAGGGATTCCATCCCTGAAAATTCCCTGCAATACGCACTCCATTGGTCGATACCGTCTGTTGATTCATATCCACTTGAAAGGTCACATTGACTTGTAAAGTGGGACAATCAATGCACAAACCAAAACACACCACAGGAATGATATCATTGCCTGCCGCACTCACCGTAAATCCCCGATTTCCTCCTACATTACATGCGCTGGGAATACCCTCATCTGATCCCCAAGCGTTGCCATTGACGAATTTATACTGCAAGGCAGTATTGGGAGCAATATTTACCGTCACTGCGTAAATGCCGTCATTATCTGGATCTGAAAGAGGCGTTGATCCTGGATTCCATCCTTGGAAATTTCCTGCAACATGAACCCCATTAGGTGAGACCGTTTGTTGATTCATATTCACTTGGAAAGTAACCGGTATTAGATTGGTAGGACAGTTTTCGCACATTCCAAAGCAAACAACAGGAATCACCTCTGCCGATGCGCCCGTCACATAACTGCGATTACCATTGCTGTTGCAAGCCCCTGGTACACTTTCATCATTTCCCCATGCATTGCCGTTGATGAATTTGTACTCAAGATTGGAATAACCGTTGATCGGAAGCGTCACTGAATAAATACCATCATTATCGGGGTCGGTCATTAAGGTAGCTGCTGGGTTCCAACCTTGAAAATTTCCGGCAACATGAACACCATTAGCGGATACAGATTGAGTAGACATGTTCACTTGAAAAGTGACATTTTGTGGTCCCGCGCAATTGTAACATTTTCCCCAACATACTGCATCAATAACGGCATTTGAGGAACCCACCGTATAAACTCTATTACTACCAGATCCACAAGCACCTGGCACATTCTCCGCCCCATTCCAATCATTTCCATTGATAAACTTATATTGAATATTACTTCCCTCTTCAATGGAAGCAGTATAGGTATAAATTCCATCATTGTTATCATCCGTCATGACTGTAACCCCTGGATTCCAACCTTGAAAACTACCAGCGATATGCACACCATTAGGAGAAACCGTTTGCTCGCTCATGTTCACTTGGAAGGTGATGTTGTAACTAGGGTTTCCCGAACTCACGGTATAGCCATAAGTGGATCCATTATTATTATAACGCAAAGTGTACATGTGAATATCAGCCAATGCAGGATTAGCCACTGTGGTGGATAATACATAGTAGCTAACATTGGCCCCTCCAGCTTGTTGAGGAATAGTGGCAGTTCCTGTAGTACCTACAAAAACCACTGGAGCTAAAGCGGAAGTATTATAATTATCTGTAGAGTATCGAACATACACGATTTCCTCTGGTGAAGGAACAGCAGATGCAGTAATATTTACTACTACCACATTACCAGAAAACACCGAGCCATTCACAGGAGATTGTGTTATTGAACTAAAGGTGATGGGTTCATTGGTAGTCTCCATGAAAATCGCTGTAGTGTTGTTATATCCATTGTCCTTAAAGTTCGTAGAATAATATTTTCCTACGTTCATATTGATTGAATTATTACCACCACCAAATGTATAGGTTTGGAGTGTGTTCATTGTGACGTTGACACTACCCCATTTATTGTTCCAGGGTGATCCAGAAGGCCCTGAAGTGAAAAGGAATTGGCTTGATGCCAAAGTAGATTGAAATGTGGAGGAGTAACGCCTTGTGCCCTCAGTGATCAAAATATTGGTCCCTCCTGCGTGAATGTTACTTAAAAAAGGGCCCGCTGCCGGATAATTGGTCCATCCATTCCAATCTCCTGGAATGTTGATTCCTTCAGGTGGCCACACTTGCTGGGCATGCATACTTTGGATCCCCATCAAAAGGGAAAAAAGTAGAATACCCAATTGCGAAAAAAATTGATTTTTCTTCATAATCAGATAGGTTTTTGTTAGTTTATGAATACGAATATAACAAAAAGTGTAAAATACACACTAAGATTGTGTTAAAAATACACTTACTAAAATACCGCCTTCACTTGCAGTGTACCGGTATGAATAACCGACTGATTGCGAGAGAATCTGCCATTGTACACGATGCTCCATTGCAATTTTCCCAACATCGTTTGCCATTGAGCACTCCAAGTAACATTCTCGCCTGTTTGTAACCCCTCCAACAAATCATAATAAACCGATCCTTGTTCTTTCCCTGAATAGGAAATTTGGTGAAATCCAATTTCTCCTAACCAATTTTGCCGCTGTGAACCTTGCAACTGACCTCGCGCCACACATCTTTTAATCACCACATTTCCATTGCTTTCTGTCAACTTCTGGGTCCACTCCGGTTGCAATTGAATCAACCATGCTTTGGAAGGTTTCCATTGGACTTGTAGCCAATATGCATCATACTCCACTTGATAATTCCGGTTGCTTAAAAAATCACTAGCGACCTTTTTCCACCCCTTTTTGTAACCTGGCATGAAACTCCAAATCTCGGCCAGACCGGCCCTCAACTGAGGAGAAATAAATTGCTCCTCCCTCCATTCATAGCCTAAAGTTAATCCTGATTTACTTTGATTCCATTGATAAGCCAAACTGGCTCCCCAACGAGGATCCATCACATTCCACTGCAACTGATCCCTCAATAAAAAAAGAGACTGCACAATGCTCGTATCCGCTACTCCATCCGCACCTGGGCGATAACGAATATTACCCTGATGCTTGGTTTCACTTTGTACATTCAAAGCATTGCTCCATTTTTTTCCGAATCCCTGCTTCGGGTGCCATTGTAAGCTACCCACGGCTTGTGTAGTTCCGACAGAGACGAAATCTGCCGTGGGAACTTGCGTGCGAATATAATTGGCCTCATAACCAAAGGCAGGGATTTCAAACTCATTCAAATCTTTTACGCCGTCGTCATCGTAATCTATCCAAACAAAATTACCTTGTCCCAAAGGCACCTCGATATATACAAAACTCTTTCTTTGCTCTAAACCTGAACCTACCTGATAAAACGCATTCATACTCCAATGGCCCTTGCGATCGCGCCAGGAAAGAGCTACTTTTCCAAGGATTGTCTTCTCAGGTCGCCCCTTGAAACGCTCACTATCCCTCACCATCAGCTGCCTTTGATGGACGATAACCATCAACTTGGTTTGCGGATTCAACTGTAACGACCCATCAAAACCCCAATGTTCAGCCAAAGTGGCCAAGGCTAAATTCGGCTGATGGACACTGGCCAGTTCATCCCATCGGTTGCGATAAAATACCACCCATTTGAATCGGGTAGTGTCTTCACTTCCCAATCCCACGCAGTAATCTAAAAATGCATACGGTGAAATTGAAAATTCGGGAGCCCTTTGGTTTCTTTCCCATTCATCTTGATAAAAAACTCGCCATCTTTTTGTCTTCCATTGTAGATCGTCTTTATTTCGAATAAAATTGGAAAAATGGACACCCTTTGTGTCTGTATACCATCCATCCACTTTCCAATGAAAATGCTCAGTCTTGATAATATCCCCCTTCCATCTCCATCGATTGGCATTCCAATCCTCCCCAATTTGCAATCGTTCCCATTGATAATCCACTTTATGTCTTTTAAAATTCAATACAGCATTGCCTCCCAATAAAGACCAATCTCCCGAAACATTCATTCCCACCAAATTCCAATTACGCTCAAATTCTACTTCTCTGAAACGCTCTACTCGTTGAAAACGATCAGATTGAAATTCACAAAATCCTTGAAGTTGGACAAGATCAGCGGTATCTTTCCATTGAACCCGGGCCTTGGTGATCCACCCCATATTATCATCGTCTTGTTTATTGGAAAATGTATTCTGATCCCAAAAAGAAAGCGCTCCTTCCGTTGAATAATGCCAAATTCCTCTGCGAGCATTTCGTTCCTTTTTTATTCCAACATTCAGCACCTGTAATCGATTAGGAGCGGTCAATCTCGACTTATCAATAAAATCGCCCTGCTTCACCCATTGCACGCCGTCCCAAATAGGGGCCACCCATTGATAAACCTTACCGCCAGCCGCAAAACCATTCTCTCGATAGTCTCCATTGCCCAAGCCCACATAGCTAAAGGTGACCTGATACAAAACGGCAGCGGTATCGGTAGAGTATAGCCAAACATTTGAAAATCCTAAGGTATCTATCTTCCTATATAATACCCCAAAAGACTGATCCTCCGCTTCCCTACTCCCTTCTACAAATTGTTCTGTCCAATTATCTCCCGCTTGCGCCAAAATCCATTGTGCCGAATCGGATAGATTCATTTGCAATGGTTGATTTTTCGCATCTCCCTCATGATAATATCCGCCAAAAATTTCCCAATCTCCTTTATTGTGTCTCCATTGACTAGTCAGCATCGGACGAATATATTGCTTGTCTGAATACTGAAACTCCACCGTTATTCGCTTGTCCTTGGTAATCATCCTTGTTGGCATAAAAGTCAACAATCCCGTGTTGTAATCTATCACATAATCTTGATCTTGACCCCTATTCATCTTCACTCCATCGATATATACCACCTCTGTTCCCGCTAAAACTATAATGAAATTTTCTCCTTGTGCCCCCACCAATCGATAAGGACCCTGATTCCCCTCAACACCGACAATCACTTGGCGAGCAAACCTTCCTTTGGTCAATGAAGTAGACACCTCACCATTTGTCCACTGATCATGGAACTTCCACTTGATTCCCTGGGCTCTTTTGTTGAATTTGACAAAATTACTTCTGTCAGCACTGACAAAAAAATCCCCTCCGGTGATTTCATTTTTCTGATTATTCACTACCAACAAAATTTGATCAAAGTCCTCCAATTTGGCTGAAGTGCCTCCCGGCTGGATGGGAATATTATCGTCGGAAAGGGAAGCTCTCAATTGCCAATCCGCACTCAGCCAACCTAACAATTGCAAATTCATTCCCGATTGAACATTCAAATTCTGATTGTTCCCCAACTGAATCCCCCTTGAAATAAAACCATTGGTTTGTAATCCCCCCCATCCCCTCTGATCACTCTCTCGCACTTTCTGTTGAGGCCGAATAGTCTTGTATCGAAGCTGACTTTGAGGAGGAAACTGCCCCATCCATGTGCGATAAGGATATGTCTGATACTTCCATTTTATTCTACCTATATCATATCCAGGTTGTAAAATCAATCGCGCTTTCCATGGAAATAACTGATACTCACTTTTAGGGATAGGAAGACTGTCCAACATCCCATGAACACTCTCCTCCAACACCGCCATTGAATCCAATACCAAAGTGTCGGGCGCTGACCATTGAGCCCTCAAAAAAGAGCAAAAAGTCAATAAAAGTACCCCCGTAATAATTGGCCTCATGAATAACGTAAATCTTGAACAAAGTTTGGCAATTTATATTGCTTTGCGCTTCAAAAACTGCATTAGTTTCGCATTGTGCAAACCTATCTCAGAATCATCTCAGAAAGTATAAAAATGGCGTTTCATGCGTTGATCAGTAATCGTTTGCGCACCATTCTTTCTTTGTTGGGGGTTACTATTGGTATTTTTTCTATCATTTTTGTCCTCTCCATCGTGGATAGCATGGAAGCGGATATGCGCGAAAGTCTGGAAATGATTGGCTCCGATGTCTTATTGATCAAAAAATGGCCCATGGGCCCCGAGGAGGGAAAAGAAGAATATGAGTGGTGGAAGTTTATGCAAAGGCGCGAACCTTCGCTCAAAGAAATGCATCAATTGCAATCTCGATTACGATTGTCGGAAGCCATCTGTTTCGAATGCTCCTCAGGCCAAACCACCAAATATGAAAGCAATTTTTTAGAAGGGGTCAATGTGAATGGTGTTACCTTTCAATACAATCAAACCATTGCCGTAAAAATAGCAGAAGGGCGGTATTTCACAGAGCAAGAGTGTGATGGGGCAAGGCCTGTGTGTATTATTGGGAACACCGTTGCGGGTCAACTATTTGGAAAAAACAATCCACTGGGAAAAGAAATTTCCATTGCAGGCCTGAAGCTCAAGGTAATTGGACAAATGAAAAAAGAAGGAGCTTCCTTGTTTGGAAATGGAATGGATCAAACAGTACTCGTTCCAATCGGTTATGCTGCGCGATGGATGAATGCCGAAGAATCTGATGGAGCCATTATTGTGAAAGCCAAAGTAGGAACAGCTCCTGGAGATTTGAAAGGAGAGGTAATACAAAATTATAGGTCCATCCGCGGAGTGAAACCAGGCGCAGACAATGACTTCTCTATCATTGAAGCGCAAATGATCACCAATGTGGTAGATCAAATTGTGAGTGTATTCAATTCAGCAGGAATGTTTATCGGAATATTTGCCATCTTGGTGGGGGCCTTTAGCATTGCCAATATCATGTTTGTATCCGTAAGAGAGCGAACAGCGCTGATTGGCATCCAAAAGGCATTGGGAGCGAAAAATATTTTTATTTTGATTCAGTTTCTGACAGAGTCCGTCACTTTGTGTATCATCGGTGGAATGATAGGACTATTATTGGTGTATGGCGCCATCGCGGCGTTGAACAGTGTGGTAGAAATGAATTTTATTTTACCCTTTGCCCGAATCTTCATGGGTATTGGAATCTCTGCTTCTGTTGGAATCATCGCCGGATTTATTCCGGCGTACAATGCCGCCACCATGGATCCGGTGGAGGCCATGAGGGGAAACTGATTTGGCTGAAGGCGGAACAAAGGGACATATTCGCTTCGCTCATGGAACATAGTGAACATGGGACATTTTCGATGTGCTTCTCGGCTAAGCCGAGACTGTCCCAGCGTACAACGTGAGCTTGTCCCTTTCGCGTCTGCGAACTTTTCCCGCAATCCTTACCCCTTGATTACTCGAAGATTAAAGCCGTCAATTTCTAGCAAGTAGATTCCGGTATCCAAAGTCTTCCAATCGAGTTCCAGCACGTTGCCTTCTAGTACAACTTTTTGATTCCATACGATTCTACCTTGCACATCGCGCAATATCAATTCTTTTGATCCTTCTTGGCTCTCGTTCCACAGCAAAGTCACCTGCCCATCCACGGTAGGATTGGGGAATAAGGATACCGTCTCCCCTCCTACTCGTGCTTGCGAGAGAGAGGAGGGGTGGCTCGGCTCGGCTGAGCCGGGGTGGTTTTCCATCACCATCCCTGCTCCTGTGGTATTCATGCAATGTGCAGCACCATATTCTCCCACCACACCCGTGCTGTGAATCGGTCTTACTCTCACATTATAGGTCTTACCATTGGCCATGCCAGGCACCGTATTGAGGAATAAGAAATTGGTGTTGAGTCCGCCCAATACCGTGATCGGAGCTTGGGCTGTAGGCATTACTTGCGTCAACTCCCATTCATAACGCTGAGCACCGCAGATGCTTCTATCCGTGGCGATACTTTGGTTGATGGCTTTGACATTGGGACAACGGTCTGCACTGCGCAAGCTCACCGCACTCTCAGGAAGCAGAGTGATGGTGCAGGTCTGTGTGGCTTGTGCGGTGATGGTATTCAATTGATTGGCGGCATCATACAAGCCATAGACAACAGGAATGTCCAGAGTATATACCTTGGGAAGGCTGCCAAAATTGGCCGGAAGCAACGTTCCTAAGCGAGTAACAATGGTGCTGCTGGTAGTGGTGGTATAGCTCCAAGGAGTGATTCCCAAATCCAACCCACTTTCTGTGGCACTTTGGATATTGAAGATATAATGCAACGCATTGGCCCTGTACTGCGCCTTGAAACTGCGGCACACACTGCTATACACCCCTGTATTTCCTGAATAAGCATGATCACAAATGGAGGGCAATAAATGGGTAAAACACACCTTAGCACTCGGATTGGTAGGTGCAGCATTTTGATGAATCGCGACATAATAGGTCTCTCCCGTTACCAAGCCATCTGTCAACAGAATTTGATTGCCTGAGGTTATTTCATGTTCTTCTGAAACCAACATCAAGCAACCATTCATGTCTTGATAAATTTGGATGCTATTATCACCCGCTGCGGCCGTTAAACCAACGCGCAGTGTATTGTATTGGGCGGTCAAGCGGTACCAAAGATCAGGACCATCCCCTTCGATCACGGCGGAATTAGCGCCATTGTTCAAATTAGCAGAGAACAAGTTTGCGGTAGTACAGACGGGATAAACCGCGGTAACAACGGGAGTACTATTGAGATCGGCAGGCATCAAATCTTCATTCACCCATCCATCGCAATCATTGTCCATCTCATCACAGATCTCGGGTTGTGGTAAAATACAACTACCATCGTCTGTGTTGGCGGCTGGATTGAAGTTGCACGCGACCATATTTAAACAACCTTGTACCACTTCCTCACAAGATCCATCGTCTGTATTCGCTGCTGGGTGGTAATTGAATGCCGCGACATCGGTACATCCAAAAATGACTTCTACACAACTACCATCGTCTGTGTTGGCCGCTGGACTATAGTTAAAAGCATTGGGATCTGTGCAACCCAACACTGCTGCCTCACAAGATCCATCGTCTGTATTCGCTGCTGGGTGGTAATTGAATGCCGTGACATCGGTACATCCAAAAATGACTTCTACACAACTACCATCGTCTGTGTTGGCCGCTGGACTATAGTTAAAAGCATTGGGAT
>CANHWU010000104.1 GCA_947464415.1 Flavobacteriales bacterium
AAATTTGCCATCCATGAGCAGGCCCAAAATTCTAATGAATCAAGATTTACTAGAGGTGGTTATTCAGCGGCTTTGCTATCAATTGATTGAGCGATATGCTCCATTTAAGAAAGTAGTGTTTATTGGCATTCAACCAAGAGGAGTTTTCTTGTTGACTGAGCTGGAAAGGCATATCAAAAGAATCGCACCGGACATGCCTTGGATTTCGGGTGTGATTGACCCCACCTTTTACCGAGATGATTTCAGAAGAGGAGACAAGCAATTATTGGCTCATCCTACCAAAATCCCGGTGCATTTGGATGGTTGTAAAGTGGTGTTGGTAGATGATGTATTGTTTACGGGCAGAACCATTCGAGCGAGTTTGGAGGCGTTGATGGAGTATGGTCGTCCAGAATCCATTGATTTGCTTGTGCTGATCAATCGGAAATTCACTCGACAAGTTCCTATAGAGCCTGCTTTTGTGGGGAAGAGCATAGATCAATATGATCGTCAGAAGGTGAAGGTGTTATGGCAAAAAGACGGTGAAGGAGAAAATCAAGTAGTACTATCACAAGAATAAATCAATGACCAAAGATCAGCTATCAACCCCACATCTTCTCGGAGTAAAAGATTTGACTTCTGAAGATATTGAGTTGATTTTTCGCCATGCAGATGAATTCAAAGAAGTCCTGCAGCGGCCCATTAAAAAGGTTCCCTCTTTAAGGGATATTACCATAGCGAATTTGTTTTTTGAAAACAGCACACGCACACGCTTAAGTTTTGAGTTGGCTCAAAAGAGGCTGAGTGCCGATGTAGTGAATTTTTCTGCGAGTACATCGAGTGTTAAGAAAGGAGAGACCTTGGTGGATACGGTCAATAATATTTTGGCCATGAAGGTGGATATGGTGGTGATGAGACATGCTTCCCCAGGGGCGTGCTTATTCTTGAGTCAACATGTGGATGTGCCCATTATCAACGCAGGGGATGGTACTCATGAACACCCCACCCAAGCTTTACTGGATGCTTTTTCTATTCGAGAGAAATTGGGTACGATAAAGGGAAAGAAAGTTTTAATTGTAGGTGATATTACTCATTCGAGGGTGGCCTTGTCCAATATTGACTGTCTTCAGAAATTAGGTGCCGAAGTGATGGTGTGTGGTCCTGCTACCATGATACCCAAACACCTGGGACTGTTGGGCGTTAAAATAGTGCACGATTTTGATGCGGCTTTGCAATGGTGTGATGCAGTGAATATGTTGCGTATTCAGTTAGAGCGGCAGGAGACGAGTGTCAGATTCTTTCCTTCCCTACGTGAATACAGCTTACAGTATGGTTTGAATGCGGATCGTTTGAAGAAGGTGAAGAAAGATATATTGATCATGCATCCGGGCCCTATCAACAGAGGGGTGGAGATTTCCTCTGATGTAGCGGATGGCGAGCAGAGCATTATTTTGGATCAAGTAGAGAATGGTGTGGCCATTAGAATGGCAGTGATTTATTTATTGGCTCAAAAGATTCAGCGCTAGCGGTTCATTTGACATCCTTTGAATAGTTACGGTGTTGGCCGTCTATGAAGTACACCCAATATTCACTATATTTGCACGAATTTATTTTTCTGTAAATTCAATAGCATGGCTACTATTTCCTCTAAAATCATTGGTGAAGGTCTTACCTACGATGATGTTCTTTTGATACCGGCATATTCTGAAATTTTGCCAAGAGAGGTGTCAACACATTCCAAATTTTCAAGAAGAATTACACTTTTCTCCCCTGTGGTGAGTGCCGCTATGGATACTGTGACGGAGTCGGAAATGGCCATCGCGATGGCGCGTCAAGGAGGAATTGGAGTGATACATAAAAACATGAGCATTATTGCCCAAGCGGCAGAGGTGCGTAAGGTCAAGAGATCGGAGAGTGGAATGATTCAAGATCCAATTACCTTGCATCAAGACGCGATTGTAGGAGACGCTTTGCAAATGATGTCGGAGAATCGAATTGGCGGTATTCCGGTGGTGGATGATGCAGGAAAACTAGTGGGCATCGTTACCAATCGAGATCTGCGTTTTGAAAAGGATGCTCAAAAGCCCATCACAAAGGTGATGACCACTGAACATATTGTGACGACAGATAAGCCGCATGATTTAGTGAATGCTGAGTTGATTTTACAGGAAAAGAAAATTGAAAAATTACCAGTAGTAGATCAAGAGGGCAAATTGTTGGGATTGATTACCTATAAGGATATTTTGAAATTAAAACAATATCCCAATGCTTGTAAGGATCAATTGGGTAGACTTCGTGTAGCGGCAGCAGTTGGGGTAACCCACGATACCATAGAGAGAGTGGAAGCTTTGGTAAAAGCGGGGGTAGATGCAGTGGTGATAGATACTGCTCATGGACATTCAGCGGGAGTTATTAAAACTCTGAAAAAAGTGAAGGAGTTATTTGGAGAGAAGGTAGATGTAGTAGTGGGAAATATTGCCACAGGTGCAGCGGCGAAGGCATTGGTAGAGGCGGGTGCGGATGCTGTTAAAGTGGGTATAGGTCCAGGGAGTATTTGCACTACGAGGGTAATTGCCGGAGTAGGGGTTCCTCAATTGACAGCGGTATTGAATGTGGCAGAGGCACTGGAAGGATCCGATGTTCCCATCATTGCGGATGGAGGAATTCGATTTACCGGAGACATTCCCAAAGCGTTGGCGGCCGGTGCGGCTACGATCATGGTGGGTTCTATGCTAGCCGGAACAGAAGAGTCTCCAGGAGAAACCATCATTTATGAAGGAAGGAAGTTCAAGAGTTATAGGGGCATGGGTTCTATCGAAGCGATGCAACATGGATCAAAGGACCGTTATTTTCAAGATGCAGAGGATGATATCAAAAAACTAGTGCCAGAAGGAATTTCAGGAAGGGTACCTTTCAAAGGATCAGTGCAAGAGGTCATGTATCAAATCATAGGTGGTCTGCGCGCGGGTATGGGTTATTGTGGAGCTAAAGATTTGAAGGCATTGACACAAGCTCAGTTTGTGAGAATTACCCATGCGGGTATCAAAGAAAGTCATCCGCATGATATTTTTATTACTCGGGAGGCCCCCAATTATAGTCTTAAATAAATCATTATGCAGCTCATCGATGGAAATGCAATTTCCGCTGAAATCAAAGAGGAACTAAAGGTCAAAGTACAGGAAAGGAAAAAACACGGCTTAAAAATACCACACTTGGCGGCCGTGATAGTGGGAAATGATGGAGCTAGTTTAACCTATGTCAATAGTAAGGTGAAGACTTGCCGGGAATTGGGTTTTGATTCGACACTGATTCAGCTGCCGGATTCCATTACGCAAGAAGAATTATTAAGGCAAATTGAAAATCTGAATCACAATCAAGATGTGGATGGATACATTATTCAGTTGCCATTGCCCCATCATATAGATGAAAAGGAGGTGCTGTTAAAAGTGGACCCAGCCAAAGATGTAGATGGATTTCATCCTGAGTCCATCGGTAAAATGGCGCTGGGGATGGATACTTTTTTATCCGCCACTCCTGCGGGTATCATGGAGTTGTTGAAGCGAAAAAATATTGATACGGTAGGTAAAAAATGTGTGGTGTTAGGTAGGTCTCATATAGTAGGCATGCCGATATCATTATTGATGCAAAGAAATAGTCAACCAGGAAATGCTACCGTTACCACCTTGCATTCCAGGTCGGAAGATGTTGAGAAAATTTGTGCAGAGGCGGATATATTGATCGTGGCCATTGGCAAACCAGGTTTTCTAAAGTCCCATATGGTAAAAGAAGGAGCTGTGGTAATAGATGTGGGCATTACAAGGGTAATGGATGATACTAAGAAGAGCGGGTTTTCGATCAAAGGAGACGTTGATTTCGATGATGTATCCCCTAAATGTTCTTGGATAACACCAGTGCCTGGCGGCGTAGGCCCGATGACGATAATTTCACTACTGATCAATACTTTAAAGGCGGCAACAAATAAAGATGAAAAATGAGTAAGAAGTTAATCTATTTAGCAGCGATTTTCTGCTATTCATTAAGTTGGTCGCAGATAAAAGAAACTCAAAGCGAAGAGCGGAAGTCAGAAAGGTCAGCAGGTCCACCTCAGAGGATGAATGGACAATATCCGGCTAAAGCTAACCTAGAGAAAATGGCCTATATCGCTTTGCCTTTTACGCCCATTCGTCTCAACCCTGGAACCAATAACATTGATTTGCGAGATTTCACCGCTCAATGGAGCGAAATTCAAGAGGTGACTTTGGATGGGAAGAAATTGGAGAGAAAGGAAAGGAATTGTGCCATAGTGGCCCCGATCGGCTCGGCAATGAGTGTTTTGACCATTGCATTGCCAAATGAGGTGATCAGTGTTCCAGTCATCAACACAGAGAAAGTGCAATACACTTTCGAGTATACAGCGAGCCGATCCGATGCGAAGGTGATCGCCATTGCGGGTTCTTTCAATGGATGGAGTCGAACGGCTACATTGTTGAATAAAAATAGTAAAGGGAAATGGACGACGCTGCTCAATCTGGATCCAGGTGTCCATGCTTATCGAATTTGGGAGGACGGTGTTGAAAAACTGGACTCCAATAATCCCTTGAAAATGGATAATGGATTGGGTGGAGAGAATAGTTATTTTACCATTGCAGAAAAAGGCAAGAGCACATCTTTCCTCTCTTCTGAAATGATCGAAGGCAGGAATATTATTTTACATACGCATGGTACCGTAGAAAGACTATGGGTTTTTTTCAATAATCAGGTTGTAACGACAATCGATCGCAAAGAACATGTAGTGAAAATTACTTTGCCCGCATCAGCATCGGAAGGGTATTTGCGTGTTTTTGCAGCGAATGGGGAGCAATTGTTGAATGATGTTTTAATCCCAGTGCACCAGGGTTCCGCCTTATTGAATGAGCGATTTTTACCTCGGCAAAATCAGCACGCTCAAATCATGTATTTTATGATGGTTGATCGATTTTCCGATGGTAAGAAATCCAATAATTTCCCTACCCACGACCCTGAAATTCTTCCGAAAGCCAACACCATGGGTGGGGATCTTTCTGGAATTTATCAGAAGATAAATCAGAGTTATTTTTCTCAGCTCGGGGTGAATACTTTGTGGATTTCCCCGATCAGTAGAAATGTCGATGGGGCTTGGGGCCTTTGGGATAAGGGTGTGAAAAGCAAATTCAGCGCATATCATGGATATTGGCCGTTGTCATTGACCAAAATAGACAAGCGATTCGGAACCGAGCAAGAGCTCGATACGCTTTTGAATACGGCTCATCAGAGACAGCTTAATGTAGTAGTGGATTATGTGGCGCATCATGTGCATCAAGATCATCCATTGGTCAAAAAAAATAAAAATTGGACAACGCCTCTTTATCTGCCAGATGGCACCATGAATACAGAGCGGTGGGATGATCATCGACTTACAACTTGGTTCGATACTTTTTTACCCACCTTTGATTTTGCTCGTCCTGAGGTAATTCAGGCGCTATCCGATACGGCATTGTTTTGGGTAAAGAAATATCCAATTGACGGGTTTAGGCATGATGCAACGAAGCATATTCATACTGAATTTTGGAGGGAGTTGACATTTAAAATAAAACAGGAGCGAAAGAGTGATCCGATGTTTCAAATTGGCGAAACGTATGGAAGTCCTGAGTTGATCAGTTCATACGTATCCAGTGGATTGCTGGATGCTCAGTTTGACTTTAATCTTTACGACGCAGCAGTGGATGCATTTGCCAAAGACCAGACGGATTTCAAAAATTTAGACCGCGTGATGAAAGAGTCTTTGAAGTATTACGGTCACCACCATTTAATGGGCAATATCACGGGGAATCAAGATCGCGCTCGCTTCGTATCCTATGCGGATGGATCTATCAAGTTTGAAGAGGATGCAAAATTAGCCGGATGGACTCGCGATATTCAAAACAGAGGAGGTAGGGGTTTCAGGAAGATGGAACAATTGATGGCCTTTATCATGACCACACCAGGGGTGCCCTGTATTTATTATGGAGATGAAATAGGCATGCCAGGAGGCAATGATCCCGATAATCGAAGAATGATGCAATTTGATCAATTGAACAACGAGCAACGCAAACTCAAGTCAGCGGTTTCAAAACTCACACACTTGCGCAGTAAGCATTTGGCTTTGACTTACGGAGATACTTATGTGTTGCGCAATGATTCTGTTTTTGCGTATGTAAGAAAATACTTTGGTGATATGGTGTTGGTGGTTTTTAATAAAGCCGACCGCAATGCGAAAGACAGTGTTTGGTTGGAGTTAAATGTTCCATCGGAGTGGATGAGAAAAAATTTCCAAGGAGAAATGGGGAGTAGGTTCAAGTCAGAAGGAGGAAAATGGTGGGTGGATTTATCGGGTAAGGGTTATGATGTCTTCACGGTAAAAGGCAGTAAAAAGCAAGGTCAATCGGAGCTTGCGCCAAGGCCAATGAATCCAGATATTAATTTGAATAAGGCGGATAAAAAAAGCAGTCCCACGGAGGATAAAAAGAAGTCTAATCCACTTCCAAGGAAATTGAAATCAGCCGAAGCACAGCCGGTTCCCAATAGAAAACCGGATGAACGATAAACTGGCACAAAACACGATAGGCGCAGTGGATGGTTATATTCGGTCTGCGCTGAATGAGAGAGAGGAGAGGGAAAGAAATCAGTTGAGAAAGTGGATATGGGAGGGCATCTTTAACATTCCTCATCATCAAATTCTGCTACGCGGAGATGATAAGCTGAGTGAATCGGAAATTTTAAAAGTACATTTTGCTCTAAAAGCGCTGAAGAATGGAGAGCCCATTCAATACATTGTGGGGAAAGTTCCTTTTGGTGGTTTGGAGTTTAGTGTGAATCGATCGGTATTGATTCCCCGACCCGAAACTGAAGAATTAGTCATGATGGTGAGTGAAAAGGTGGATGCGGAGGGCATGAGTGTTCTTGACATAGGAACGGGATCGGGTTGTATTGCCATTACTTTGGCCAAGATGAAACCTTCTTGGAAAGTAACGGGATGTGATGTCAGTGAGAAGGCGTTGGCGTTGGCTGTTGGAAATGCTCATTCAAATGGTGTGGATGTGCAATGGCGGCTACAGGATGTACTTCAATGGCAGCTGAGCGAGGAAAAGTGGGATTTGATTGTCAGTAATCCCCCGTATATACCGATAGGAGAAAAGGAGCAAATGGAAGACAGTGTGATAGGGTATGAACCGCATATTGCCTTGTTTACTCCGGATGATGATCCTTTGATTTTTTATAAAGTCATTCATCAAATTTCACAAAGCCAATTAAGGGAGAACGGTCTCGTGGCCCTTGAAACTCACCATCTGTTGGGGCCCAAGGTGGCAGCTCTTTGGAATGATCCACATAGGTGGGAGGTAACATTAAAATCAGATTTACAAGGAAAAGAGAGATTTGTTTTTGTGCAGAGAAAGGGGAACGCTTAATTTTACAACATGTCATTGATCGTTGCCCCCTCCATTTTATCCGCGGACTTTGCTAACTTGCAGAGAGATGTGGAGATGTTGAACCTTTCTACCGCCGATTGGATCCATGTAGATATCATGGATGGAATATTTGTTCCTAATATTTCATTCGGTTTGCCCGTTACGCAGGCGATTCATCGACATGCAAAAAAACCACTGGATGTTCATTTAATGATACAACAGCCAGATCTTTATTTGGAGGATTTTCAAAAGGCGGGCGCGGCTATCCTCACGGTACATTATGAAGCTTGTACGCATTTGAACCGCACTTGTGCGGCTATACGAAATTTGGGAATGAAAGCCGGAGTGGCAATCAATCCACATACTCCAGTGGACTTGTTGACCGATATTTTGGGAGAGATTGATTTGGTGTTGATCATGTCTGTGAATCCAGGATTCGGGGGGCAAAAGTTCATTGGAAGAACTTATGATAAAATCAGATCGTTAAAAAGGATGATCGCAGAACGAAATCTATCGGTGTTAATTGAGGTAGACGGGGGGGTCAATACCGAAAATGCTTCAGCATTGGCTCAAGCAGGAGCGGATGCTATAGTGGCGGGCAATGCAGTCTTTTCATCGGCGAATCCTGCCCAAGTGATTGAGGAGTTGAAAAAGTAAATAATATGGCGAAGAAGAAAGTGGATGCTTACCCTGTGGTGAAATTCAGGGTAATCATGGATACTGAACAAGATGTTTTCAGAGATTTAGAGATAGCAGCCGATCAAAATTTCATGCAATTGCATAAGGCTATTTTGAGCGCCTTTCAATTTACAGAGGGAGAAATGGCTAGTTTTTATTTGAGTGATGAGAATTGGGAGAAAGGAATGGAGATCCCTCTGATGGATATGGGAGAAGGACAAGTAGCCATGGAGAATACGGCGCTTTCAGAAATGGTGGTGGCTGCAGGAGACAAGCTTTTGTATGTCTATGATTTTATGCGAATGTGGATTTTCTATGTGGAGGTATTGGAATTGAAGCAAGGCCTCCTTAGTGCAGGAAATCATCAGGTTACTTTGTCTTTTGGCGAGGCTCCTAGACAAGAGGATAAGGAGATGGAAATGATGTTTGATGATTTAATGGTGGAAGAAAGTATAAAGGAAGAATCAGATTCAGTTGAAGAGGAAGATGAGTTTGGATTTGGAGATGATGAGCATTTTGATGCCAATGAATTTGATGGATATTACGAAGAACGATGAAAAGGACGCTATGGTCTCTGCTGATTTTTGGACTGCTTATGCAAGCTTGTCAAAATCCTGCAGCGCATTCGGTTACATCAGATATGATCCATTTTCCAGCTACTGCTTCCGGTGATAGGGAGGAGAGCGGTCCCGAAATTGTTTTTGATGAAGATACTTTTCACTTTGAGATGATGGCCGTGGGTACCAGTGTTCAGCATACTTTTCAATTTAAAAATACAGGGCATCGTCCTCTGATCATAGGCAATGTGCAGCCCTCTTGCGGATGCACCGTGCTCAAAGATTGGCCTCAGGATCCTGTACAACCTGGAGAGGCGAGTCAAATCACAGTGAGTTTTAATGCAACAGGATCAGAGGGGTGGGTGAATAAAACGATTTTGGTATCTACCAATTGTGAACCTAAAGATTATATACTTCATATTCAAGGAAACATCATTGGATTGGAGGTAAAAGGGCCTAACACAAAATCAGGGGTTGAAATGAAAAGAGAGCGTTAATGGTGTATTATTGCAAAAATTAAAGATAAAGTTATGACGATTTTACAAGAACAAGGGGCAGGTGGCGGAATGTCAATGCTGATCATGATGGGAGGAATGTTTGTGATCATGTATTTTTTTATGATCCGTCCACAAATGAAAAAGGCAAAGGAAGCCAAAAAATTTCAAGATTCTCTGGAAGTAGGAGATAAGGTGATGACCCTCGGCGGTATCCATGGAAAGATTGTGGAAATTGGAGAAACAGATGTGGTAATGGCCATCGATCAAGGCAGATTGAGAATTGAGAAAGCTGGAATTAGTGCTACCAAACAAATGGAAGTTCAAAAATAAAAAGTAACCAAAATT
>CANHWU010000105.1 GCA_947464415.1 Flavobacteriales bacterium
AATTAAAAGACAATCAAGGTAATCCTCTTTTCTTTTGTGGTAAAAATTAGACGGGTGGTTTTTCTGCCGCTGATTGGAAAAGCATGAATGTAGAGCAACGAAATCATTTGCTCATGTGTTTCCGACTCACATATTTAGCGGACAGCATGGTCAATTGGTGTCCCGCACTGGGAACCGTATTGGCAAACGACGAAGTAAAAGATGGCGTCAGTGAGCGAGGAGGCCATCCTGTGGTGCAAAAGAAAATGAGGCAATGGTCGATGCGCATCTCAGCCTTTGCTGAACGTCTCCTCAACGGATTGGAGCAAATCGATTGGCCCGAAAACATCAAAGAAATTCAGCGCAATTGGATTGGTAAATCGTCAGGTGCCACCGTCCTTTTCAACATTGAAGGGCATGAAGGGCAGATAGAAGTTTTCACCACTCGTCCAGACACCATCATGGGCGTAGCCTTTGTCACCCTTGCTCCCGAGCATCCATTGGTTTCGTCTATCACCACTCCAGCACAAAAATCAGTAGTGGATGAGTATGTGGCTCAAGCCGCTCTGAAAAATGAGCGCGATCGTCAGGTCAACGCCAAAGAAATGTCCGGTGTGGCCACAGGTGCCTTTGCCATTCATCCTTTGAATGGACAAAAAGTCCCCATCTATATTGCGGATTACGTGTTGGCCGGATACGGAACAGGCGCGGTGATGGCTGTTCCTGCGGGCGATCAGAGAGATTGGGACTTTGCTCAACAACATCAAATTGAAATCCCCTTGATTTTTGATAATCATGATGCCTCAGAAAGTGCATGTTCTTCCAAAGACGTACCACTCATCAACAGCGATTTTCTCAATGGACTGTGTGGTAAAACGGCCTTTGATAAAGCAGTAGAAGCGCTCGCAGCCGAGGAAATGGGGGAAGTAAAAACCAATTACCGTTTGCGCGATGCCGTATTCTCCAGACAACGTTATTGGGGTGAACCCTTTCCAGTGTATTTCGAAAACGGTATTTCTAAAATGATTCCTACTGCCGAACTTCCCGTCCAATTGCCAGAAGTGGACAAATACTTGCCCACTGAAGATGGGGAACCTCCATTGGCCCGAAGTCAGTGGAAGTACCAAAATCAATTTGTCATGGAATACAACACCATGCCGGGTTGGGCGGGCTCTTCTTGGTATTTTCTTCGCTATATGGATCCACACAATGACCGCTTCATCGCATCACCAGAAGCTATGCAATATTGGGGACAAGTGGATTTATACATGGGAGGAGCAGAACACGCAACGGGCCATTTATTGTATTCCCGATTTTGGACGATGATCTTACACGATTTAGGACATGTTCCATTTGCAGAACCCTTCCAAAAAATGATCAATCAGGGAATGATTTTGGGACGATCCAATTTTGTGTATCGCATCAAAGACAGTAACACTTTTGTTAGTGCTGATTTGAGAAAAAATTACACCACACAACGATTATATGCCGATATCAGCCTAGTAGATAACGATAAACTAGATACTGAAAAATTCAAACAATGGTTGCCAGAATACGCCGAAGCGGAGTTTATCTTGAATGAAAAAGGGGAATATCTCTGTGGATTTGAAATTGAAAAAATGTCCAAATCCAAGTACAACGTGCAAACTCCAGATGAGCTCGTAGAAAAATTTGGCGCAGACACCTTGCGTTGTTATGAAATGTTTTTGGGGCCCGTTGAACAAAGTAAACCTTGGGATACCAAAGGAATCAATGGAGTATATAATTTTTTAAGAAGGCTAACCCGCTTGTATAAAAATGAACAAGGTGAAAGTCTCATGACCCTTACGCCGGCCGATAAAACATCCTTACAAACTTTGCATCGCACCATCAAAAAAGTCACTGATGATTTGAATCGCTACTCCTGGAACACCGTGGTGAGTACATTGATGATTGCCGTAAACGAACTGACAGAACAAAAATGTCACTCTAAAGAAGTGCTGCAAGATTTGGTAATTTTACTCAGCCCGTACGCCCCTCATTTGGCGGAGGAACTTTGGGAAACTCTAGGTAACACTACCTCTGTATTGGATGCTCACTGGCCTGTCGCCAATACACAATTTCTAGAGGATGATACTTTCTCTTACCCGGTCTCCTTCAATGGGAAAATGCGATACAATATCGACCTCGATGTCCATTTGGATGCCAAGGCTGTAGAGTCCGCTGTGCTAACCCATGAAAAGACTGCCCACTATTTGGAAGGCAAGCCCGTTAAAAAAATAATTGTCGTCCCCAAGCGGATCGTGAACATCGTTTTCTAAGCATGGAAAGAAGCAGCAAAAAAGGTTTAGAACCGGGAAGTTTAGTGTATGTCGGCCCGGCCAAATCGCAAGCTGTCTCTATTGAGATTTGGCATTATGATGAAACTGGTGCTGAGCGCGAATCCATCACCAACGAATTTGATTGGATCCACTGGCAACCCAAAAGAGAAAAAACTTGGATTGAAGTCAGCGGGATTCATCAAAAAGAGGTGATTGAAAAAATGGGTTTGCGCTTTGGGATCGATCCATTAGTGCAAGAAGACATCATGAATGTACACGGCAGGCCTAAACTGGATGAATACGACGAATTTCAATTCATTTGTATCAAGGCGATGGATGTTCGGGTGGTAGAACCTTTTCGGATGGAGCAATTCAGTCTTATCATTAAAAAGAATGTAGTGATCAGTTTTCAAGAGGAAGATGGAGATTGCTTTCAATTCATTAGAGAACGACTTCAAAAACCCAAAAGCAAGGTAGGCCAATTCAGTGCCTATTATTTGGCTTATGCCCTCTTGGATAGCATCATCGACGATTATTTAAAAATTTCGGAGACTTTTGGTAAACGTATCGAAATCATTGAAAGCATGCTGACCAAACAGACCAAAGAAGCCCAATTCAAAACGCTGCTTCACATTCGGCGTGAATTATTGGACTTCAAAAGAGTATTGGATCCTACCAGAGAAATCATACATCTTTTATCCAAAGGAGAAAATACAGAAACTAAAAAATACTTTGTTGACTTATATGACCATATCCAATTCGTAACAGATAATTTGCATTTCCACAGAGAATTACTCGCCAATAGCATGGAACTCTATCATGCTCTGAGCAATCACAAAACCAATCAGGTAATGCGGTTACTCACCATCATCACTACCATCTTTGTGCCGCTTACCTTTATCGTCGGATTGTATGGAATGAACTTTGAAAATATGCCAGAACTCAAGTGGGAATATGGGTATTGGGGTGTATGGATTTTCATGTTGTTGCTAGTGGTATTGCAACTATGGTGGTTCAGAAAGAACCGATGGATTGGCAAATGACGTTTTATTGGCAGTGGCCGACGTGTTTTCCTCATTTTCTCTTATTTTCGCTCCGCATTAAAAAAGATGAAAACCAAGTACATTGACTTTGTAGAACAAACTTTCAACTGGCCACAGGAGGAGTTTAAATTGGACAATGAAGAATTGTCCTTCCATGATATTCCGCTGATGGACTTGGTCCGCAGATACGGAACCCCTCTCAAGTTTACTTACTTACCCAAGATTTCGCAAAACATTCAACGTGCTAAAAATTGGTTTGAAAGCGCGCGACACGAAATTGGCTATGGGGGAGAATATCACTATTGCTATTGCACCAAAAGTTCCCATTTTCGCCATGTTTTAGAGGAAGTACTGAAAAACAATGTTCATCTAGAAACCTCATCGGCCTATGATCTAGATTTAATCAAACGATTGGCGACGATGAAAAAATTGGATAAAAACCAATGGATCATCTGCAATGGTTTTAAAAAAGAAGAATACGTTCAACGCATCCTGGATTTAAGAGCAGATGGCTATGTGAATATCCTACCTGTAATTGATAACAGCTACGAACTGGATCTCATCAAAGAAAGGACAACAGACAAACTCAAAGTGGGTATTCGTATCGCCTCTGAAGAAGAGCCGAAATTCGAATTCTATACCTCTCGTTTGGGCATTGGCTATAAAAATGTCACTCGTTTTTACAAAAAATACATCATGGAAGACGAAAAATTGGAGCTCAAAATGCTGCATTTTTTCATCAACTCTGGAATCAAAGACACCGCTTATTATTGGAACGAACTTTTGAAATGTCTGAAAGTATATTGCGAGCTCAAGCAAGTATGTCCCTCCTTAGACAGCTTGAACATCGGCGGTGGCTTTCCTATCAAAACATCCTTGGCATTTGAATTTGATTATCAGTACATGGTAACGGAAATTCTGCGCCAAATCAAGGCTTCATGTGAATACGCCGAGGTGCCTGTCCCGCATATTTATACTGAATTTGGATCTTTCACTGTCGGAGAATCCGGTGGGGCTTTATTCAAAATTTTGCATCAAAAAGATCAAAACGACCGCGAAAAGTGGAATATGATCGACTCCTCTTTCATGACCACATTGCCCGATACCTGGGCCATCAATCGCCGATTCATTATGCTTCCTCTTAACAATTGGAAGGAAAATTATGAGCGTGTATTTTTAGGTGGGCTCACTTGTGACAGCGATGATTATTACAATTCAGAGCAACACATGAACGCGATATATATGCCCAAGTTTTATCCCGATCAAGATCAGTTCATCGGATTTTTCAATACCGGTGCTTATCAAGAAACCTTGGGAGGTTTTGGAGGAATTCATCATTGTTTGGTGCCGTCTCCTCGACACATATTGATTGATCGTGATGCGAAAGGAAAATTGAAATATCGCGAATTCAGTCACGAGCAAAAACCCAAGGAGGTATTAGAAATTTTAGGTTATTTCGACTAATGCCCAGAGGACATTTCATCAAATTACTGCTTTACGTTGCTGGCATCGCCCTGCTGATGTTGATGAAACCGCTTTACTCTCAGCTTACCGAGCTTACACATGTACCCGCGCTGTTTGAGCATACTCTCTTCAGAGTGGCAGTTGCATTCTTGGTAGTCGAAGCCGCTAAACAAGCCATTCTCATCACTTACAGACCGGATGATCCGAAGCGTAAGCGAGATAATTTCACTACAGGAATAAATCACATTTCCACCATAATTTATGGTCTGATGCTCACCGCTTTGGTGATGTCCTTGCTCAACATCTCCATCAAAGAAGCCATTACTACCCTATCCCTCTTGGCTGCTGCATTGGTGGTGATGACCAAAGATTATATCGCCAATGTCATCAATGGCATGTACATGACATTTACCAAAACCATCAATATTGGAGATCAAGTGGCCATCGGAAATTCAAGGGGGAAAATTTTAGATATTACCCTCACCAATGTTCACTTGCTCAACGAAGATGATGATATCATTTATATTCCCAATAATAGAATTTTTTCCGAAGAAATCATCAACTACACCCGCCGTGATTTAAAAAAATCGAGTATCGATTTTCAAATCAACCCTACCACTATACACGACATCGACCACCTAGAAAGTACCATTTGGAGCAATATCCAAAATTTTCACGAGATGATTTTGCCCGATACTTTTGCCATCAAAATAGTCAACATAGGATTTCAATCCGTAGACTTGAAAGTACATTATGTGCTAAAAGACCCCAAAAACAAGGCTTTAGATCATCAGTTAAAGAAAATCATCAAAAGAAAATTGGTGAATCTTTTGTACGAAAAACAGCGGTCTGATCTTCGCTGAAAAAAAAGTGTTTTTTTCTTTTTGAGTTCACTACTTCATGCACATATTTGCGCGCAGATTGATTTCCCAATCGCCATTAGAAAATGAAAAAATACAATAGTATCAGAGAGTTCATGGAGACCAATTATCTCCATTTCAACTCCGCCACCGTCATCGACGCGGCCAAGGCCTACGAAACCCATTTAACTGAAGGGGGTAAGATGATGGTCACATTAGCAGGAGCTATGTCCACTGCTGAATTGGGAATCAGTTTAGCAGAAATGATACGCCAAGGAAAAGTGGATATCATCTCCTGTACAGGTGCCAATCTGGAAGAAGATTTGATGAATTTAGTGGCGCATGATCATTATCGCCGTGTGCCCAATTATAGAGATTTGACACCACAAGATGAGTGGGCTCTTTTAGAAGAAGGATTGAATCGCGTCACGGATACTTGCATCCCAGAAGAGGAAGCCTTCAGAAGATTACAAAAGCACATCCACGCGTTGTGGAAAGAAGCCAATGACAAAGGCGAAAGATATTTTCCACATGAATTCATGTACAAAATGATTTTGAGTGGTGTATTGGAACAATACTACCAAATAGATCCCAAAAATTCATGGATGGTGGCCGCAGCGGAGCGTAACTTACCCATCGTGGTGCCCGGATGGGAAGACAGCACCATGGGCAATATTTTTGCGAGCTATTGCATCAAAGGAGAAATCATACCCACCACCATGAAAAGTGGTATTGAATACATGATGTGGTTGGCAGACTGGTACACCAAAAACTCCAGTGGAAAGGGAGTGGGATTCTTCCAAATTGGTGGTGGAATCGCGGGCGATTTTCCAATCTGTGTAGTGCCTATGTTGTATCAAGATATGGAAATGCATGATGTTCCGTTTTGGGGGTATTTCTGTCAAATCTCCGATAGTACCACCAGCTATGGTTCATACAGCGGAGCCGTTCCGAATGAAAAAATCACTTGGGGCAAATTGGATATTCACACTCCTAAGTTCGTAATTGAGAGTGACGCTACCATCGTTGCTCCCCTTATATTCGCGTGGTTATTGAATCAGTAGAAAGTTTTTGTGACATGAAAAGAATTATCAAAGATTACAAATCCATCTCTCCAGAACATGAGGAGTTGATTGCCGCCCATTTTCCTAATGGTTTTGAAAATGAGCACTTGATTTCCTTTACCACACCCAAAGGTGAATTTATTAAAGCATTGGAAATTCGTACAGAGGACACTATTTACCTGTTCAAAATAGACAAAAATATGCAGGTGGATGATGACGATCAGAATGATTCCGTGGGTATAGGAGACAACGAATTCGATTCATTTAAAAATGACGATTCTTCAGACGATGATGACGACGAAGACGACAATGACAACGCCGACCAAGAGGAAGGTGTCGATGATGATGAATACTGAGAAAAAATGCCCGTTGGGCATTTTTTTTTAAGCAACCTTTACACTACATTTAATATCTAACAAAAAACTCATTTCATGAAAAAAGCAATCTTTATTTTCGTCCTCGGTTTAATGTTGAAATCTGCATTTTCTCAATGCATCGATTCTACTTTGATCAATCCTATGGCCATTTGCCCAATGATTTGGATGCCCGTTTGCGGATGTGATGGGGTAACCTATGGCAATGATTGTGTAGCCACTAATTTAGGGGGTGTTACCAGCTGGACCCAAGGAGAATGCGTCAATGTGGTAGACACCCCTTGCGTAGATCCTAGCTTGATCAATCCTACCGCTATATGTCCGATGATTTGGATGCCTGTATGTGGTTGCAATGAAGTTACTTATGGTAATGAATGTGAAGCCACTAACTTTGGAGGAGTTACCAGCTGGACTCAAGGTGAGTGTTCGACAGTAGATACCCTTTGTCAGACCATCCCCTCAGGGGTTGATTTCGGATTATGCGACATGGTCCTTGGGGTTGCCAATACTGATAGTGGCTGTGTTTTCATCTCTGGTTGCAGTTCCATCGGCAGTGATGGAATGGATTATGCCGGGTATTTTTATACTTCCACATGGGAATGTGTGAGTGCATGCGGCGAAGACACTTTGATAACCTTGCCTTGCATTGAGGACAGCTTGATCAATTGGGCCGTTGATTGTATCGCAGATTATGTGCCTGTGTGTGGATGTGACAATCAAACCTACCTTAATGAGTGTGTTGCTCTTTATTACAACGGAGTGAGTACATGGATGTCAGGACCGTGCATGGCTTTTTGTGTCCCCATTCCAAACGGTGTCACTTTTGGAGAGTGCGCTATGCCGTTGGGAATTGCGGCCACAGACAGCGGTTGCGTCTTTTTATCTGGCTGTAGTTCCATTGGTAGCGATGGGGTGGATTACGCCGGCTATTTTTATGATTTGATGCAAGAATGCGAGCAAGCTTGTGAACCTATGAAGGTGGAAGCTGCTCAAGCACATTCGTTTGACATATTCCCGAATCCGAGCCAAGGATGGATCAATATCAGCTCGAATGCCGGCATTCGTCAATGGTCAATACGAAATATTGCAGGACAAATCATTTTTCAATCCAAAGAAAATACCGCAGACTTGAGCCCATTAACTCACGGATTATATTGGATAGAACTCGAAAACATGAAGGGTGAAATGAAGGTTCAAAAGTGGATAAAGGAATAATCAATAAGCATTTTTTTCCCCTCTGAACATATTCAGAATCGTTAAAAGCACAATTCTGAAATCCAACAGCAGCGACCAATTTTCGACATACCAAATATCGGCTTGCACTCGCTTCTCCATGTCTTCTAACTCTTTGGTTTCACCTCTGAAACCATTGACCTGCGCCCAACCTGTGATGCCCGGCTTGGCAAAATGGCGGACCAAAAATTTACTCACGGTTTGACTATACTCTTCGGTGTGCTTCAACATATGAGGTCTAGGGCCTACCACCGACATTTCACCCGTCAGCACATTCCAAAACTGAGGGAGTTCATCCAAGCTCGTTCTTCGCAAAAAACTTCCTATCGGTGTTATTCTCTGGTCATGCTTAGTGGCTTGTAGCTCATCGGATAAAGGATTCACACGCATTGTCCTGAACTTATAGCACCAAAATTCCCTATTGTTCTCTCCACTCCGTAATTGTTTGAAAAAAACCGGCCCTGGAGTGAAGATTTTAATGAGTATCCCAATGAGCAAAAAAACAGTGGGCGCTAACAACAACAATATCATTAAAGAAAAAAGTACATCAAAGCCGCGCTTGAGCATTCGATTCGAGGCTATCTGCAATGGTTCTTTTCTCAATGTCACTACTGGAATCAGGTGATACATATCAATATGCGGCTTTCTACCTAGGACATCCAGTCCCAAAAATGGCACCATCCTAAATCGAATCAAATTGTTCTCACAGTACTCCACCACTTTCTTGAGATAAGGGTCAATATCACCACCAAGTTTCCAATACACCTCGTCCACTTCATTTTGCTCGAGATAATCTAGTAAATGCGAGCGATCTCCTAAATAGTGGGAGGACGAGATATTTTGTAAATCCATTCCCGCTTTGTCAAAATCAAACAATCCCAGCACCTTGTATCCTAAAGTCAGATCATTGCGTAAGTAATGAAAGAGCTGAACACTCACAGAGTCCGTGCCTACAATGACAATTTTTCTATAATTCTTTCCATGCTTTCTGTACCATTTGAAGAAAATGAGAGAAAAGACCCTACTAGATGCCATTAAGATGAAGGACGTAAGTAAATAGTATAAAATCCAAAGCCGCGATACCTCATCTTGGTTAAGCATAAATAAAAACAGATACAACGTGGCAGCATATAGAAAA
>CANHWU010000106.1 GCA_947464415.1 Flavobacteriales bacterium
AATTTTTTGGATAGTGTGCTCAACACAAAGTCCGCACAGTGCTGCCAAACTTTCAAGGCACTCAGAACATCTTGATCGTCCAATTCTAAAAAATGTTGTAACGCGGCGGGATGGGCGAAAAACGAATCGTGATCAAAGCCATTTTCAAGGAAAAATTTCAAAGATGGCGTGGCCCATAATTCGTTGCCCAGCTCTACCCACTCTTTGGCTCTGCGCAGCGTATTCACCAACATGAACTCCGCGCTCAATACAGTTTTGTGCAAATACACTTGCCAATACATGAATCGACGGGCGACAATGAATTTTTCTATGCTGTAAATCCCTTTTTCCTCCACCACTAGTTGATCATTCACCACATCCATCATCTTGATGATGCGTTCACTGCCCACTTGTCCTTCTACAACTCCAGAGAAAAAGCTATCCCTGGCCAGATAATCCAACCGATCCATGTCCAGTTGGCTGCTCACCAAGCTGTGCATGAATTTCTTAGGATAATGGTTGTTAAATATGTCAATCGCCAATTGCAACTGACCCCCTAAATCAAGATTCATTTTTTGCATCAAGGCTTTGCTGATGTCCTCATGATGCACACCTCCAACAATACTGTGTTCTAAAGCATGGCTGTATGGCCCATGGCCAATGTCGTGAAGTAAAATCGCCGATAACAATCCGATTTCTTCTTCCGTGGAAATCGCTACACCCCGAACCCGCAATTCATCCACCGCATTTTGCATCAAGTGCATGGCACCCATCGCGTGCTGAAAACGATTGTGTACCGCACCAGGATACACCAAATGACTCAGTCCGAGTTGACTGATTCTCCGCAATCGTTGGAAGGCGGGGTGGTTGATGAGTTCAAAAATAAAGGGATGGCGAATGGTGATAAAACCATAGACGGGGTCATTGATGATTTTTCGGAAAGTCGCCATCTCAATGAATTAGGTAAACATTTCCCTTACGCGATGAAAGAAGCTCTTGTCTTTACTGCCTGGCGCAGGTTTGAAGTTGTCGGCTTCCTTCAATTGTTGAAGCAGCTCTTTCTCCTGGTTCGTCAATTTTTGAGGCGTCCACACGTTGATGTTCACCAACAAGTCGCCGTGCCCATAACCATTGACTTCGGGAAGTCCTTTTCCTTTCAATCGGAGGATTTTTCCGCTTTGTGTACCGGGCTCAATTTTGATTTGCGCTTTGCCTTTCACCAAAGGCACCTCAATGGACGCGCCCAATGCGGCATCCGCAAAGTTGATGTATAAATCGTGGTAAAGGTTCACCCCATCTCTTTTAAGCAAGGGGTGTTCTTCTTCTTCAATCTGTACTAAAAGGTCGCCATTGACTCCCCCGAATGGGGCGGCGTTTCCTTTGCCCGACATGTTCAATGTCATGCCTTCTCCAACACCTGCCGGGATATTGATATCAATGAGTTCTTCTTCTCTTTTTTGGCCGTTGTTGTCAGCGTCCTTGGGTTTGTTCTTGATGGATTTCCCGGTTCCATTGCAGGTATGACAAGTGGTAGCGGTTTGCATGGCACCCAAAATGGTTTGCTGCACGCGTCTGATCTGACCACTTCCTTTGCAGGTTCCGCAAGTATCGTAAGTAACGCCATCGGCGTTCACCATTTTAAACACCTTGATCTTCTTCTGAACACCAAAGGCCACCTCTTCCAAATTCAATTTTACTTTGATGCGGAGATTGCTGCCTTTCATGGTGCGACTTCTGCCTCCCCCGCCAAATCCGCCACCACCAAAGGCTTGTCCAAAGATGTCACCGAAGTTGGAGAAGATATCATCCATGTTCATACCACCGCCTCCGTAGCCACCGCCACCGCCCATGCCGGCATGACCAAACTGATCATATCTGGCTTTCTTCTCTGGATTACTCAACACTTCGTATGCCTCAGCCGCTTCTTTGAATTTTTCTTCGGCGCTGGCATCTCCAGGGTTTTTATCCGGATGGAACTTAATGGCCATTTGTCGATAGGCCTTTTTGATTTCGGCTTCATTGGCACTTTTGCTGATGCCCAACACTTCGTAATAATCTCTCTTTGCCATTGTTCTTGGGATTAGGCGCCTACCGCCACTTTGGCGTAACGGATTACTTTTTCGTTTAAGGTGTAACCTTTCTCTACGGTATCCATTACTTTGCCTTTGAGTTCCTCCTCAGGAGCTGGTATTTGCGCAATGGCCTCGTGAATATCGCTGTTGAATACCTGACCATTGCTTTCAATTTCTTTCAAGCCATGTTTATTCAATCCATTGGAAAGTCCTTGATAGATCAGCTGAAAGCCCTCTTTGATGGCCTCCATATCGGTCAATTGCTCGTTGGCCTTGATGGCTCTTTCAAAGTTATCTAATATGGGAAGCAAATCTTTGATCACTCCTTGCGCTGCGGTGGCCAGTAGGTCTCTGCGCTCTTTGGCTTGATTGCGGCGATAGTTGTCGAAGTCTGCTGCTAAGTAGTAATATTTATTTTTCCAGTCCTCCTGAGGCTCTTGCGCTGCTGGGGATTCCCCTTCAGTTGGCGGAGTGGTTGCTTCAGTGGATGCGGTGGTTGAATCTGTTGGTTCTTGAGAAGTAGGATTTTCCTTCACTTCATTTTCCGCCATGGTTTCTTGCTTTTCGTTTTCTTCGTGATTCATCTTGCTACAATTTTCTCAATGCCTATCAATTCTTTTTCCAAACAGAATGGGTAGGGCATTCTGTCATATTTGTTTCAAAGGTACGGACAAAAAAAATCCCGAGCGTGGCTCGGGACTGACAATCCTGCAGAGGATTATAATTTCGCGACATACTTATCGAGTTCCATGTGCAAGGCGACGCCGCGCAATTCTTTGCCAACGATCACCCCGTTTTCATCAATCAAAAAGCTCATGGGTACGCTGGTCACACCATATTTTGCGGCGGCGGCGTTGTCCCATCCTTTCATATCACATACGTGATTGCTCCAAATCAATCCATCTTTTTCGACGGCCTGCTTCCAAGGTTCTAAACTTTTGTCCAAGCTCACGGAAAACACTTCAAATCCTTTAGCAGTTTTGAAGGTGGCTTTTTTGTATTTGTTGTAAGCGCTCACGACATTGGGATTTTCTCTGCGGCAAGGTCCACACCAAGAGGCCCAAAAATCAATTAACACCATTTTACCACGCAGGGAAGAAAGCTTGATTTTTTTTCCATCCATGCCTCCCATTTCAATTTCAGGAGCAATATCGCCGATGCTCGTGCCTACTTTGGCTTTGGTAGTTGCTGTTTTATCAGCAGCCATGAAGGACTGCAAAGTAAAAGCGGTGGCAATAGATACTGCAATGCCTAGGGCGATGAAGATTTTTTTCATGTTTTTCATTGTGCTTCAAATTTAATGATTTTTGCGGCATTTCAAACACGGTGCCAAAAAATGACAGGGGCGAGAGTAGGAATGGACTGAGCATCGTGCACGTAGGAAGGGCAATGCGTGGACTTCAGTCTCAGAAAGTAATTTTTGCGCGCTTGGTTTGAAAACTATCTCGCCAAGAACGTCATGCCAGCGAAGCATCGCTGCGCAATGGCGCTAAGAGAGCGGTTTTTTATGCCAATCACATTCTGTTTTTCTTTGAGTAATCTTTGCGAACATAGCGTGAAATAAATGGCTATTCGGCCGAGAGAGGATTTCATCTTACATAAGAACTCCGCCATTTTAAAAAGGGTTATACCGCATAAATTAAAACTACAATTTCCTTAAAGTCCTTAATTTTAGGGATAAAGGAATTCATTTCTTGCTTTATGCAGCCTTATATGTTCCTTGATTGATGATTAGGTCTTTTATCCCTTTGCACAATGGAACAACATTATCCGGTGCATTATCAACTGGGAAAGAAGCACGAGTATTGGTTTGTAAGCGATGGACGACGAAAGGTCATCAAATGTGTTCGTTTCTCACTTGTTGATTTATCCGCTCAACTGTACAATCTTTCTTTGGTTGATTGGCAGAACGAAACAAATTCGTTTACAGATAAGATAGTGACCAATAATGGTGACACCATAAAGGTTCTACAAACAGTGGCTTTTAGTATGCAATGTTTCTTTGATCGATTTCCGCATTCGACAGTTTATTTCACTGGTAACTCCCCTTCAAGAAATCGATTATATAAAATGCAAATCAATAATCATCGCAGTTTGTGGGAAAACGAATATTGCATAATCGTCAACCTAAATTCTCAGAATGAGATTGGATTTTATTGTAAAAAAAAGTAAATTTGAAAGATGAAAACAAGGAGTAATAAGATCCCGCGTCAAATTGAAGAAGATTTAAAGTACGCTATGGAGCACAGTGGTCATTTGCCAGACCCGAAGGCCGAGAAAGCACTGGCAAATATTGAAGAGATCAAAAGAGATCTTCAGAAGATTAGAGAGACTGAGGGTTGGAAATAGAGCTTTTGTTCAAGCATCTGCTTTACTTTCTTTTGATCAAATCACTGAATAAAGCCATCGTCTTACTTCCATTTCTTATTCCCTTTTGTTTATATTTGATAAAAATGTTAAAGATGAAAAAATGCTGCTTCTTGTTGTTGATTTCCTGCGTGATGCTGATTTTGTCGGGAGAGGTTACTGCTCAAAATCTCCCCGCCTATCTCCCCTCCAACGGACTTGTTGCTTGGTATCCTTTCAACGGGAATGCCAATGATGAGAGTGGGAATGGGAATGATTTAAATATTTCAGGAGCTCTACTGACCAGCGGTATAGCTAATACAAGTCAGAGTGCATTCGAAATGACAAGTGGATATTTGATTTCTCAGTCTAACAGCTTTAACTCCAGCGCTTTTTCATTTTCTGCTTGGGTGAAGCCAGAGCAATCAACAAATTCTTTTGGAAATATTGGAGGGAATTATGCAGCTTCTATGGGTTATTTCATTGGTTTGACATATGGTATCCCACATGTACGTATTCACGGTGGGATGACTGACTTAACGGTAGTCTCCTCTCAATCCCTCAGCATTGGCGGTTGGAACCATTTGATTGTGAAATGTGATAGTCAATTTCTTCGTTTATATGTGAATGGAATAATGATGGCTGAGGCAAGCACCTCGAGCTTTTCTTTTGAGAATCGTCCAACTATGATTATTGGGAGAGCACCTTGGATGTTGAATGATCCTGGAACCTCTTTTCCGGGTACAATTGATGAGGTTGCCATCTACAACCGCGCACTCACTCAAGAAGAAATCACCGCCTTGTACACGGGCACTCCGGTGAACAACAATGGAGGCAACACCACGGCCAATGCGGTTCCCCCCGGCATCCCTTACCAAGCCGTTGTGCGCAATGCCAACGGACAGGTAGCGTCCAATGCTGCGGCAACAACAAAATTCACGTTGCATCAAAACACAACGGATGGGGCATTAGAGTATCAAGAGACGCATGCCTTAACCACCAATGCACAAGGATTGGTATCGGCGGTGATTGGCCAAGGCACTGCGGTGCAAGGCACCTTTGCCAGCATCAACTGGAGCAACACTACCAAGTTTTTGCAGGTTGAGGTGGACCTGGGCAACGGCTATGTGGATCTCGGTACGCAACAGCTCATGAGCGTTCCTTTTGCTTTGTATGCCGCCAATGGGCCAGTCGGTCCGCAGGGACCAGCCGGGCCACAAGGGCCGGCGGGATCGGATGGGGCTAATGGAGCGATGGGGCCGCAGGGGCCTGCAGGGCCAGCAGGAATTGGAGGGTTTTCGCATTGGGTAGGTGAGAGTTTTGGCGGTGGGGTGGTATTTCATGTGTATAAAGATGCATTGGGTGTAGAGCATGGGTTGATTGTATCATTGACGGATTTGAGTACTGGAGCCCCTTGGGGATTGTATGGGATCGATGTCCCCAATTGTGAAAGCTCGTGGAACGGTTCAGCCAATACTTCATCCATCATGGCTGCTGGTGCGGAAGTGGGCAGTGCAGCTCAATTGTGTGATGCTTACGAGGCAGGTGGTTTTACCGATTGGTACTTGCCCTCTTATGATGAATTAAAATTGATGCAATATTCCTTATTCGAACTAAACATGAGTCTCTCACAGATTGCGGATGCGGCGCCATTTGATTATTCATTTAATCCCTATTATTGGTCCTCTTTTGAGTCAACACCCTCATTAGCTCTGCGCTTTGTATTTTTCGAAGGTGTTCCCTCCTCAGCTGAAAAGTCATCAACTCAAAATGTCAGAGCAGTAAGGGCTTTTTAATTTTCCATTTCTAATTGTTTGGGACCGACGTGAAGCTCTTTTTCACTACTGGGGTTAGCGCCTAACTATCAATGGGCAATAGTCGCTCTGCGCCGCTAATCATGCGTTTTAGAAAGGCCATCAAACTCTTTGTGTAGCGATTAGCGATGCTTCGCTATCGCTATTGGCTTGAACTCTGCGCACTCTGCGCGAAAGAAATTTTGTACGGTCTTAAAAAAGGTTTACAAAAAAGGATAAAGTTGAGAAAGAAGTAAACGGATTTAAGGCGATGCTTCGCTACGCCTAGAACGCGCAAAGCGCGCGGAGAGGGACGTTTTTCAATCGATAAATACACTGGTGTATGATTGCTGCATCCATTTGACGGAAAGCATTTCCATAGTAGATGTCCGTAGCTAAAGGCTTGTTCTCTTTTGTCCCCTTTCCCACTCCCGAAGTGAGGTTGTCCCCTTCTCCCGTTTGTCCTATCTTCAATCCACCCTTCTGATCTCCGCGCCCAATGCGGTCAGTCGGGCCTCGATGTCTTGGTAACCTCTATCGATTTGCTCGATGTTCTGAATGGTGCTTTTGCCTTTGGCACTCAAGGCCGCAATCAATAACGCCACCCCTGCCCGAATGTCGGGTGAGCTCATCGTTACTCCTTTCAAAGTGGACTTCCTGTCCAATCCAATCACCGTAGCACGGTGGGGATCGCATAAAATAATCTGCGCTCCCATATCAATCAATTTGTCCACAAAGAACAATCGACTCTCAAACATTTTTTGATGGATCAGTACCGAACCTCTCGCCTGTGTGGCAGTGACCAATGCGATGGAAATCAAATCGGGTGTAAAACCTGGCCAGGGCGCATCTGAGATGGTCATGATTGAACCGTCAATGAAACTTTCAATCTCATAATGCTCTTGACTGGGAATGTGCAGATCATCACCATTCACCAATTCCATCTGAATGCCCATCCTTCTGAAGATCTCTGGCATGATGCCCAAGTGCTGATATCCCACATTTTTAATGGTGATGTCTCCTTTGGTCATCGCAGCCATGCCAATGAAGGATCCTATTTCAATCATATCGGGCAAACAACGATGGTGACATCCTTTGAGGGAAGTAACCCCATGGATGGTGAGCAAGTTGGAACCAATACCCTCAATTTTTCCGCCCATGGAATTGATCATCTTGCATAACTGCTGCAAATAGGGCTCACAGGCAGCATTGTAAATGGTAGTAGTGCCATCTGCTAGCGCTGCGGCCATCACAATGTTCGCCGTCCCCGTTACAGAGGCCTCATCCAACAGCATGAAAGTGCCTTTCAATTTTTCTGCTTTGACAGAATAGAAGGAGTCGTTCGCGTCATAATTGAACTGAGCCCCAAGATTGATGAATCCCTGGAAGTGCGTATCCAATCGTCTTCTGCCAATTTTGTCACCACCGGGTTTGGGAATATAACCCACTCCAAAGCGTCCTAACAATGGACCTACCATCATGATAGAGCCTCTCAACTTGGCGGCGTTACTTTTATATTCAGCGGTGGTCAAATAATTCAAATCCACTTGCCCAGCGGTAAAGGCATAATGTCCCTTTCCTAGTTTTTCTACTTTCACCCCTACCTCGCCGAGCAGATCAATGAGTTTGAGCACATCAATGATCTCGGGGATGTTTTCAATCTCCACTCTTTCCGGAGTGAGCAATACCGCGCAGAGTATTTGCAATGCCTCGTTCTTGGCACCTTGAGGAATGACCTCTCCTTTTAACTGATGACCTCCGATGATCTCAAATTTTGCTGACATAGCTTAACGTTTATAGTCGCAAGAAAATACCAAAACCAAAGTCCTTGAAGGAACAAAAAAAGATTTATTGACATTCAAAAGCCAACATCCTTTCAGAATATCCCTCAATTTACGACCTTTGCCCCATGTCGGTTAACAAAGATATCAGAAGGGTCACCACCCACACGCTTCATGAGATGAAGATGCGCGGTGAAAAAATCAGCATGCTCACGGCCTATGATTACACCATGGCGGGGATCATAGACGCAGCGGGAATCGATGTGATTTTGGTAGGAGACAGCGCTTCCAATGTGATGGCGGGTCACGAGACCACCTTGCCCATTACCTTGGATCAAATGATTTATCATGCGTCTTCTGTCGTGCGCGCTTGCAAAAGATCTTTGGTGGTGGTGGACATGCCTTTTGGTACCTATCAAGGAAATTCCAAGGTGGCGTTGAATTCTGCTATCCGAGTGATGAAAGAAACGGGTGGGCACGCTATCAAAATGGAGGGAGGAGAAGAGATTGAAGATTCGATCAAGAGAATTTTAACTGCTGGAATTCCGGTGATGGGCCATTTAGGTTTGACACCACAAAGCATCTATAAGTTTGGAACCTATCAAGTGCGCGCCAAGGAAGAGATGGAGGCCGAGCGATTGAAAAGGGATGCGCAATTATTGGAGGAAGCAGGCGTGTTTGCCATTGTATTAGAAAAGATTCCGGCCGCATTGGCAGCGGAGGTGGCGGCTTCTGTGCAAGTCCCCATCATTGGTATAGGAGCGGGCAATGGTGTGGATGGCCAAGTATTGGTATTGCATGATATGTTGGGATTGACCCAAGATTTCAGTCCTCGTTTTTTGAGAAGATATGCTCAATTGGGGGAAACGATGCGCCAAGCGGTAAAAGAGTACATTGCCGATGTTAAAAGTGTAGATTTTCCCAATGCCTCAGAGCAGTATTGATTTATGAGTGGTTTTGCAAAAAAAGATTGGGCGCACAAACCCTCGGAGCCCATCGTTGCCACACGATTGGAGAATTTACGGGTGTTGTTTGAAGACAATCATATCATCATTGTCAATAAACGGAGCAGTGATATCATACAAGGAGATAAAACGGGAGATGTGGTGTTGTGTGATATCGTCAAAGAATATGTCAAGAAAAAGTACAACAAACCAGGTGAAGTTTTTTTAGGAACCGTTCACCGAATTGATCGTCCCGTGAGTGGGATTGTAGTCTATGCTAAAACTTCTAAGGCCTTGTCGCGATTGACGGTGGCTTTTAAAGACAGAGAGGTTCAGAAAACTTACTGGGCCGTGGTGAAAGGGGAGTTCAAACAACCCAATGGCATGGTGGTCAACTATCTATGGAAAGATGAAAGACAAAATAAAACCTTTGCATTTAAAGACGCTGCACCCGGTAGAAAAGAGTCT
>CANHWU010000107.1 GCA_947464415.1 Flavobacteriales bacterium
CATTCAACTTGGCGGAACAGAGTGTTGCCTCTGCTCAATTTCCATATAACGGGAGAGTGGTATCGAAACAAACCGAATCGTATATGGAAAATACACCTCTAACACCCCTTGAATTCCCCTCTGATTTGTCAGCCATCACTCCTATGACTGAAGCCATTTCCCTCACCGAAGATTCCGCATTATCAGTGCAAGAAGGGCAATCCTACCCCTCCATCATGGAGGAGATTGAATTCCCCAATGTTTTCACACCCAATGGAGATGGTTGGAACGATGAATTTGCACCTCAAAACGCGTTGCCTCATAACTACTCCATTATTCAATGGAATCTGCTTCAAAATGGAAAGTTGATTCAGACATTTCAGGACCATTCAATCTGGAACGGACAAGATGCAGGTGGTTTTGCCTTACCTGTGGGGGAATACCAATATCATTTACAAATTAAAAATGAAAACAACGAATTTTTCGATCGATTTGGCACTATCCGTCTACAGCGTTAATTTTCTTTTTACTGGCCGTCCAAATGACTTCACGGGATGTTCCCCATTTGCAAGAAGCCTTTGAAGAAGGCGACCAACATTCTACAAACCATCCGTGAGCTTCCAACCATTGTGGAAAATCAGCTCCAAACAATCGGACGTGATCGAATTGGCCGAAATGCTCCGTTCTGAACTCATTGGTATCTCCTGCGCCACCCTCTATTGTTTCCGCTAAATTCAACGCGAGAGGCACCATCAATAATATTCTAACTGATCGGTCTGAAACGCGAGACAGCTCTGTCATCGCCTTTTCAATATTGATCACATGCTCTAAAACATGACTGCACAACACTAGGTCAAACGAGCCATTATCAAAAGGCAATTCCTCCAAATTCAAATGCATCGTATCGTGATCATATGCATATCCATCAGTAAAAAAATCACCTTTGATATATTCTCTCGTTGAATGACGAGAGAACCAATTCATTACTGACTTCTCTGGGGCAATGTGTAAGATTCTTGCCTTCCGAATAACATCCGTTTTATTTAATTCCTCCAAATACAGCAAAATCAATCGCTCCCGATCAATGGAGTGGCAAATAGGACACAAGCATCGCCTTTTTCCTGAACCCAACATGTCATACTGAAAATGCAATGGGGTATTCTGACCATGCCATTGCCACTTTCTTAAAAAACTTCCGCAAGCATTGCATCGATGAGAAAATCCGAAAAAATAAATTCGCTTTATCCAATATTTTATCCACAATGTCGGCATGGTTCAAAGATAGTTAAAGCAGTCTAGAATGAACGAAGCTATCTTTACCGCATGGCAAAAACGAAATCGGCTTTTTTTTGCAAAAACTGCGGTCAACAATCGGCCCAATGGACGGGAAAGTGCCCCAGCTGCAATGAATGGAATACCTTTGAGGAAGAGGTGATTCAAAGAGAATCTAAGAGCGGGATATCAGGAAAAACTATCAAAACCGCACACTCTGCTCGAAAAGTAAGTGATTTAGAAAGTCAAAGTCATCCACGCCACACCATTATAGATCAAGAGCTCAATCGCGTGCTGGGAAATGGACTTGTTCCTGGAAGTCTCCTTCTTTTTGGTGGTGAACCGGGAATCGGCAAGTCCACCCTTTTGCTTCAATTGGCTTTGCAACAAACCAATTTGGAGGTCCTTTATGTTTCGGGAGAAGAGAGTGAGGAGCAAATTAAAATGCGAGTTGATCGCATTCAACTGCACAACCCCAAATGCTGGCTCTTGATGGAAACGGATCTGGATGCTATCGAGCAACAAATAGAAAAAATCCAACCCAATTTGGTGATCATTGACTCCATACAAACCCTTCAAAGCGCCACAATAGATAGCGCACCGGGCAGTGTAAGTCAAATCAGAGAGTGTGCTACCCGTTTATTGAAAGTTGCCAAAGAAAACAACATTGCGATTTTCATGATCGGTCATATCACTAAAGAGGGGTCCATTGCGGGTCCCAAACTATTGGAACACATGGTGGATACTGTCTTACTTTTTGAAGGTGACCGACATCACATTTATCGCCTATTGCGTACCACCAAAAATCGCTTTGGCTCCACCAATGAATTGGGAATTTATGAAATGCAAGGAGCAGGATTGAGAGAGGTGAGCAATCCGAGCGAACTGCTGATTCAGCAACATCAAGAGGGCCTAAGTGGAAGTGGTATCGCGGCGGCTTTAGAGGGGATGCGTCCTATCTTGATTGAAATACAGGCCTTGGCCAGCACCGCCGTTTATGGCACTCCGCAGAGAAGCACCACTGGATTTGATTTACGACGATTAAACATGCTTTTGGCTGTGTTGGAAAAAAGATGCGGATTTCGTTTAGGAATGAAAGATGTCTTCTTGAACATCGCGGGTGGAATGCGCATGGAAGATCCCGGTATGGATCTGGCCGTGATTGCCGCCATTTTATCGAGTAACGAGGACATTGCATTACCCCCATTTACCTGTTTTGCCGGAGAAGTCGGTTTGAATGGAGAAATAAGACCCGTTGCTCGCATTGATCAAAGAATTTCTGAAGCCGCGAAATTAGGAATGAAGAAAATTATTGTCTCTAAATACAACAAAGAGGGAGCATCTGACGGAATCGAGATCATTCGCGTCGGAAAAGTAGACGAATTGGTAAGTGTCTTATTTGGCTAATAATAATAGATACACCCCCCCGTTGAATTGACACTGGCCCCTGTTACGGAGCTGAGTGCATTGACTTTTAGCTCCCATCTCAACACTCCCAACAATGCGAAAATCAGTGCTTCTTTAAAATTCACCAAACCAGCATCGGGCACCTGACAATCCATCAAAGGAGCGTGTGATTTTACTCTCTCCAACAGAAATCCGTTCCAAGCTCCACCGCCTGTTACCAGTACTTTACCTGACCACCCCGCCATGGCCAAAGCAATCTGCTCTGCACAATGCTCGGTAACGGTAGCTAGCATATCTACAACTGGAATTTGGCAACCTCTTAATACCGACAAAAACTGCTCGTGGTACCATTCAGCTCCTAACGACTTTGGCGGAGAATCAAGATAATATTCGAGCCTATTTAAACTCGCCAACAGCGGGGCATTCACTTCTCCCTTTCGTGCCCAATCTCCGTTGCTATCAAATGGCTGACCCAGCCGTTGGGCAAGTTGGTTCAAAACAATATTCAAAGGGCAAATATCAAACGCCAATCGCTGCTTATTGAGTTCGTAAGAAATATTAGCAAAGCCCCCTAGGTTAAGACAAAAATCGTACTCATTGAATAATATCTGATCTCCAATGGGAACCAAAGGCGCACCCTGCCCACCATAACAAACATCGGTAGATCTAAAATCACATACTACAGGCAACTGCGCCATTGCCGCAATCGCCGATCCAGCACCCATTTGAAACGTCCATCCTGACTGCGGCTGATGAAAAACTGTATGACCATGAGAGGCAATGAAGTCCACTGGTATAGATGAATGACTTTTCAAAAAACTCTTGGCTTGTTCTCCCATATAGCTTCCCCAATCATAATGACTCTTCAAAAGTTCAATCGACGACACATCGCGAATTGATCTCAATTCATCACGCTGAACATGAGTATATTCAATGGTGTCTGTTGCCAACCACTCAAAAACCCACTTTCCCTCCACCCTTCCAATTCGTACCAGTGCCAAATCCAACCCATCACAGGAAGTTCCGCTCATCATACCCAGTACTGTGTAAAATCTTTCAGACATCCTGCAATGTTATTTCAGAAACATCAATTCACAAAGTTTTTATGTTTACCGATTATAGTGTTTATTTGCACCACTAAATAATAATTGTCGAACAATGCATTTCGAACTTTCTGAAGAACACAAAGCAGTGCAACAAGCTGCAAGAGAATTTGCGCAAAACGTTTTAAAACCAGGCGTCATTGAGCGCGATGAACACCAAAAGTTCCCCACTGAGGAGATCAAGCAATTGGCTGAATTGGGATTCATGGGAATGATGGTAAGCCCTGAATACGGCGGATCTGGAATGGATACATTGAGCTATGTTTTGGCCATGGAAGAAATTTCTAAAATTGATGCTTCTACCTCCGTCTGCATGTCGGTGAACAACAGTTTGGTAACTTGGGGATTGGAAGCCTTCGGAAACGAAGAGCAAAAACAAAAATACCTAGTTCCATTGGCCAAAGGCGAAAAGATTGGGGCGTTCTGCTTGTCGGAGCCAGAAGCAGGTTCTGACGCTACTTCTCAAAGAACTACGGCGGTAGACATGGGAGATTATTACCTTTTGAACGGAACCAAAAACTGGATCACCAACGGAAACAGTGCCTCCACCTATTTGGTGATTGCGCAAACGGATGTAGAGAAGGGACACAAGGGAATCAATTGCCTTATTGTAGAAAAAGGAATGGAAGGTTTTATCATTGGTGCGAAAGAAAATAAAATGGGAATTCGTGCTAGCGATACTCATACATTACTCTTCAATGATGTGAAAGTTCCAAAAGCCAACAGAATTGGTGAAGATGGATTTGGATTTAAATTCGCTATGAAGACATTGAGCGGCGGTCGTATCGGAATTGCGGCTCAAGCGTTGGGTATTGCGGCTGGTGCGTACGAATTGGCGTTAGCTTATTCAAAGGAAAGAAAGGCATTTGGCAAAGAGATTTCCAAACACCAAGCCATCGCTTTCAAATTGGCCGACATGGCTACTGAGATTGAAGCGGCACGCATGATGGTGTACAAAGCCGCTTGGTTAAAGGATCAGCACTTAAACTATGATCAGGCCAGTGCAATGGCTAAATTATACGCTTCCAGTGTTGCTATGAAGCACACGGTAGAGGCCGTTCAAATCCATGGTGGATACGGTTTTGTGAAAGAATATCATGTAGAGAGATTGATGCGCGATGCCAAAATCACCCAGATTTATGAGGGCACCAGCGAGGTACAGAAAATTGTGATTTCCAGAGGTGTGCTTGGATAATCCTTTTGGATAACATTATTAAAGGGGCGTCATTTGACGCCCCTTTCGTTTATCTAGCTATCATCAAAGATTGTGCAATTACTTTATGTTGTAACTGAATAACCACTTTATACAGACCATTAGCTTGTTGTATTTCAATACAATCTCCATTACTCCAATTTTGCACCAACACTTGCTCTCCGATTTCGTTGTAAACAATAACCTTTGCTTGTTGAGATGACATCTTCAAATAAAAGCAATTTTGTGACAATGGATTAGGGAAAATCAATCTCTCTTGCTCTAGCCATTCAATTACAGACGTGGCTATTTCGCCATCACAATTGTCATCTAGCAAATTATCAACTATTTCAATCGCCCCTGGATTGACCAAAGCATTGTTATCGTCACAATCTGTGCTATCTTGGCTCCATCCTGGAAGAGGATCCGCACAGGTGTAGGCTACCCAGCTTTGACCAAAACCATCTTGATCGTTGTCTGAATACCACTGCACAAAAGTCAACCCGTTATCTATTTCACCGTCACAATTATCGTCTTGTTCATTACAGATTTCTTGAATAGGATACAGACATAACCCCTCATCTGTAGCCGTGACTAAAAAGTTACAAGCTAAAGAATCCATACATCCCATTATTTCCAATTCATCACAAACACCATCAGCATCAGCATCGTTCCAACAAATGCCCTCACAATTCAACCATGGATCTGGATAAACGCAAGTGCCGGCCTCTTCCGTTGCTTCATTAGAGTAATTACAAGCGGTAACATCCATACATCCATAGATCTCCTCCACATCACAAACTCCATCTTGGTCTTGATCCAATAAACAAACTCCTGAACAATCAAACCCATTGGCCGCATAGTAGCAAACCCCGCTATCCGTGGCCAACGGATTAAAATTACATGCCATCGCATCCATACATCCCAACCATTCAAACTCATCACAAATACCATCACCATCGGCATCCGTTAAACACTCTCCTGAGCAATCCACAAACTCGTTAATTGGAAACTCACAAAAGCCCCAATCTGTTGCAATCGGATTGTAGTTACAAGCTTCTGCGATTTGACACCCTACAATCTCCTGGAAATTACAAATACCATCGTTGTCTGAGTCGACCAAGCAACCCCCTGAGCAATTCAAATTGGGCTGCGGATAAACACACATTCCCGCATCAGTAGCCTGTACATTGAAGTTACAAGCTAAAGGGTCGAGACAGCCAACAATTTCCAAATCATCGCAAACTCCATCACCATCTTCGTCTGCCAAACAAACTCCGTTACAATCATAATAAAGCGGTGGGAAAAGACAGCTTCCCTGATCCGTTGCCAATGGATTGAAATTACAAGCACCTACATTTTGACATCCTACCACTTCAAACATGTTGCAAATTCCGTCGCCATCAGAATCCACCCCGCATTGCCCGGAGCAATTGAACCCCACTTGCGCATAAACACAACTTCCTTCCTCCGTGGCGGATGATAGGTAATTACAAGCGGCTGGATTCTGACAACCCAATATCTCGAGTGCATCACATACACCATCTCCATCAGAGTCCTGCAGACACCCGCCCGCACAATTATATAGTGGTAAAGCAAACCAACATGGCCCCGCGTCGGTGGCCAACGATTCATAATTACAGGCCTGAGGGTCTTGACATCCATATACTTCAAACGCGTTACAAACTCCATCATTATCTACATCTGCTAAACATTGTCCAATACAATTGTATTCAGCTTGCGCAAAAACACAAGCGCCCTCATCCGTCGCGGAGGATGAATAATTGCAGGCTGAGGGCTCCATACAGCCGACTACTTCGTTTTGATCGCATATTCCATCCTCATCCATGTCCGAGATACACCCTCCCAAACAATTGTAACCAGGTGCAGAATAATTACAAAAGGAAGGTTCAGTAGCCAGTTCATTGAAATTGCATGCCATTGGATCAGTACACCCAAAAACCTCTAATTCATCACAAACACCATCGCCATCTGAATCAGCGGTGCATTGTCCTTGACAATCGAGAATATCAGTTGCAAAGAAACAGGGTGATGCTTCAGTTGCAAACGAATTGTAATTGCAAGCAGCCGGGTCCAAGCAGCCGAGAATTTCAAAGTCATCGCATACCCCATCCCCGTCCGTATCCAACAGGCAATTGCCTGAGCAATCGATAAATTCATTTTCTGGAAAAATACAGATGCCAGGGTCTGTAGCGGCCTCATTGTAATTGCATGCGGCTATCAACCAACATCCCGAAATTTCTTCTTCATTGCAAATGCCATCTCCATCAGAATCCAAAACACAGTTTCCATTGCAATTTTGGAAAGGCAATGCAAAAATACAATCGCCCGCGTCTGTGGCCACATAATTGAAATTACAGGCTTGAGGATCCATGCAGCCCAAGACTTCTAATTCATCACAAACTCCATCGTCATCCGCGTCGTTGTTACAAGAATTTTGACAATTGAGATAAATCTCCGCAGGAAAAATACATCCTGCCTCATCTGTTGCCTCAGGTTGGTAATTACATGCCAAGGGATCTAAGCATCCCAATACTTCCAGCTCATTACATACTCCATCCTGATCAGTATCGGATATACAACTACCGAAACAATTATAATACGCAGGTGGAAAACTACATGAACCGAATTCGGTAGCCACAGGATTAAAATTACAGGCCTCGGGATCTGAGCATCCCACTATCTCTTGTTCATCGCATATTCCATCGCCATCAGCATCAGCAATACAATTCCCTAAACATTCCAAAATATTCGAAGGAGGATACAAACAACCCCCATCGTTGGTAGCCAAGGGGTTATAGTTACAGGCCTCGACATCTTGACAACCCAATACCTCCAGTTGATCACACACTCCATCAGTATCCAAATCTTCAATACATTGTCCAGCGCAATTGTAATAAAGAGCCGGATAAAGACATTCACCCGCATCGGTAGCTACCGGATTATAATTACATGCCGCAAGATCGAAACAACCTACTATTTCCCACCCATCACACACTCCGTCTTGATCTGTATCTGAAATACAATCACCCGAACAAGTGTACCCTACATTCGGATAACTACATATACCAGGATCGGTAGCCGCCGCATTAAAATTACATGCCCCAAGATCTGAACAACCAGGCACTTCCAATTCATTACATACACCGTCACTGTCACTATCCGCTAAACAAATTCCATTACAGTCATATAATGGAATGGGGTAAGAACAAGTACCCACAATATTGGCAATTGGATTATAATTACACGCCCCTATTTCCATACAACCTACCAGAGGATCAGGCCAAGAAAAATTGGAAATCGTCAAAGTGGAAGCTCCGAATGCATCGTCCACTGAGAAAATAGAAAATCCAAATTCATCGCCCGCATTTACCCAAAAACTCATACTACCCGAGGCCGATGTAGTCGGATTACCCTCTGTGAGAGAATTGTAAAAGAAATTGATGTAATAGGCCGCATCTTCATACAAAGCATTATCATTGGTAGTTTGTGTCCAATTGAAGGAGTACAATCCCGAATATGGAGCTACTATGGTGACACGAGTTTCCTTCAAACTAAAACTATTAGCATTGCTCCCTTTTAAGGTTAAGGTAGTAGGTGTAAATGTCCTGGTACCATTACCCCCTGGGTCTTGATAAAAAATCCAATTGGCGGAGGCATGACTGCCCGTGAATCCATTTCCTGCCCTTCCTGTCACCGCAACAAAAAGGATCATCAAAACAATCGTAAATCTCATCATATCTCTGATTCTGGGTTCCAACTTAATTATCCTCTATGATCCTTTCAATCTTGACCTTGGTGAGACCCTTAGCAATAAAATTCAATTGCTTGGCCGCTGTGGTAGTTAAATCTATAGTTCTTTTGGACCTTTTAGGAAGACGATCATTGACCTTTACGACCACCGTACTATCATTGGAAAGATTGGTCACCTTCAGCATGGTTCCGAAGGGCAATGACTTGTGAGCACAGGTCAATAATTCTTGCTTAAATATTTCACCACTGCTGGTTTTTCTTCCCTGAAACTTATTGTGGTAAAAACTGGCTGTCCCTGTCTCCACCTGCGCTAGCAGCGAAAAAGACGCCAACAAAAAAACAGTTGTCAAAAATTTACTCATTGCTTTTGAAATTGAATTTTACTCAACGAGACATTA
>CANHWU010000108.1 GCA_947464415.1 Flavobacteriales bacterium
AACAAGGCCTAAGACCCTTGAATTGGGAGCCCGCTGTGGCTTCCGCCGATGTACCGGCTAACTTAGAGGCAGATGATGCGCAGCGCATGCGATTTTACAATTTGTCATTCGGTAGAGAATGTTTTTTTAATGTTCACACTTCGCCTGTTTTGTATGATGATCGAACTGGGCGCAATAACATTGTCGCCTTTCCGAGTAAGAAAGTGATCGTCGATGCCTCGGAACACAGAGGAATCAGCATTGTGCGCAAAGGTTTTTATGTGGTGTCCCATGAAGAGGCGATGCAATTGGGTTGTCGTATTTTTCAGGAGATCTTTGGGTTACTTCCCAGTATCCATCAGCAGCATTTGAACGGGACCAAAACAGATTATACTGTGGATTTGGTGTCGGATGAGTGCAAAATTGTCATCAACCGTGAGGGGTATCATTATCACAATCCTTATCGCGATGATCATCGTGTGGATCTTTTTCAATCAGAACGTGTTTTGCCCATGAATGATGTTCGCATCCCCAATTACTTCAAGGATGTTTATCATCCGTTCATTCGAGTCTCGAATTTCTTGCGTGATGGGGTGTCTATGGTGATTCAGATGGGCTATTACAGAGCGCGCTGTTCTAATGGGATGTTGTTTGATCTGTCTTTGCCGCTGCGATTCTCGCATAGTTATTTTGTTCCCACTTTTGCAAAAATCGAATTGGATGCGCTTCGATATTTCAAGTTGAATCAGCGGTATATGTTTACCATGGCGGAGCAGTTATGGAAGTTGATGTATCTTCCTGTCCGCAGGGACATCATGGGAGTGATTACTTATGAAATGTTCTATGCACAATTGGATGCATTGCCCATTGCTAAGCAAAAGAAACTGTTGATGGAATTGGATAGGTTAGTGGAAAAGTACTCTGTGGAATTGGGAGAGAACATGAATGCGGCCATCAATGTAGCGACCGATTTTAGTAAGCTTTTAGGTAAGCGTCAAACTTCTACCTTTGAGGTGCAGCGCATAGCGGGAGAGTGGATGCACAGAGTGACCCATGAGCGGTTTGATTGGTCGCATTATCAGGGCTTGTTGGAAGAAAAAAGAAATAGGCTGACAGCGGTGTTAACGGAGTCTTGAAAGCGCTTCCAAGAAAGTTGAAATCTCCGTCTGAATGTTGGTGATGCGGGGTCTGTTTTCATCATTAGGTTTTATTTTCTCTGAAAATATACTATAATTGGGGAATCAATTCCCCGAAAATAGCATATATTTGGAGATTATGATTGGGCGCACATTGACAGCCGTTATTGAAAAACGACTGAATAAAGGCAAGGCCATAGTACTGCTTGGCCCTAGACAAGTAGGAAAGACAACCCTCTTACAACAATGCTTGGAGAAGAAGGATTATTTGTTGCTGGATGGGGATGATTTGGAGGTAAGGTCCTTATTGAAAGAAGCAGGAAAATCAAAGTTACAAGCAATCATCGGGAAGCATAAATGGGTAATGATAGATGAAGCACAGCGTATCCCTGAAGTTGGATTGATTGCCAAATTGATAGTAGATCAATTTAAGGACGTTCAGCTCTTGATCAGTGGTTCATCCGCGTTAGAAATCAACCAATCTACGCAAGAGCCGCTAACGGGTAGAAAGTATGAGTATCAATTGTTCCCTATCAGTTGGGAGGAATTTGAAGATCATGTGGGGTACCTGGAGGCCTCAGCACAATTGGAGGAACGTTTGATTTATGGCATGTATCCCGATGTCATCAATCATCGACATGAAGCCCGAGAAGTTTTGAAACAGCTTACGACAAGTTATTTGTATCAGGATGTTCTCTCCCTTACAGGAATTAAAAAACCTGAGATTTTAGAAAAATTGCTGAAAGCCATCGCATTGCAATTAGGGAGCGAGGTTTCTTACAATGAACTTTCCAGTTTGTTGGAGATAGACAAAGCCACGGTGTCCAAGTACATTGATTTATTGGAGAAGTCATTCATTTTATTTCGTTTGAACAGTTTTAGCAGAAATCAGAGAAATGAAATAAAGAATAATCGAAAGATTTATTTCTATGATAATGGGATTCGTAATATGATCATCAATAATATGAATGCAATCGATCTTCGGACGGATAAGGGAGCATTGTGGGAAAACTTTTTAATTGCGGAAAGAATGAAGTGGCAGATGTATCACCACTGGCATACGGCAAGGTATTTTTGGAGAACGGTACAAAAACAAGAGATTGATTACATAGAAGAGCGAGATGGCACATTGACGGCATTTGAATTCAAGTGGAATAGCAAAGGGAAGAATAGAATTCCAACCACGTTTTTAAAGGGATATGAGGCCGAAGGAATGGTGATTGACATTCATAACTTCAGAGAATTTGTGCGATTTAAAACAGACCGTTCAGATTGATTTTGTTCAGGTTTAGCCGATGAAAAGGAAAATTACTATATAGCGGGAAGAGTAGGTCTTTAGGAAAATTGATTTGGTGTTTACACAATGTCAATGCTGGCGGCGGTAATGATTATGGAATTCGCAAATTCTGCAAACTGATTCTTGTATGATTCAATAGATTGTAATCAATTCTGCCTTTGAATGCGGGATGTCGGTGCTTTTCTGATTTTTGCCAAATATCGTAAGGGATAAAGGGTTCTTGTATAAAGTTGGAAATCCACAAGTAGATTTTCCCTTCATATTTTTCTTCAAAGAATTTTTTGTAAAAACTCTCTTGGCAATAGACAATGGGATAAACGCCAATCTCTTTTTTGATGGTTTCCATGAAGAGATCGATGTTTTTTTGAGCGAGATCATCGGAGTCCAAAGAGTGATGCGATTCGGCATCAAGAACTGGAAGTAAATCGCCTCTTTGGGGTTGAGTGCATTGCAGAAAAAAACGGGCTTGGGCTTCTCCATTTTTGTTAAAACGGAAAAAGTGGTATCCCGCACAAGGAACTCCCCTTTTTGTGAATTCCTGGTGGTGGTCTTCAAATCGGCTATCCTTGAAGTGAGTGCCCTCAGTGGCTTTTAAAAAAACAAAATCTGGCAAATGTTCCCCTTTCATTTTGGCCCATTGTATACCTCCATTGTGATGACTCAGATCGATGCCCCAAGCAGACTCAGTTTGAGGGGTTCTGATAACGCTAGGTGTTTGATCTTTTTCAGTATTGGATGAAATTTTATGTCTATCTTTTCTAATAAGCCAGGCAGCAGCAAGGATAGAGAAAATGAGGACCGCAAGACCAACCAAGAGGAGTTTTTTCTTTTTCATTTTACAGAATAGTGGTTTGGAAGGTGAATCATAAAGTAGGTTAAATGTAATGCAATGTATTTATTGTTGTAAGGGAAGTGATATTTTCGTTGAAAAGTTTTTCTATGAAAAAAATTGTATATTTCCTGTTGCCAGTGGTTTTTTCCGTTATCACTCATTGCTATCATGCCCAAGTGACCAGTTTTCCTTATGAATTTTCTGCCTTCAATGAGCCATATGTTCCGCTTCAGAATCCAATATCCTTGGATGAAGGCATTGTTTGGGACGATCCTGAGTATTTTATCGAGCTGCCATTTGAATGGGTGATTTTTGAGGATACGATCACTCATTTTATCTTGGGTGGGCCTGGGTCTCAGTTGGTACAAGACTATTATCTCCACGATACTATTGATGCAGTTATTCCTTATTTCGCCGATATCATCAATGTCAATGATACAATGGTAGTGAGCCCCATTGCTTATGAGATTGTGGGAGAGGCGCCCAACAGAATTTGTAAAATTGAATGGAGCAATGTGGGATTTTATGATGAATGGATGAACACGGGACTGGCGGGAAATACGCTGAGTTTTCAGTTTTGGATTTATGAAACCACTCATGATATGCGCATTCACTTTGGACCGACTTTCATCAAGTCTGCCAACTTGTTTCAAGTCTTTGGTTTTCCTTGTGTGATGTTGATTGATGAGTTGGATTTTAACACTCAAACATGGTCTGGAATGTGGACATTGGCTGGCCCTGCCGATAATCCACAAGTGGTGAGTGTCTCGGAGTTTGGTCCTTTGGGTTTGGATCCTTCTCAGCTCTTGTCTTCTGATCCTCAAGAGGGACAAGTGTATTCTTTTCAGTTGCCCACTCCCATTGGGGTGAGTGAGCAATCATCAAAAGATCGTTTTCATTTATTTCCGCAACCTGCAAAAGATCAGGTGAGTTTTTATGCCGATGCTCAGGATAGGATCACCGTTTGGAATGCCCAAGGACAAGTGGTGATGCAATACACGGCGAGCATTGGATTGAATACATTAGAAATCTCTTCATTGTCAGATGGTTTATATTATCTCCAATCGACGAATGATGAAAAGTTACCGACGAAATTGTTGGTGCAGCACTAAGAAATTTTGATATTGGTGCATACTTGTTATATTCGCAAGTATGAGTAAAAACATTCCGCAGCGTTTATTTGATATTGCCTACAACCAGTTGCATCATTTTCCTTTGGAGAAAATGATTGTGACCAAAAAAGGCCAGTCGTGGGAAACCATTTCCACCCAAACCTTTATCCAGGAAGTAGAAGCATTGGCCTTTGGTTTATTGTCTCTCGGAATCAAGCCGGGAGATAAAATTGCGATGATTACTTCCTATAATCGCGCGGAGTGGAATATTATCGATCACGCTGTCCTTCAAATAGGGGCTATCAATGTGCCCATTTATCCCACCATGACAGAAAGTGATTATGAATACATTCTCAATCACTCGGAAGCAAAGATGGTATTTGTTTCAGACTCTGGATTAGCCAAGAAGGTGCAGTCCATTCATGCTAAGCTCCACGCGCAGCCTCCGGTTTATTGTTTTGAGCGTAATGAGGGCATCGGTTTTTGGCGTGATTTGATGTCCACCGATGAGCAATTTCGCTCCGAATTTGATCACAGAAAATCCGCAGTCAAGGCGGATGATTTGGCGACTATCATCTACACCTCAGGAACCACGGGATTGCCCAAAGGAGTGATGCTCAGTCATCGCAATATCGTATCTACGGTATTGGCCAGTGAACCCCGTCTTCCTCATTTGGAAGCGGGTGTTTCCAAAGGATTGAGTTTTCTTCCAGTATGTCATATCTATGAGCGCATGTTGCATTATTTGTTTTTCCACAAATGCATCAGTGTATATATGACCAACATGGAGGCCATTAAAGATGATTTGAATGAAGTAAAGCCACAGATTTTCAGCGCAGTACCGCGTTTGTTGGAAAAAGTTTTTGACGGCATTGTGCAAAAAGGTTTGAGCAATACGGGAATCAAGAAAGTGTTGTTCCAATGGGCGCTCAACTTGGCCAATGAGTGGGAGGCGGAAGGGAAGTCTGCGATATATCAGATGAAATTGGCCATTGCTAGAAAGTTGGTGTTTTCAAAAGTCAAGGCGGCTTTGGGACTCACGGATATTCGGGCCATCGCCAGTGGCAGTGCGGCCTTACAGCCAAGATTGGCGAGATTTTTCAATGCAGCGGGAATGACGGTGTTGGAGGGATATGGATTGACTGAAACTTCACCAGTGGTATCGGTGAATACAGTCCGAGACAGAGGAATGTTGCGGGTAGGCAGTGTCGGAAAATTGGTGGCTGGAGTGGAAGTGAAAATGATGGAGGATGGTGAGATCTTGGTGAAAGGTCCCAATGTGATGATGGGTTATTATAAGCAGCCAGAGCTCACGGCTGAGGTGATCAAGGACGGGTGGTTTCATACGGGAGATATTGGAATTTTTCAAGATGGCTTTTTGGTGATCACCGATCGCAAAAAAGAAATGTTCAAGACGAGTGGAGGCAAGTATGTAGCGCCGCAAGTGTTGGAGAATGCTTTAAAAGAATCGTTGTACATTGAGCAATGCATGGTAGTGGGTGAAGGACAAAAATTTGCCGGTGCATTGGTGGTTCCAGATCGAGTGGCTTTGGGTGCTCTGGCAGAGAAGTTCAAGATAGATAGGGACGCAGAGGGAGAGTGGTTGAAGCACGCGAGCATTCAGGAGATCATCTGGAGTGATATTCATAAGATCAATCAACGATTTGGAAAATGGGAACAAGTAAAGGCATTTTCCATTGTAAAAGATCCTTTTTCCATAGAACGCGGTGAGATTACGCCCACCTTGAAATTGAAAAGAAAAAAAATACAAGAGACCTATCAACATCTGATGGAAAAAATGTTCCATCATTCCGGAGATGGAAATTGAGATTTTATATTGGATCAATGGTCATCATACTGAATGGTTAGATCAAGTGATGTGGTGGATCAGTGGCAAGTGGACATTCCTGCCATTGTATCTACTAATGACTTTCGCCATGCTCAAAAGATGGGGCTTGCGTGTTCTGTTGGTCTTGCTTTGTATGCTGGTAATAGTGACGATTTCGGATCAATTGGCTTCGAGTGTCTTCAAGCCATGGGTGCAGCGAGAGCGACCCACTTACACTCCTGAAGTGATGGAGCATCTTCATTTGGTCAAAGAGGAAAATGGAAATTTTTACAAAGGAGGGAGGTTCGGATTTTATTCGAGTCATGCCGCTAACTCCATGGCGGTAGCATTGTTTTTCTTGTTGATTTTGCGACCCGTAAAAAAAGTTTGGACAATGCTCTTGTGTGTATGGATCGTGTTGGTAGGATATTCTCGCGTGTACTTGGGAGTCCATTTCCCCACGGATATTCTGATGGGTTGGTGGATGGGTGGAATGATTGCCTATGTATGTTGGCGGCTATTAAAGCTCCCCGCGTTGGCTCGTTATCACCATTTGGATTTACATTGATTGCCACTCCCTTCCAGGATCCCAAAAGTGTTGATCAAAGTTTTGAATTTGATCTTGACTCACCACTATTCCCTCAGCGGTCAACCGCGTTTCCATGGCGGAGGGCGGATCAAAATGCGCCTTTCCTGTGAGCATACCCTTGCGATTCACCACTCGGTGGGCGGGCAATGATTTATCGCAGGCATTCATGGCATATCCTACAGTCCGACTGGCACCGGGGCTGCCGAGTGCCTTGGCAATGGCTCCATAGGTGGTTACTTTCCCTGTAGGAATCAACTTCACAATTGCCCACACTTGCTCGAAAAAATCACTGGCCATGGGGCTAAATTAATAAAATATAGCACTCTTTTTTTTCGTAATTTGGCCGTGCAATGATGATAAAGAAAACACATTTAGTGACCGGCGGCTGCGGATTCGTAGGAAGAAATATGGTGAAACGATTGCTGAGCCATGCTAATACCCAAGTTATTTTTATAGATAATCTTTCAGTAGGCACCCATCCAGATACTTGGATGTCTTTGCCCAAAAGTCATAGTGGTGATGATTTTGCTATTTATGACAACCGCGCCTTGTTCATCCATCAAGATGCTTTGAAGGTGATGAGGAAGCTGATGGAGAATGATCAGTACTTTTCTGAAACTTATCCATGGGAAATGGATCGCATCGCAGATGTTTTTCATTTTGCGGCCATTGTTGGTGGAAGGGCCAAGATTGATGGTGATCCCATGGTGGTGGCCTTGGATTTGGCCATTGATGCAGAGATGTTTTATTGGGCAGTGAATTACAAGCCAGAGCGCCTTTTGTATCCAAGTTCCTCTGCCGCTTATCCAGTAGATTTACAAACGGAGGGGGGAGCTATTGCCTTGAAAGAAAGTGATATTGACTTCAAGCGAATGGGTCAACCGGATATGACCTACGGTTGGAGTAAGTTGACGGGTGAATTTTTGGCGCACATCGCAGCCAAACATTATGGTTTGAAAGTCACCTGTATTCGACCTTTCAGCGGATATGGGGAGGATCAAGATTTGACCTATCCCGTGCCTGCCATTGCAGCGAGAGCGGCAAAGAAGGAAGATCCTTTTGAAGTATGGGGGTCTGGACATCAAGGCAGGGATTTCGTGCATATCCAAGATGTGATTGATTGTATACTTTTGGCTATGGATCATATTCATGATGGAACAGCCATCAATATTGGCATGGGGAAACTAACTTCTTTCCGAGAAATCATCGAAGTATTTTGCTCATTTGCCGGATACAAGCCCACCATACAACCTTTGTTGGACAAGCCCGTTGGAGTGCATTCTAGATATTGTGATATGAGTTTTGTTGAAGAGCGTTTGGGGTGGAAGGCGAAAATTTCCATAGAGGAGGGCATGCGTCGGGTGTATGAAGCTGCATTGAAACAACTATCGGTATGAGTAAACCCGTTGTGGTATGTTTTGGTCCTGGACCGCGATTCAAAGGGGGTATTCAAAATTACAACACCTCCTTGGCGTTGGCCTTGGATAGGAGAGGGGATTGCGATGTGCACATCGTTTCTTGGACGCAACAATATCCCGCCATCATTCCAAGAGAGTTTGTGGATAAAAGCAGCAAAGCGGATTTACTAGCGGGCAGTCAAGTAAAAGTGCATTATGTAACCAATTATAATCGTCCAAGCACTTGGAAAGAGACAGTGAGGCTGATGCAAGATCTAGGAGCGAGTAAGGTGATCATCCAATGGAGCATCGCGCTGCAAGGTTTGCCGTTGTCTTTTATTGCAAAATGGCTCGGAAGGCAAACAGGAGTGGAAGTAATTTTTGATGTGCATTTTGTTCAACAAAAAGAGCATTCTAGTCTCGATCGATATTTTACGAAGAGAGCATTGCAGCATGCGCATACGGTGATTGTGCATGCCAAAAAAACTTGGGAAGAATTGACGGAAATTTTCCCCAAAAAATCTTTTCATTATACAGAAACCGG
>CANHWU010000109.1 GCA_947464415.1 Flavobacteriales bacterium
TTGGACAAAGGGAGTGGGCCACCGAAATGTGGAAAGAACTTCGAAAAAATGGACACTCACCAGGACAATCTATTACGATGCCCGTAGTGATCGTGGACAGCACTCTCTATTACAATTTACCCGAAATTCAAAAATTCTTTACCGGGCTTTAACTGCCATACATTGGAGCTTCTATAACATCCTTGATAGAGGCAAAAGTATTGGCTTGCCATCCTTGATCTGAAGGTGACATCCATTTCATTGCCGTGATATCTTCCTCTAATTGAGGGATCAATTCTTGATGACGAGTGGCCGACATTTGATACCAAAAAGTAGTCTTCAATACCCATTTATTTTTGAGTTCATAAATGTGATAAGTGGCCAATAAAAAATGCTGAAGATCCAATTGGCCAAGACCACATTCCTCCATCACTTCCCGTACCGCTGCTTCCTCGAGCGTTTCACCTTTATCCACCTTTCCCTTGGCCAAATCCCATTTTTCTCTTCGGTAGATGAAAAGTACCTCTTGGTCTTCATTCAAAACTTTTCCACCCGCTGCATGTATCAAACGAAATATACTTTGAAAGCGCGCCCATGCCAGTGGAACATTATGGGTGATCCAAACCACCTCCAAATCTCGATCCTGAATCTCACTCCAGGCTGTCTTCACAGCAAAGGCAGGCTCATCCATGTTCTTCACAACGCCTGAGAAGCCCGCTGGGATTTCATTTGTTATCCACAATGTTGAGGTGCCGCAGTAAACTTTATATTTTTGCATCATGTCAATCGAATCTATTACGGGGCTAAAAGTAGCTGAATATTTGCTCGAAATAAAAGCCGTTCAATTAAATCCTACAACACCATTCACTTGGGCCAGCGGGCTCCGCTCTCCTATCTATTGCGACAACAGAAAAATATTGTCTTACCCGACCATCAGAAAATCCGTGGCACAAGCCTTTGTAGACATCATCAGTACTTTTGATCAACACCCAGAAATCATTGCGGGTGTCGCTACTGGGGGCATTGGGATTGGCGCCTTGGTGGCGGATCTAATGAACCTGCCCTTTATTTATGTGCGCTCCGAAGCCAAGAAGCATGGCATGGGCAACCAAGTAGAAGGAATATGTCCTGAAGGAAGCAAAGTGATGGTGATTGAAGATTTGATCTCTACAGGCAAAAGCAGCCTTGCCGCCATAGATGCGTTAATAGAAAAAAAGGCGGAGGTTATCGGAATGGTGGCCATTTTCAGCTACCTTTTTTCTGAATCCAAAGAGAAGTTCTCTCATTACCCATTTGTTGTGAAAACATTATCTCATTATGACTTTCTTTTGGAGCAAGCCGTGGTTTCGAATTATCTTGCACCGCAACAATTAGAGACCCTTAAAGGTTGGAAAAACAATCCAGCACAGTGGTCTTCTCAATTTGATCAAACATTATGAAATTAGAAAGTCAAGAAGTTAAGATCCCTAAGAATGCAGAATTCACCCTGAATTATTTGCATGATCTACATCATCTTGAAAAATTCTTACCTGACGATTGCTTCAATTGGCAATGTGACGGAATTTCATGCTCTTTTGAAACGAAAGGAAATATCAAGATTATTTTACAAAAAGACCACTCTGACAATCAATCGGTTTCCTATAAAAGCTTGAGCACTCATCCAATGTCTTTTACCTTGAAGGGAAAGGTAAGTGAGGACTCCGATAACACTTGTAAGGTTCAATTCGAAATGAATGCCACCATTAATCCCATCGTAGGCACTATGATGAAACCCGTTTTTACCGATTTGATCAATAAAATGGTAAACCGCTGGGCAGGCGTAATGAACAATATTCCACTGCAGAATTAAGCTGCTCTGTTGACAATCTTTGTCACTAATTTTTCCTTTTTCATCTTAACTTTCCGCCATCAATTCAATTGACATGAGAGTATTACAACATTATATCCAAGGCGAATGGTGCACCCCCAATGGCCATACACAAACGCTGACCAATGCTATTGATGGGACGCCCCTTTTCGAGATCAGCACCCAAGGGGTTGATTTCCATGCGGTATTTCAACATGCGAGAACATCGGGTGGTGCAGCGCTCAGAAAAATGACCTTTCATGAGAGAGGAAGAATGCTCAAAGCATTGGCTCTTTATCTCAACGAAAAAAAAGCTCGCTATTATGAATTGAGTTATTTCACTGGAGCCACAAAAATTGATTCTTGGATCGATATTGATGGCGGTATTGGAAACCTCTTTGCTTACGCCAGCTTGAGAAAGCAATTTCCCAATGAGCGATATTATGTAGATGGAGAAATGGCCAAACTTTCTAAAAACGGAACCTTCGCTGGTCACCACATCATGGTTCCAAAGGAGGGGGTGGCCTTTCATATCAATGCTTTCAATTTTCCCATCTGGGGAATGTTAGAAAAAATCGCGGTCAACCTGCTAGCCGGGATGCCTGCGGTAGTCAAACCCGCCTCTATATCCGGTTATCTCACAGAAGCAGTGATGCAGGATATTATCGCTTCTAAGATCCTGCCTGAAGGAGCTTTACAATTGATCATGGGAAGTGCCCGTGAGGCTTTAGATCATGTAAAATTACAAGATGTTGTTACCTTCACAGGTTCAGCTTCTACGGGACAATCGCTGAAAGCCCATCCCAATCTGATTGCGAACGCCATTCCCTTTAACCTAGAAGCGGATTCTCTCAATGCTTGTGTTCTTGGCTCGGATGCCGAACCCGGAACACCGGAGTTTGATTTGTTTATCAAAGAGGTAAGAAAAGAAATGACGGTGAAGTGCGGACAGAAATGCACCGCGATACGAAGAATCATTGTTCCCCATCATCTCACTGAAGCGGTAAGAGAGGCCTTAAGTAAAGCATTGGATCAAACCACTATGGGAGATCCGAGAAACGAAAAAGTAAGAATGGGAGCCCTCGCCTCACCCTCTCAGAAAACAGATGTATTGGAAAAAATTCAACTCCTGAAGTCAGCGTCTGAAATTTGGTATGAAAACACCAATGCCTCCTTCATCGATGCCAATGGCGAGACGGGTGCTTTCCTTGCCCCCGTAGTCCTCTTTAACCCCACTCCCTTTAAAAATATTCAATCTCACGAAATTGAAGCCTTTGGGCCTGTCGCTACCATCATGCCCTATCAAAACATTGATGAAGCCATAGAACTCGTAAAACTGGGAAAAGGGTCTTTGGTCTCGAGTATTGTCACTTTTGACAACCACATAGCCAAGGAGTTTGCTATTGGCAGTGCTTCCTACCTCGGAAGGATTTTAATTTTAAACAGAGAATCGGCCGTTGAAAGCACAGGTCATGGCTCTCCGATGCCCTTATTGGTGCATGGAGGTCCAGGACGCGCCGGCGGTGGTGAAGAAATGGGAGGTAAGCGCGGTGTTTTACATTATTTACAAAGAACTGCCATTCAAGGCACTCCTACCACCTTGACGCACATCACCAATGTTTACCAACAAGGCGCCGCTCAGCGAGAAGCCCAACCACACTTGTTTCGTCAACACTTTGAAGACCTCGTTATCGGAGACACTGTATTTACCCATAAGCATACTGTTAGCGATGCGGATATTGTCAACTTCGCCAATGTGAGTGGGGATAATTTCTATGCTCATATGGATGCCACCAGTCTGGAAGGCACCATCTTTGAGCGACGAGTAGCACATGGCTATTTTGTGATGTCGAAAGCCGCCGGATTGTTCGTAGACCCAAAGAAGGGTCCTGTATTGTTGAACTATGGATTGGAAGATTGCCGATTTACCAAGCCGGTTTATCCTGGCATGACGATCGCAGTTAAGTTTACAGTGAAAGAAAAAGTAGATCAAGAAAAACGCAATGAAGAGGATATTCCCAAAGGCATTGTAAAGTTTTTTGTTGATGTGTACGATGAAACCGGAGAAACTGTAGCCCTGGCCACCATCTTGACCATGGTCAAGAAACGAAATGACACATGAGGCTTTTTGGATTATTCTTTTTTATTTTAATCAACACTCTGTGCAAGGGTCAAGGAAAAAGTTGGTCTAAAACAACTCTTTTACAAGATGTAGATTCCTTTTTCTTCGCTTTAGAACACTCCCATCCTGATTTAACATTGTATTGTAGTCAAGAACAATACCAGCGGGCAAAAAGTAGATTGTATCAAAACATTTTAGATACCATGACCACCGCCCAATTTGCACAAGTCATGGGGCAGATGTTTAAAACACTCAAGGATAGCCATAGTCAAGTCAGCTACTCTGCTCTTTGGAATCACCATTTAGACAATGGGGGATGCGTTCTGCCCATACGAAAAAGAGGCCACATTGTCTCCAAAGGAGATTTGGCGCAATTAATACCTGGTGATTCGCTCATTGCCATCAATGATGTTGAGATTGAGCAAATTGATCATTGGGCTAAAGACTTTTCACTCATTGAAGGTAACTCCTTTGTTTCAGAACAGCGAATGACAGACATGTTGTTTTCTTTGACAACCGCCCTTTTTGTGATTCGAAATCAATCTGCAATAAACATTACCTTTCAAAGAAACATCCAAGGAAAAGATACCATCATGGTCAATCAATGCCCCACCTTGAATCAAAAGCAATGGCAAAGACATCTGAAAAAACCCACTGCTAAAGAACCCTCACCCGTTGAGTACACGCAAAAAAGTCCACAAACGGCATGCTTGAAAGTAACCACTTTTGCTCCAAAAAATTTTATACACTACCACCGATCCATCCGAAGAGCATTTAAAAAAGTGGAACGAAATGGCATCGACACCCTGATCATTGATATTCGCGGCAATGCAGGTGGTTTGAGCACAGAAGTGGAATATTTGTACTCCTTCATCGATGCAAAAGGATACAATACTCCTTCCAATATCGTGGGCAGGAGAAGTAACATTTCAGACCAAAAATATCGATTACTGAATCGCAAATGGGTGCAATGGTGGGTGAGTCATGTTCTCAAAAATCAGGAGGATATATACAATTATGTCCAACTAAGAAAGCAACCGCTTTATTCCATAGATACCGTTTACTTTAAAAAGCCAATGCAACAAAAGCGTTTTGTTTTCAACAAAACCGTTATTTTGTGGGCAGACGCATTGACCGCCTCGGCCGGTGTCGATTTTACCCACCACTTTCATGAGACCAGTCGAGGGGAGCATTGGGGAGAACCCGTCATGGGCCCCATGACAGGAACTTTCGGAAATACATTTCCTTATTCGCTTCCCAAAACTCAACTTACCGTCAATATCAGCACTATTCGTTACAACTACAATGATCGCTTTCAATATTCACTAGAACCCATTGCTCCTCATGTTCCCATTCAATGGAAAAGGAGTAATTTTATACAGCAAGAAGACCCATATTGGAATCACTTCAAAAAAAAGAGTAAATTGCGCACACCATGAGATCGAAACTTGAAATATTTGTATTGTTGATTGCTTTCGTTCAAACCTCCTTTGGACAGCAAAAAAGTTGTTGTACACCTTTAATTCCATTCGGACAGGATTTATATTCCATGGATGAATTCCAAGCCGATTTGATGCTGGCTAAATGGGAAATTGACACATTGATCATTAAAAACTTCAAAACGGATGTACTCATCTTGGATTCGGTGGATGTGCTATTAGCCAAATCACTTGATCCAAAAATAAAAACAAAAACTCTAAAAGAAAAAATCAAATTTTGGACTTTCCACAAGAAGTCAGACCAAGTAAATGCGCTAGAGCAAGAAATCGCAAATATTGAAAAGGAAATCATTGAAAAGAATATTCAGCTGCTCACTCTTCAGCGAGACTCATTGAAGGCAGAACTATCTCAAACCCAATCTAAATACACATTCAATCAAGAAATGTTGGGACAGATGCATGCTGAACAAGAGCTTTGGTTTTATCTCTCCATTATCAGTGGGGGAATTGCTTTTATCGCCATTGTGCTTCTGATTTTTTTCAGAACCAAGAAGCATCAGGTTTCCACTGCTGAAAAGGAAATTGTAATTCAAGAGAAAAAAGTGGTAGTGCATGAGCCTCATCCGGATCATGCTGAAAGTGCTAATAAAATAGCAGAACTAGAAAAATTATATCGCAACAGTTTGCAAACCATCCACCTGCAAGAAGGAGAAAAAAAAGAGACACAAGCTCATATGATGCAAATTGTGGATATTTTGCGTGAGGCGCAATTAGATTTAAAGAAAATTCAGGAGAATAAACAAATGACGGCGGAGGATTTCATGCGTCTTAGTAACGCAGTACAAAGGAGTATTTCGCATTTATCCAAATAAGTACGATGGAGAACATACAAATGGTGGACCTACATGGTCAATATTTAAAGATAAAATCTGAGGTAGATGCGGCTATTCAAGAGGTGATAAATCAGACCGCCTTTATCAATGGTCCTCAAGTGAAGCAATTCAGCACGGCCCTGGAAAAATACTTAGGGGTAAAGCATGTGATTCCCTGCGCCAATGGTACAGATGCACTTCAGATAGCCATGATGGCGCTGGATTTGCAACCCGGGGATGAGGTAATTACCACCAGCTATACTTATGTGGCCACCTGTGAGGTCATTGCACTCTTGCGATTGACACCCGTTTTTATTGAGGTCAATCCCAACACTTTTACGATGGATCCTACTGCCATTGAAAAAGCCATCAGTTCTAAGACCAAAGCCATTGTACCCGTGCACTTGTACGGTCAATGCGCCGATATGGAGGAGATCTTAGCTGTTGCTAAAAAACACAACTTGTATGTGATTGAAGATACGGCGCAAGCCATAGGTGCTCAATACACATTCAGCGATGGGCGCAAAGCATCTGCAGGATGCATGGGCGATATTGGCACCACGAGCTTCTTCCCTTCCAAAAACCTGGGTTGCTATGGAGATGGGGGGGCCATCTTCACCAACGATGATGCATTGTCGGAAAAACTACGCATGGTAGCCAATCACGGACAAAAAGTGCGTTACTTTCATGATATTGTCGGTGTCAACTCCCGATTGGATACCATTCAGGCGGCCATTCTAAATTGCAAATTACCGCATTTAGATGAATATAGTGCGGCAAGGCGTGCGGTTGCGGATCGGTATGATCAAGCATTTGAAAATCATCCGAATCTCAAAACTCCCACTCGAAATCCAAAAAGCACCCATGTTTTTCATCAATACACTTTAACAGGCTGCAATTTCAAAAGAGAAGATTTGCAAGAGCATTTGAAGAGCAAAGGAATCCCTACCATGATTTATTATCCCTTGCCCGTTCATCTGCAAAAAGGATATTCCATGAGCAAATTTGAGCAAGGAAGTTTGGCCATGACGGAAGTGCTGTGCAATAATGTATTCTCATTGCCCATTCACACTGAAATGAGCAAGGAAACACAAGACTACATTATCCAACATGTACTTGATTTTTTTTAACTATTCTTATCCCCGTTTAAACTATCCACACAGAAATGGATATGCAGCGATAGGCAGACAAACGAATACATATCCATTGGCTTAACATTAATTGGATTCTGCTCCGAAAGAAAGTTTTACTTTTGTCCCATGTTCAAAACGTGGCTCATTGGGTGTTTAGGAATTTTCCTTTCTCTTCAGGCCTCTTCTACCATCGTTCTTGGAAGCGTAATCGATATTCATCAAAATCCCATTCCAGGGGTTTGGATTTATTTACCTCAACAAAGATTATCCGCCACCTCTGATGCCAATGGCACTTTTCAATTAAAAGTAAATCCCGGCAATGTTACCTTTCAATTCAAGTCCATTGGATTTGATGATCTTACAGAGAATAAATGGGTAGAGGGAAAGGAGATGAAGATCACCTTTGTACTAAAAGACAAAGAGATTCAACTCAATGGCTTGCAAATTACCAGTGACCGCAGTGATTTTGCCAAGGAGTTGATGCGAAAAGCAGCGACTAGATATCAATACAAGAAAGATAGTGCCCCAATTATCCAATATCGATTGTATCAAAAAGTAAGCGTTCAAGGCCCGGCTAAAAAGCCAAAAGGAGAAGATGTGGTGATCGATTCTGCTCAAGTAGAGGCGATGGATGAATTAAAAGAAGATGACGACGATTCCACGCGCTTCCAAAAATGGATGCGAAGAACCTTCGTCCGATACTACAAACGAAAGGATAGCTTAGAATACATCAGAACCCACTCCCCTGCCTATCTTTTTGTCAAAGATTCCATACCTGAATTCCGCCAAATGCATTTGACGGAAATTCACTCGAACGCGTATTTTGGCAAAAAGGAAAATTACTTTGAAAATGTAAACGGATATAAAAAGTATGGCCCCTATCGCCCATGGACGGAGCAAGCTGGCTTCTCCGTTGGTTTTGAATATGGTGAAAAGGAGATTTTTTCATCCAGAGATTTATGGGAGGATCCTTATGCTTATGAATCGCATTTTGCTCTTCAAGAGTTTGAGATATTGGATCACGACTTGGACAATTTACAAGTAACTCAAAAAAGAGTAACCTCCCCTTTTTCGAAAATGGGCTTGTTGGCCTACCGATATAATGTTGTTGATGTGAAAACAGAACAAGGGAAAAATTCATATTGCGTACAGATATTGCCCCTCTTTAAAAATGAGGCACAAATTGAAGGACAAA
>CANHWU010000110.1 GCA_947464415.1 Flavobacteriales bacterium
ATTTGATTCTCTAATAGGGCAATGGCTTGATCCAATTTGCCCAATTTGAGTTCCAGTTGTTTGGTATCGAGCTTTTTGTTCTCCACCGTGGTAATGCGGACTTCCGTCTCCCGGCGTTTCGCATCCAGATTGTGGAGAGCTTCCTCCAAGAATTTCTTGGTTTCAAAGGCATTGATTTCGTCTAATTGTGTCTGAAGTCCTATGAACTCTTTTTCAAATAACTCCTCTTCAATTTCTTTCTTTCCAATTTCACGGTTTAGCTCTTCTTGACGGGGCTTGAGCTTTTCGTTGACCTGTACCAAAGTAGATTGGAAGTTCTTTTCCTTATCCAATCTACCGGAATCCAATTCCTGAATCACTCCGTTGTACTGCTTGTCGAAAGCGTACACCAGATCACCCACAATTTTATTTTTGGCACGGAACAAATTCACCACTTCTCTGAATTCTTCAAAATCCTTTTGAATGGTCTTGATGGTTTTGATTTCTTCATTGATGCGAAGCAAATCATTGATATCTTTTTTGTTTTTCTGAGAGAAGGAGAGACCTTCATTTTCTCGGTTATCGGCGATGATCAAACTTTCTTTCAAAGTTTTATTGGTAATCAACTTTGAATTGATCAAATAGCGATATACTTTGGAGAAATTGTTGGACAAACCATCTGTTCTAACGCTGTCTTCTAACCAAATAACCGCCTCATTTCTTTTTCCGCGCGCATACACCGCATTGAACACCTCTGTTTTGCTTTTATACAAGTACAGCTCAACCCCTTCTTTTTCCAAAGTGGTTTGTACTTCATCCCACTTTCTGATTCGCTGATGGGCTCCTTCTTTGGTGAAGAAATATTCTGAATGGTAGTCACAAGACAAACGGAAATATTCCAATTCGCCATCGCTATCTCGCTTCACTAATATACAATACTCGGCATCATTTTTTTTGATTTCAAAGATGATATAACTTTGATTGTGAGTAGGGAAGTAGTGATGAATGGTTTCCTTGTCACCTCGGCGTTGTCCCGAGAAAGACATTTTCGATCCGTCCACGATAAAGAGGAAATTCAGAGTGTAAATTAAGGTGGATTTTCCTACGTTATTGGGTCCTACTAATTGCAGGGAATCACAATCATCCAATCGCATTTCTGCGTTGACATAGGTGCTGGTATTGATACCGATAATTCTAGTAATCATGTAAAATTTGTTTAGGGTTGAGAAGAACTCAACCTTGTAAAACTACAAGTTTCAATTGAGGCAGGAAAGAGGTGTTAATGAATTGAGGAAAACTTATCCAAATTAGAATGGCTGCACCATTACTTTGGAGTAGTGGTCTGTTCTTTTTTACGGACGGGAAGCAGGTGATCGCCTGCAATATCTAGATGATAGCTCAATTGTAAAACGATCTGGTCTTCACGAAGGGTTTGAAAATCGCGGTACAAAATGCCCATGGAGAACGCTTGATTTTTCTTTATTGCGTATCGTATTCCGCATTCATATCTCCACTCGTTCAACAACCCTTGATAATCAATCTGTTCATCTACAAAACGATAGGTTTGGTTGAAGCGATAGAAGTGCTCAAGAGAAAAGAAGGTTTTCCACTTTTTGCGAGCGAATTCATAATTGATTTGCATCTTGTTTCGCCAATATTCTTGGGCTCTTTTGAATTTGAATTGCTCCAATTGCCACAGGCTAGTGACCTGTACTCCAATTTTTCTTCCTCCTTCTTTTTTGGGTAATGTCTTCAAAATATCCCATTCCACTCCTGCGGCGATGCGGTGTCCATAGGTTTGCGGCACTTGATCGAGATAAAAATAATCATTCGGCATCCAAGCTCTTCGATAGCGAATTTGACATTGGATCATGCGTTTCAATTTGTATTCCACTCGCGCACTGAACAAGGTTTTATTATATTGCTGTTCTGACCCATTCCAACGATACTGACCCCCTATTTGAATATTGATTTTCTTGATCGGTTGATAACCGATACTGCACTCATTCCAACTCATCCATTGTTGAGCGAATGTTGCGTTGGTGAAGAGAAGACAAAAGAAAAGTAGCCGAATCATCATCAATGTTGAATCAAGAAGTTTCCGATATCGGTAACGCTTTCGTCTTGTGTAATTTCAATCTCTTTTTCAACGGGAATGGTATATTCTTGCGTAATGCTGTCTTTGGAAAGTACGTAAACGGTGTATTTTCCGATTTGTAGATTGCGAAATGAAAACTCACCATTGTACCCGGTCTTTTCACTGTCATCAAAAATGGTGTTTTCTCCATATTGAATGTACACACGAACATCGGTCATGGCGGTTTCGGGTCCAGTGGTAGGCACTTCGCCCTGATTGGAAATGTCTAACAAAAAGGAAGTGGTTACATCATCAGGATCTGGAATATTGCCCATTTCTTTGGCAGTGAGGGTGATGATATCTGCGCTGCGAGTAATGGTGAATGCATTGCCCAAATGGGTTTGTAAAGCGGCTTCCACATTTTCAGCAATGGTGAGATTGCTATCGTTGTATTGAAAGTCAATTTGAACTCCTGTTCTTCCTAGTAAGTTGGGATTTCCGTTGCTCACCCAATTGGGATTATTGAACCAGAAGTAATAGTTGTCTCCATTCAATTGATTGAGAATAAAATAGTCGCCATGCTCAATTTCTATACCGGGAGTGACGGTAATTTCAATGGATTCAAATTCTCCGTTCGTTACATTAATTCCGGTAACATTACCGGTGATCACAGACGTACCACCAGGGCCGGCTATTTTTTCGCAAGCGGTCAAAAGCATGATAGTGGCAGCACAAAATGTATAGACTAATTTTTTCATTCAATGAGGATTTTAGTAGTTTTAGTTCCTAATGTAGGGTGTTGAATTTCCAGAAAATAAAGTCCAGGTGGAACATCCGAATAGGAAAGAGGAGTATTTCTCTCTAGTTTAATTTCACGAGTATCTATCCATTGACCAGACAAGGTGTACAGTTGAAGTGAGCAAAGTCCTGTCCATGACGATTGTATTATAAAGTAACCATTGTTGGGATTGGGAAAAACGGTAATTGGTTGAATAAATAAATCGGGGATTGAATGGTTCGTTGAATCGCATGTACCGAACATGTTCTCATCCATCCAAGTCAATCGGGCCAATGTCCATGATTTTAGAAATTCAATTTCCTCTTCAAAAGTATTTCCGATAAAATTGTTGGGCCAAACATAGGTTCCCAGAATAGGCCACCGTTGGAAGTGCCGTATGGACGGTTCTTCAAGCACAAGATATAAGCTGTCAATATAATGAAACAAATAGGTGGTGTCCAATACGGTGTTGCGTAATTCTTGCCAGCGGCAACGCACTTCATTCGCATACAAGCTGTCTTGTAACATTCTTTTCCACCAAAATGGATTGTCCAATCCTCCTCCGCAATATTGATTGAAATCGACCTCCCAACCGTAGGTTTCGCCACCGAGGCAGTAGTTGGCATTTCCCCATCCTAAGTTGAAGTCCCACAGTGGGCCCGCCACCAATCGGTTCCCTTCACTAAATCTCTCTTTGTGCAAAAAAGACGATATGCGGTAGCCATCCACGTTTTTGGACACTTCGTTTACAAGAAAAAAGTCGATAAAGGACGGCACATCGATATAATTTCTATATCCCACCTGCGGGTCCATAAAGGTGGAATCAGCGAGGGCATGCTCCCAATTGGTAATGTAATTTTGAATATACTCGAGTTGAGTAGGATGCATCTCCTCCAATGCGGGGTCGTGCATTTGGTATTGTATATTGACAGTACTCGGACTTTCACCCAAATAAGGGGATGTCCATGCTATTACGCCTCCAGCGGTGGTTTTGTCAATTTTTACAATGTACCCACCTGTGAGTGCATTGTCTAAAGTGTCTCCCATTTCCAACGGATCGATATCCACACGACCGGGGTTGGTTTTGATGCGCTCCATAAATACATAAACGCCTATGTATTCGCCATTGAGCATCACTTCACATAATTGCGTTCGAGGTGCCCATCTGCCCATTTGATTGCCGAGATGATAGGTGAGTACATTTCTAATCATGGATTTGTCTGTATAAGGGGCATATAAAATCCAGTCATTGTCCATGGGCCAATTGAAAATAGAGGCATTGTAATTGACACTATCAGGTCCTCTGGTTTCTAGACCGTAAGATTTCGCGGGAAAACCGTCGGAGGAGGAGCCGCGTCTTTCAATGGCAATAAGTCCTGAGAATTCATTGAAGGGATCGGAAACATGATTGAGATTTCCTGGGCCATTATCGATGATGCCCATTTCTGCGTCAATCTTGGGTTCATCTGGAATTTCCACGCCGTAGGTATTGATCACTACGATGGGCAAATTGGACTGTGTAAATTCCATGGGTGGAATGAACCAATTGGGGGTGGGTAGAAAATAATTATTGTTGTTCAAAATACCAACCTGCATGAATACACGGGAGGTCAAATCTCCTGAATTGACTGAAACATTGTGCGTTTCAACGCTCAAAACATTTTCGCCCACTAGCAAGTAGGGGCTTATTTCGGCTAGTTCAAAAACCAGTTGTTCTGGATAACCACCTTGGTATAAGACGGCCTCATGTTGACCATTTGCAGGCGCATCCCAAGCAGGCGGCCCAGACGATGTAATGTTATTTCGTGCAATTTCAAATCCATTCAAATAGAGAACATACGCGTCATCATAATCGATATTGAAAACCACCTTTCCAATGAAATTCCAATTGTCTACATTAAATTGAAGCCGGTGATACACGGAAATTGTTCCGGGAGGCACTTGCGTGCTATCATCATTATCTCCAAAACCAAATCCCCCTTTTCCACTCATCCAGGCGCTTTCATCGAAGGTAGGTGAGGTCCAATCCGCGCTAGTGGTGTTATCAGGAATCATATAATGCCATGGCATGGTGTCGTGAACAATAGATTCCCAATGATCCACTTGTCCATACATCATCATCGATAACAACAAAGAAGAAAGCAACCACCCAAACTTCATGTGGGCTAAAGTAATACTGCCTTAACAAATTTTTGATGATCGATGTTGGAAATAATTCAGTTTTACTAAAAATCAGGGTACTCATTCCTTTGTACATTTGTTGACGAATATGAAGAACATTACCGTCATCGGCGCAGGCACCATGGGAAATGGCATTGCGCATGTATTTGCTCAATATGGCAATAAAGTGAATTTAGTGGATGTCAATGCTGCTCAATTAGAAAAAGCAAAGTCCACGATTACCAAAAACCTAGATCGTCAGGTGGCCAAAGGAAGTTTGGATGAAGCAGGGAAAAACGCCACCCTCTCCAATTTGAGTTTTATCACAGATCTGAAAGAGGGTATCGCCCATGCGGATTTGGCAGTGGAAGCGGCAACGGAGAATGTCGATTTGAAATTGAAGATTTTCAAAATGATGGATGAGCATGCGCCAGCCCACTGCATTTTGGCCTCCAATACCTCCTCCATTTCCATCACTTTGATTGCAGCCGCTACAGCAAGGCCATCGCAAGTGATTGGTATGCATTTCATGAATCCGGTGCCCGTTATGAAATTGGTAGAGGTGATCCGTGGATACAGCACCAGCGATGCGGTGACGGCTCAAGTGTTGGAGATGTCAAAGGCATTGGAGAAAGTGCCGGTGGAAGTGAATGACTATCCCGGTTTTGTGGCCAATAGAATTTTAATGCCGATGATCAACGAGGCCATTTATACTTTGTTTGAAGGAGTGGCAGGGGTAGAGGAGATTGATAGCGTGATGAAATTAGGAATGGGGCATCCGATGGGACCATTGCGTTTGGCCGATTTCATTGGATTGGACGTTTGTTTGGCGATTTTAAAGGTGATGCATGAAGGTTTTGGCAATCCCAAATATGCGCCTTGTCCGTTGTTGGTGAATATGGTTATGGCGGGCAAATTGGGCGATAAAGCCGGCGAAGGTTTTTATCGAGTGGATGCCGCAACCAAGGTGGCCACAGCGGTGAAGTTTAAATAGGCGCTTGCTTTCTGTTTCCCTATTCCAAGTGGATTTATTTCCATTTCTCTGTATCTTGGCACCATGAACAATACAGTCCTCGTTTTATTGGGAGGTTTAATTCCATTGCTTACCGGATTTATTTGGTATAGCGACAAAGCTTTTGGAAAAGCTTGGAAAAAGGAAATCGGATTTGTCGATACCGGTGAGCCACCTCAGGGAATGCTCAAACTTTTTTTGCTTTCATATTTGTTTGGCACCATGGCCATGATGTTCATGCCCTCCTTGGTTGTTCATCAATACCACATAGGCTCTACCTTGCTTGGATCTGATGGATTTGGGGTAGAAGGTTCCGCTTTGCAACAATATTATCATGAATTCATGACAGCGTATGGCAGTAAATACCGCACCTTCGGACATGGTGCTTTACACGGAGTTATCACGGCGATATTTTTTGTATTACCGCTCATCGGGATCAATGCTTTATTTGAAAACAAAAGTTTCAAGTACATTTTTATTCACATTGGCTATTGGGCTCTCACCCTGGCCATGTTGGGAGGGATAGCTTGTCAATTTTATCAGTTGAAAATGTAATTGAGTGGTCTTACATGACAACATTCCGTTCTTTGATCAACTGATGAAGATGTGGAAGGTGCAAAATCGCACGCAGATGGTGCGTGTATTGTCCATCCTTTTGAATGCCTTCTTGATCCAATTGATCAATCCTCACCTCACCTGATGCATGGATGATCTCCGCAAACTGATGGTTGATTTTCAAAATCATCCCAACGTGGATAATCCTGCCCTCTGGATTATCAAAAAAGGCCAAATCACCCGGTTTTGATTCTGAGACAAAATTCAATACTTGAGCACCCTCCATGTTAATTTGTTGGAAGGCATCGCGTGGGATGTGCATTCCCATTAGGCGATACACCATCTGGATAAAGCCGGAGCAGTCAATACCGGCATGGGTGCGGCCTCCCCACAAGTAAGGCGTAGCCAAAAAAGAACGTGCACAATCTTCAATGGAATGCCAAGAAGGTTGATTCAAGGGAATTTCCGTGAAGGCACCGGCGGGATAATAACGCTGATGATGAATAACAGGAAGAGGAAGGGGGGAGAGAGGTCTTGAAATCCCAGCTGCTTGCCATTGTTTTTGGTCGATCCAACCTTGGTATCCATCATGGTCTAATTGTATTTTCACCCATTTTTCTTGGGTTTCAATTACACTAAAGGTTTCTCCCATTAACACTTGATTGACCATTTCACTGCGGTCTGACGCTTCCATGCGCATGGGAATAACGCTCAATTCACAAACTCCTTTCATGTTGCGAAATTATTAAAGAGTGTGAAACTAATCAGGAAAAGAGAGGTTTTTCCAAATTTTACTTACATTTGATAAAATCTTCAAAATATGTGGAGAGAAATAGACAACAAATTGGTTAGGGAATTTCGGTTCAAGAATTTCCAAGAGGCCTTTACATTTATGACTCGAGTGGCATTGATTGCTGAAAAGCAAGACCACCATCCCACCTGGTACAACATCTATAATTATGTTCGCATCGAGTTATCTACGCACGATCAGGGAGATATCGTGACGGACAAGGACAGGAAATTAGCGCACGCCATCGATGCTATTTTGGAATAAATGCATTTTTTTCTTGGAAAAGAAAAATTTGTTTGTATATTCGCAACCCAAATTGTAAAACAGCATGTTAATCATTCCAGTAAAAGAAGGCGAAAGCATCGATAGAGCGCTTAAGAAGTTCAAAAAGAAATTTGAAAAAACCGGTGTAGTAAAAGAATTGCGTGATCGTCAGCAGTACACTAAATTCAGTGTTCGTCGTCGTGAGGAAATCAAGCATGCCATTTACGTTACCAAATTGAGAAGCCAAGAGCAATAATATTTCGGAATATTTCGAGTTGAAAGGGTAAATTGAAGAATTTACCCTTTTTTTGTTATATGCAGCAATTCCTTCAATATCTAGCATCTGAAAAGCGAAGCTCTCTTCACACGATTGCCGCTTATCGTTCCGATTTGGAGCAGTTTTCAGCCTTCATTCAGCTCCATTTTGAAGTTGAGGATTTATTATCTGTAACCACCATGATGGTGCGCTCTTGGATCTCCCATTGGATGGATCAAGGAATGGCGGTGAGCACTGTACATCGGAAAGTATCTAGTTTGCAGGCATACTATCGATTTGAGAGGAAGCAAGGAAGGTTAGTGCAAAATCCCATGCAAGGAATTGTAAAGCCCAAGAAGACGAACATCTTGCCCCAGGATTTGGAGGTGGTTCAAGCGGAGCAAATGTATCAACCCCGTGAGCAAGGATGGGAAGCTTTGCGCAATTCTTTGATACTGCAATTGCTCTATGAGACGGGCATGCGCAGATCAGAGCTTCTGGGGATTCAAGACAAAGCTATTGACTGGAGCAAGGGGCAAGTAAGAGTGTTAGGCAAAAGAAATAAAATAAGGGTAATTCCCATCTCGCCGACTTTGATTCAAGAGCTACAGGTGCTGAGGGACGAAAATCGCACGGTTTCGGAAACGAGCTCATTTTTATTTCTAAACACAAAAGGTGAACCGTTGAGTACTTTTCAGTTGTATCAAATTG
>CANHWU010000111.1 GCA_947464415.1 Flavobacteriales bacterium
ATTTTTGAGCAATGATTCCACTCTTACCAATCCCGGTCACTACCAATCTAGCCTCCTCCTCAATCACACTCTCTATCACCTGCACTAATTGTAAATCCAGGGCCATTTGCATTTCCATCAATGCCTCCGATTCCATTTGAAGGGTCTTTTTTGCGATATCCAAAAGTGTACTCATAGCATTGTAAAAGAGTTGCAAAGATGATAAAACCCTCGCATTCAGAGGAAAAAAACTCTAAGAAATAAAGATTAAAAAAGATTTCATTGATGAACAAAATCTTTGTAAATTCGTTCTCCTTTTTAATAAAGCAATCGTTTTACGTAAACATGAATACAACCACCACACTTCGCCCAAAAGAAGCACTAAAACATTTTTTCGGTTTCAATCAATTTAAAGGCAAGCAGGAGCAAGTTATACAATCTGTCTTAGACGGCAGTGACACCTTCGTCATCATGCCCACAGGGGGCGGTAAATCATTATGCTACCAGCTCCCTGCCCTCATGATGGAAGGTTTAGCCATCGTGGTTTCACCCCTTATCGCCTTGATGAAAAACCAAGTTGATGCCATGCGAGGATTTAGCTCTGAAGACGGGGTAGCGCATTTCATCAACTCCTCACTGAACAAAGGGGAAATAGCTCAGGTAAAGTCAGACATTCTGAGTGGAAAAACCAAAATTTTATATGTCGCACCAGAGTCACTTGGAAAAGAAGACAATGTTGAATTTTTAAGACAATGTAAAATCTCATTTGTAGCCATCGATGAGGCTCATTGTATTTCGGAGTGGGGACATGATTTTCGACCTGAATACAGAAAACTCAAAAGTATCATCAAGAATATTGCAGATGTCCCTATCATGGCCCTTACGGCCACGGCCACACCCAAAGTACAACAAGATATTCAGAAAAATTTGGGGATGATTGAAGCGCAAGTTTTCAAAGCTTCTTTCAATCGACCCAATTTGTACTATGAAGTAAGACCCAAAACCAATGTGGGAAAACAGATTATTCAATACATCAAATCCCATTCAGGAAAAAGTGGAATCATTTATTGTTTAAGCAGAAAAAAGACGGAAGAGTTATCGGAGTTGTTAATCGCCAATGGCATTAAGGCAATGCCCTACCATGCCGGCATGGATGGTCATGAGAGGAGCAAGGTGCAAGATCAATTTTTGATGCAAGATGTGGATGTCATTGTAGCTACCATCGCCTTTGGAATGGGAATTGACAAACCCGATGTGCGTTTTGTGATTCACCATGACATTTCGAAAAGTCTCGAAAGCTATTATCAAGAAACTGGCCGTGCAGGAAGAGATGGAGGAGAAGGAAATTGCATCGCATTTTATTCTCCCAAAGACATCGAGAAACTGGAAAAGTTTTTAGCCGGTAAGCCTATCGCTGAACAAGAAATTGGTGTTCAACTGTTACATGAAGTAATGGCTTATTGCGAGACTTCGGTGAGTCGCAGGAAGTATTTGCTTCACTACTTCGGAGAAGAATGGGATGAAGCCAACGGTGAAGGAAGTGGTATGGATGATAATATGCGCAAGCCCAAAGAACTTTTCGAAGCGCAAGAATATGCTCTACAAATTTTAAAATGCATCCTGGAATTTAAAGAAAAGCATAAATCGAAATTCATCGTCAAAGTTTTGAGAGGCCTCGAAGATGCTGAAGTTAAAACCTACAAAGGCAGTCAGTCTGAATTATTTGGATCAGGTAAAGAAAGTGATGAGAAATTCTGGAATTCCATCATTCGACAAATGCTGGTCAAAAATTGGATTAAGAAAGAAGTCGAAACCTACGGAACGATCAAACTAACGGCGGAAGGAAAAGCATTTTTGAAGAAACCCACTTCCTTCCCCGCGGTAAAAGAAGAAGAATACCCCGATACCGATGATGATGGAAATTTGATCATCACTCGATCTTCTGGCGGAGGAGCCGCAGACGAGGTATTATTTGGGTACCTCAAAGATGTTCGTTTGGCTGTATCCAAAGAAAAAGGCATTCCTCCCTATGTGATTTTCTCCGAGCAAAGTTTGGAAGAAATGGCCACTCAATATCCCATAAACATGGAAGAGCTTTCTCATATTGGTGGTGTGGGACGCAACAAGGCTCAGAAATTTGGGGCTCCTTTTTTAACCTTGATCAAGAAACATGTAGAAGAAAATAATATTGAAAGACCTCAAGACATTTTTCTAAAAACGGCTCCCTCAAAAAGTGGACAAAAAGTTCAAATTATTCAGAACATTGATAAGCGCATTCCACTACTAGATATTGCAAGAGGTTTTGGGAAATCAAAGCTTGAACTAATCGCGGAGATTGAAGCTGTCGTATCGTCTGGAACTAAGCTGAACATTCAATACATCGTAGATGAGGAGGTGGATGAGGACGCGCAAGAAGAAATCATGGAGTACTTTATGCAGTCAGAGAGCGAAGAAATCATCGAGGCTGAAAAATATTTTGATGGGGACTATGAGGAGGACATTCTACGGATCATGCGCTTAAAATTCATGAATGATGTAGGGCAATGATCCATTCCTCACTTTTGGTGAAGAACAATTTGGTCTACTCAAGAAAACAACAATTTCTTTCTTCAAATCATAAAAAAGAGGCTGTGGATGTTCCAAAAGCCTCTATTTTTTGCTAAACTACTCTATTTAATTATGCCACCGCCATTTGATTATTGGTGGCAGTTAGGTGCTTTCTAAAAACCGGTCCCTGGTACTCAATACTGTAGGAAAAAGCCAAGTGAAGGATGTAAAAGACGTTCAATATACAAGCCCATAAATAATCAGATGGGCTAGACTTACCAAAGGCGCTGGCAATCTCCGTGCACATCTTGAATCCTAGATATACATTATAAATTGGAATCAGAAACAAGAAGATGTGCTTGTCCGGTCTGCCCACAATTCTCATGGTAATGACCATGTCATAGATGGGGACAAACGATGCCCAAGCCGGCTGTTCCGCCTTACTGAACAATGCCACCTTACCTATTAAACCAATGCCCGAGAAAATACCCAATGCAATTACGTAGGGAGCGAACAATCTCCAAAAATCATTGAACTCATGAATTTTGGAAAAAACACCAAACATTTCATTCATAATAAGAGTAATTAAGGTAGAAGCAACAGCGCCTCTCAGTTATTAGACGCATTGAAAGTGAATGGGTTGCCTTTTTAAAATTTAGATTAACAAATAAGTATTTTTCTCCAAAAAGGGATACGAGCTCCCGAAAAAAACAATGGGATATTTGTTCCTATATTTGAGGACAGAAAAACCAGTACATGAAAAAACACTACAATGTAGATCCGGCACAGAAATGGGATTACGAGAATGGATTTTATCTCACCTGTGAACAAGGCCGTCTCGGTAAATTATTCAATCAAATCGAAATCTACAAGAAGATTCTGCACCTACCCGGAGATGTACTGGAATTTGGTGTTTATAAGGGGGCTTCACTGATGCGCTTACTTTCCTTCAGACATTTCTTTGAAAGTGAAGAGGCAAGAAAAGTCATTGGATTTGATATTTTCGGGAAGTTTCCAGATCAATTGCAACATGACATCGATAAACAATTTGTGGATTGGTTTGAAAATGAAGGCGGCTTGGGAATTCATCATGACACTCTTTCCGATTTGATTAAAGCCAAGAATATCGGTAATTTTGAATTGGTTCCCGGCGACATCAATCTCACTGCAAAAGAATATGCCGCAGCGCATCCCGCCCAAAAAATTGCCCTATTGCATATCGACGTTGATGTTTATGAACCCGCTAAAGTCATCTTAGAAACTTTCTGGGATCGGGTGGTTTCGGGAGGTATCATCATGCTTGACGATTATGCTTATGAATATGGGGAAACATTGGCCGTGGATGAATTTTTCAAGGAGAAAAATGTAAAAATTGAAAAACCTCCTTACAATTTCATCCCCACCTACATCGTGAAGCCGTAATTATTGCATAAGACATTCGAAAAACAAGAAGGGAAGCAATGACGCTTCCCTTCTTGTTTGTTTAGGAAATCATGTTTCTCATGCTAGGACAACCGTTGTCATTCGAAGCGTAAGTACTTTGGTAGCGATTTGCTCGTCGCTATGAGTATGACGCGTTTTTTTTCAAAGGTTGCCTCTATGCATATAATAAACTGCACCCTCGCGTTTCAGCGGTTGAAATTCTTCCTAAAACCTTGAACTCAAAGGGATGCAGCACTTCTCCCAAATCATCGGTGGCGATAAAGGCACAACTATCGACATTGGCCAAATCTATAATGTTCATAGCGCCTCTGCCCCCACCTTGGTGAAATTTCAATGGATCATCCACCTCCCTTGTCAACACTTGCATCCATGGAGGGCACAGAAAACTTGAACTTTCCTTTGCATAAGCTTGTGAAAAAAGTTCAGTCATGCCATACTCACTATGAATTTCGGCATGGGTTCTTTCTTTAAGCAAAGAATGCACTTCCTCTCTGATGGGCTCGCGACCCCGGCCCTTCATTCCACCCGTTTCCAAAATAACAGTGTTGGATAAACGATTGGGGTATCGCTCTGAAAAATCTAATAAGGCAAAGGTAACCCCAACCAATAAAGTAGGTTGTTGAACGGGAGTGCTCAGTATTCGGTCAAGGGATTCAAAATCATGTAAAAAAAACGCGTTGTGCGGATGGCCACTGACCTTCATGAGGTATTCCACCATATATACCAGAGATGAATTTCCTCTCTCCAAGTAGGAAGGCAAAAGAGCTACAATTCTATATTGTGAGGGATGCCCATATTGCAAAATGAAGTTCTGCAGAAATGACCATTCATACAATTTTCTGTCCAGCACCCAATGTTTAGAGGGTATTTGGCCTGTTGTACTGCTGGATTCAAATAAGGATATCGGATTTTCGTCAAATGAGCGAACGGAATGGGTTTTAAAAAAGGAAATTGGCAAAAAAGGAATGTCCAACAGAGATTTCACCTCCACAGAATGTCGGTTCAGAGCCTTTATATAGGAACGGTACATCTCGTTTTTTTCAATCTGATAATGAAAAATGGCTAACGCGAGATCTTCAAATGACGCTGGTGAAACATGCTTCAAACGTTGAATAATTTCCTGCCTTTTCATTTTTCAAAACTACGAATGAAAACAGTTTCGCTTACCTTTGTCTTATGCATCTTCGAAGCATCATCACCATCTTTGTTTCCATTTTCTTAGCCAGTTGTCTGCGCATTGAAAACTATCCTAACGAACCCGTCATACAATTTGAATCTTTCACCCCTAACGATAGTGGCGCTTTGCTCAATATTTCCTTTACAGACGGGGATGGTAATTTTGGATTAGGGCAATTAGATACTACTGGTATTTTTGGTGATTGTCAATGGAAGTACAATGTTTTTTGTGAATATTATGAAAAACAAAATGGTGTGTGGAACCACATTGAATTAGATCCCTGCCTAGATGTCAACATCATCCCATTTTACTACCGAGCTCCCATTGCTGAACCGCTGGGACAAGCTAAGGCGCAAAAAGGAAATATCCAACTCCAAATGTATCCGTTGTATTATTTACCTACACCCTTTGATACCTGTAAATTTGAAATTCGAATAGCTGACAGAAATCAAAATGTGAGCAACAGGGTATTTACTCCTAAATTTATCAAGCCCTGATATCCATTGCTTGGTTCACTCCTGCCCCGAACAAAGCAAAATCATATTTTACGGGATCTAGTGGGTCCAATTTTCGCAATTGTTGATCCAATTCTTGTACAGCTTTCCAATCATTCTGCTTTCTTTTTAGCAAACCCAAATGCCTCGCTACATTTCCAGAGTGCACATCCAAAGGAATAGAAAGTTGGGACATCGGTATATTTTTCCAAATACCAAAATCTACTCCTTCATCATCCTTTCGGACCATCCATCGCAGGAACATGTTGATACGCTTTGCTGCTGAACCCTCTTGAGGGTTAGCTAAGTGCTTTTCAAAATGAGAGTGATGAGAAAACTGAAGGAGGTGTTTTCTAAAATGATCAATCCCTGTGAGAGCCCCCTGATCTTTAAATCCCTCCGCAAAGGGAATTTCCAAACTAGGGTAAAGGGTATAACTCTGTTTTAAAGCAAACAGCAAGTCCATCATATCTTCTCCTTGAAAAGTCCTATAAATGATTTTCTGAACCATTCTCTGCTCTCTTATATTGCTATTCATTACGAATTCAAATGGGCGATGATCCATTCTTTCCATCCATTGCTTTGCTGTATGAATAATGGCCTTTCTGTTTCCCCAAGCAATCAATGCCGTCATAAATGCGCTGATCTCAATATCTTGTTTTCGATGAAAGAGGTGAGGAATTGAAATGGGATCACTCTCTATGAAAGATGGGTGATTAAACTCCCTCACCCAACGATCTAATAATTGCCGTGCGGAAGTAAAGGATTCACTTCTTTTCATCAACTACCGCCCAAAAAAGCATAGGAAATCAAATTGGCCCCCATACGAAGTGCTTTCAATCTATTCTGCTCACTATCATTATGAACGCCTGCATCTTCCCAACCATCTCCTAAGTCACATTCCACATCATAAAAGCAAATCAATTTTCCTTCCCAAAATAATCCTAGACCCTTTGGGGGCTGGTTATCGTGTTCATGAATCTTTGGCAATCCATTATCAAAGTCAAAGGGGCCATGATATACAGGATGATCAAATGGTACCTCAATCCATTCCAGTTCTGGAAAAACTTTTTTCATTTCCTTCCTCACAAATGCATCCATACCGTAGTTATCAGAGATGTGTAAAAATCCTCCCGCCAAAAGATAGGTTCTCAAATTATTAGCGTCATCATTTGAAAAAACAACATTGCCATGACCGGTCATATGAACAAATGGAAAGTCAAAAAGCTCACTACTTCCCACCTCTACCGATGGCGTTGTGGCATCCAATTTCGTCTTTAAGTGTTGGTTCACAAATTTGACAAGATTGGGAAGTGCCGTTGGATTAGCATACCAATCTCCACCTCCTTTATATTTCAGAACAGCAATTTTATATGTACCCGGCAATGGATCACAAATCGCATTCGTTGCATTAAAAAACAACCCGAACAAAACAAAAAGGAATGTTTTAATAAAATTCATGTTTTCAACTTCTTTTGTACAAAGTTACACCACGATGCAATCCAATCATAACCTTCCTTTGTGATGATTGATTCTGGATGAAATTGTAAACCATACCATTGTGTTATCCTGTCCTCAATAGCCATGACCTGTCCATTTTCATCCTTTGCGGTGATCACATATTGCGTTGGGAACTGATCGGAGTCAGCCACCCATGAATGGTAATGACCTATTGTCTGGGGTGTTTTTAAGTGACTCCAAATTGATGTGACGCCTATATTAGAAATACTTCCTTCCACCCCGTGCAAGGGACAATCCATTTGCTGTAATCGACCCCCCGCAAGAATTATCATCGCTTGTAATCCCAGGCAAATACCCAACAAGGGTTTATCTGTTTTTCTCCAAGCTTCCATCCATTCTAACAGATTGGCCGATTCATTCGGTAACCCAGGGCCTGGTGAAACTACACAAACATCATATAATTCCCATTTCGGTTCTGATCCATCATTGAGCACGACATGCACTTCAGCACCCCACTTTTCAAAATAGTGAACCAAGTTATAGGTAAATGAATCGTAGTTATCTATTAAAATTATTTGCATCTTGCAGACCTAATCGCAAAATTACAATGAAAAAGACAGCTATCAGCACACCCGGTGCACCTCAACCTATCGCGCCCTACAGTCCTGCCATTAGGGTAGGAAATTTCTTGTTCATCAGCGGACAAATTGCAATGGATCCAATACACCAAGTGTATGACCCCACACAAACAGTAGTGGAGGAAACACATTTAGTGATGAACAATATCTCAGCCCTCTTAAACACTGCAGGTATGAATTGGAATCATGTAGTAAAGGCCACCATTTTTCTCAAAAGCATGAGTGATTATACAGCGGTCAATGAAGTGTATGGACAGTTTGTCGGGGATATTCCTCCTGCTCGAGAAGCGGTGCAAGTTGTCCAATTACCTCGCGATTGTAAAGTAGAAATTTCTGTCATTGCTTCCATTTAAGGCAGGATTCTCGTTTTAAGAAACATCCTGAAGGGCAGCTCCTTTGGGGTCAAGATTTAAGCACCAAAGATTATGGAGATAGTATCCCCTAACCAGCATTAACAAAATATAATCAGCGCACAACTTTTTCTTTATACATAATTTATTTCACTACATTTGACAAAACCAAAATCTATTTTATGAAAAAACTTTTGATTCCCTTGGGAAAATGGGTTGCATTATTTGCCATTCCCCTGATTACCTTGAGCAGCTGTTCCGAAATGGCAGTTGTCCCCAATTATGTTACACCAACTGAATTAGCCAGTCTTAATGCGGGTATGAGCAAAGAGCAAGTGCGGTCCTCTCTGGCCAATCTTTATCCACATGATATTCTGGCATCATATGAAACAGGATGTGAAATTG
>CANHWU010000112.1 GCA_947464415.1 Flavobacteriales bacterium
GATAAAAGCCTCAATTTCTTTCATTTTTAGTATGTTCGGAGTAATGCTGGCATTGGGGGTTGGCGTTGTATTATGATTCAACAGGATTTAGTTGTTTCATATGCTGATTCACCTGGTATTCGTTGAAATTTTCCCAATGAGGTGCCGTGTCCGCGGGTCCACCCAAAAGCAGATCCATGATTTGATTTTGCTCTTTGTACTGATCGTGCAATGCAGATAAAATAGAAAAGAAAAACGCATCCATTTTCATGGAAGTTTTTACAGTTCCGAGCAGTGTTGGTAAATTAAAGAGGTTTAAATAGGTTTGCTGTTCTTCTATATTGATGATGGCGGCATGGCCATCTTTGAGGGCTTTGAACACCACATTGTTCCATGCAATATCATTACTGGCCCATTGAATTTCACCATAGGACAATGAATGTTCGCAAACCAAAATAATGGCTTGCAAAACAGCCGGTAGGGAAGTGGTGGGAAACTCATCAAAACTCCTGAATTCAAAACCACTTTGATACAATTTTTCTCGGTTGAAATCCAATCCTAAATCGTTTAAAAGTTCGTAGGACAGGGTATTTTCAATTTGATCTCGCCACCAAATGTTATCCTCCTTTTTGAAATGCAGAAGCTTGCGAAAATCCTCAACGGGGTAGGTCAAAATTTTCCCTTTGGCCATGGAGTGGTGATAGGTACCAACGCCGGTGTAACGAGACATGGCATTGCGCATAGAGCCACAAGCAAATTGCTCTTGAAGTCCATGTTTTTTGCTGATCACGCCCATAATGTCTGGGCTGCCTAACGTGCAAATGAAAAGGGGCTCTAACCATTGTAACAGGTAGATGGCATTTTGATGCGCTTTATCAAAGGCAGGATAATCGGTGATTCTGCTATCCGCAGTGAGCGTGGGAAGGGTGAAGTGAAAGTGAAAGGTTCCGTTGTTAAATAGGACCAAGTTTTTTTGATTGGACATGAACATGTTGATGCCCACATTATAATCTGGAAAGGCTAAATGCCCATCCATCACTTTGGAGACATTCAATTTCTCTAAAAACAATTTTTTGGTGGCCAATAATTCACGGCAAGTATCTTCTATAGTCCGATTTTCAAAATACTTGGTTACAAACTCAATGGTATCTCCATCAAAAATAATGGGACCATTGGGATTGTTTTTTTGTGTCAAAAGGCTTTGGATAGAGTGGGGTTGTTGCTCTAGAAAAGTTTCTAGAATAGATTTCCCTGCATACTCAGGGTTCGGTTGGTCTGGTATTTTGGATAATAATGTTTTGTGTTGATAATGAATGTCTAATTTCTCTAATGAATGACTGTTGATCATTCTACTGACTTTGTATTTTTTTTCAGGGTCAAAAGCGGAGCGCAAACAAGCATCGATGGCACCATTGCGGTAGCAAGTGAGATAATTGATGCTGTATCTTTCTCGGCCCATTTTTTCTTGGATAAATTGTCCACTCACCTCGAGCCACTCTTCCAACTGAAAATAGGTTTCATTCTCTAACCCAATGCCCCAGTAATATTTAATAATCGGGTTATTCGTCATTTTGTTTTATTCATTTATTTTTTTTGCAGTTACCATCACGGATGATAGTACACCACAAAACTTTGATAACGCGGATGGTTCCACCAATCCTTCCTTTTTTTAGCAAAATAATTGTAGTTCAATTTTCCGGCTTGTGATTGAAGCGGATAGATCACTACACCGTTTTCGCGGTAGGCCTTTTTTTGTTTGGTCTCTGGGACAATCGGCACAATGTGTCCTGACCATCCAAAAGTGACGCGCTTAGCGCAGATGATACCGACACCTCCTTCTTCGTTGACTTTTCTTTGAACCTCATCGAAGCTAGTCATCCTTTGCCATCCAAAACTCACTCCCCAGGTGAGCAACCAATCATGGAGGGCATTGGAGTAAATATGATCTACGGTCTCATACATGATCGGAGTTACCTCCTCTCCATTCAACACCTTTTTCAAAGATGCCTCCGTCCACCAAACAGTGGGTAAATATACTTTAGAAAAATGGCAATAGTCAAAGGAATATACATTGCAATAGGTATCCTCTGGAGTTCTTTGATAACGAACACTGTTGCTCACATCCAATTGAGCGATCAGCTCGTGCAAACTCTTTTTCTTGGATTCAACATCGGTCATATCACGGTACACCATGTCTTCGTTAGAAAGCGGATGGTGACGCATCAGGGGAGAGTCGAGTCTCGAATCGGGATGTGTGGGCAGAATTGCACGCTGGATACGAGGGTCTGCGGTGGTAATTTCTTTAACCGGCATCAAATGTCGGGCTTGTTCATCTTGCTGCATCAAAAATGATTTTGTACGAAAATAGCGAGATTTAATGGCAAGATGAATGGGATTCTTAAAAGGTAATCGCTAACGTTTTGTTCAAATCTTTCAGAATGGAAGGTGAATGAAATGATGTAACTTCGCTGTCTAATGAATCGCATTAGTCAACCCGCCGTCTTGGTTCTCGCAGATGGTACAGTATTTCAAGGAAAATCATGTGGATTTGTGGGCGTAACCACAGGAGAAATTGCCTTCAACACCGCAATGACGGGCTATCAAGAGGTTTTCACCGATCCCTCTTACTATGGTCAAGTTTTGGTAATGGCCACTGCTCACATCGGCAATTATGGTGTTCATTCGGAAGAGATTGAAAGTGAGACTTGCAAGGTGGCAGGTGTTATCATCAAAAAGTTTTCCGATGTGGCGAGTCGCATTGGGCCTATCGGGACTTTGCAAGATTATCTAGTGCGTGATGGAGTAGTGGGTATTTCCGATATTGATACCCGTGCGTTGGTGCGGCACATCAGGAAAGCGGGCGCCATGAATTGCATCATCAGTTCAGATGAGAGCAAGAGCATAGAGGATTTGAAAGCGCTGTTGGCCAAGGTGCCTTCTATGGATGGCTTGTCATTATCACAAGAAGTATGTTGTAAAACGCCGTTTGAAGAGGGAGATGAAAACAGTGTCTTGAAGGTGGCGGTGATTGATTTTGGTATTAAGAAAAATATTGTTCGGTGTTTGACCGAGCGCGGAGCCTATTGCAAAATATTTCCGATGCATGCCACGACTAAAGAGATTTTGGAATGGCAACCCAACGGTATCATGTACAGCAATGGTCCTGGCGATCCATCGGCCATGCCAGAAAGTATTCAGTTAGTGAAGGAGTTAATCGATTCAGGCATTCCGGGATTTGGTATTTGTTTGGGGCATCAAATCATTGGATTGAGTCAGGGGCTAAAGACGGAGAAAATGTTCAACGGCCACAGGGGGATCAATCATCCCATTAAAAATTTGAAGACGGGCAAGTCGGAAATTACCAGTCAAAATCACGGCTTTGTCATTTCCCGTGAGAGTATAGCCTCGCAATCCAATGTAGAGGTGACGCATGTCCATTTGAATGATGATACAATTGCAGGAATTGCATTAAAAGACAAAAAGGTATTCAGTGTCCAGTATCATCCAGAGGCCAGTGCGGGTCCCCACGATTCTAGGTATTTGTTTGATCAGTTTATTGAAGGGATGAGATAACTTTAGAGTATAGAAATGGAATAAAGAAGTTATTCTTTCTTGAATTGAACTTCCCCAAAACGGCTATCAAAAAAAAGAGAAGGTTTGAGAATCTTTGTTTATCCTATAATCTTGCCGCTGCAATCTCCGAAACCAATTCTGTATCCATTGCCCTCAGCAAAACCTCTCATGAGTACGGTATCATTATCCAATATAAACTTGCGGGCGGTGCCATCAGACATTGTAATGGGTTGCGTACCTTTCCAGGCAATTTCTAACATTGAGCCATAAGATCCTTTATCGGGACCTGATATAGTTCCTGAAGCCATCATATCACCCCCTCGGATGGCGCAGCCTCCTATGGTGTGATGAGCTAATTGTTGGGCGTAATTCCAATACATGTACTTGTAATTACTCCTAGAAACCACTGTAGGCGAGGCGTTTTCCGGTATAATAGAAACCTCTAACTCTATATCCACATGATAGTTTCCTTGAAAACGCAAATACGGTAATACCTCGGGGTCTTGCTTTTTACCCGGATGGTGGAACGGGGCTAAGGCATCTAAAGTTACGATCCATGGTGATATGGTGGAAGCAAAATTCTTGGCTAAAAAAGGTCCTAATGGAACATATTCCCAGCGTTGAATATCCCTTGCGCTCCAATCATTAAAAATCACGAAGCCAAATATGTGATCGGCAGCTTCATCTGGTGAAATGCTTTCGCCCATGGGCTTTCCATCAAATGTGATAAAAGCCATTTCCAATTCAAAATCAAGCTGTTGTGTCGGACCGAATGTGGGAGGTGTATCATCGCTCGGGTTGATTTGACCTTTGGGTCGTCTGATCATTGTTCCGCTTGGAACGATGGTAGAGGATCTACCGTGATACCCCACAGGCAAATGTTTCCAATTGGGCAACAAAGCTTTAGCTGGATCTCTGAACATGGTTCCTACATTGCGTGCATGATCCTCACTGCTATAAAAATCAGTATAATCGCCGATTTGAACAGGTAAATGCATTGTGGCATCTTTTTGATGAACCAATGCCTCTGGCAAACAACTATGTTGCGCTAATTCATTATTCCCTTCTTTTAATAATTCGATGATACGATTACGAAGTGAGCTCATGTGCTTTTTTCCATGGCGCATTAAATGATTCAAGACACAGACATCAAAATCATTTTTTGTGAATGGAAGATGGCTAAAAAAACCATTTTCATCCAAAACCTTCAAGTCAATAATATTTTCTCCAATGGCCACTCCGGGGCGCGCTGTTTTATTTGGGGTAGAGAAAATTCCAAACGGAATGTTTTGAATGGGGAAGTCGCTGTGTTCAGCAACGGGAATCCAACTTTTCATCATATTTACATCAATTGAGCTACCATTTTCTCGATGGTCAAGCCCTCTGCCTCAGCTTTATAATTTCGCACTACGCGATGGCGCAAAATGGGCAATGCTACTGCTTTTACATCCTCAATATCTGGACTTAGCTTACCATTCAAAGCAGCGTGACATTTAGCACCTACAATCAAATGTTGGGAGGCACGCGGTCCCGCTCCCCAGCTAATATTTTTCTTGACCCATTCTGGAGCAATGTGGCTTTCCGGGCGTGTTTTATTCACCAGTTTTACGGCATATTCCACTACATTGTCGGCTACCGGCATTTTACGAATCACTTGTTGGTACTCCATGATTTCATCACGCTGAATTACAGGTGAGATTTGCACTTTACGATCATCAGTGGTGGCTTTGACAATTTGAATCTCTTCCTCTAATGTGGGGTAATCCACCCAAATATTAAACATAAAACGATCTAATTGCGCTTCTGGTAGTGGATAAGTTCCTTCTTGCTCAATAGGATTTTGGGTAGCAAGAACAAAGAAAGGGGAGGGAAGAGACATCGTTTGTCCAGCAGCGGTCACTTTTCTTTCTTGCATGGCTTCCAGCAATGCTGATTGTGTTTTAGGAGGCGTTCTGTTGATCTCATCCGCTAAGATGATATTTGAAAAAATGGGACCTTCAATGAACTTAAATTGTCTGTTTTCATCTAAAATCTCAGAGCCAACAATATCGCTAGGCATTAAATCTGGGGTGAATTGAATGCGTTTAAAATCAACCCCCAGTGATTGCGCGATGGAATTCACTAAAAGTGTTTTTGCAAGACCAGGCACTCCTACTAATAAACAGTGTCCGTTACTAAAAATAGAAATCAAAACATACTTGACTACTTCGTCTTGTCCAATGATCGCTTTTCCTACCTCTGCTTGTAGGGCTTGATATTGACTCTTCAATCTCTCTAGTGTGGCTACTTCTGACATAATAATTCAATTAATTGATCCATTTAAATTCAAATGAACATTGATTCTTGTATTCATCATCAATGCGCACATAGGTTCGCTTTAGTTTGTTTTGCACCCATTTATCGGTGGCTATTTTCTTGGAGTTTCCCGTCGCGGCGTTTTGAAAAATCTCATAATCCAAATCCATATTGGCTTTGTGGGCATTGATTCTATCGTCCAATCGATATATGACATAACGCTTAACGCCATCGATAGTAGTGGACAAAACGGGCTCAGAAAATTCGCCTGGTTTCATTCTTGACAAGAGTAAACTCACTTCAGGTTCGATACTCCCAATTTCATGTTTCACTCCCCCAGTGCCCATATTCATCACTTGACCTTCTTGATTTTTTGAATCCTCATCGGTACTGAATCGCAGGGTGGCCTCTCTGAAGGTGAGATCTCCTTTTTTAACGGCGGCATAAACAGAATCAGCTAAAAGATGTGCCTTATCGAGATCATTGTCGGATACTTTAGGCGTCATTAAAATGTGGCAAGTTTCATAAAACTCTCCTCTCTTTTGAATGACCTTAACGAAATGATATCCGAAATCACTTTTGAAAACAGGAGTAAATTTCCCTTCGTCTGTGTTGTACACGGCGGCCTCATATTCTGGGACAAAAGTACCTCTGCGTTGCAGAGGATAACAGCCTCCTTTGTACTTGCTGCCGGGATCTTCACTCCATTTAGCCGCTTGTAAAGTCATTGAAGTGCGGCCTATAATAATCTCATTGCGAATGGAATCCATGAAATGAATTACCTTGTTGATTTCAAATTCTTTGATTTGGGGAGCAAAAACGATTTGAGAGTAGGACAATTGCTCAGGAATCAAGGGAATGGAATCAGAGGGTTGGTCCTTATAAAATTTCAATACATCCGCTGGAGTAGTAACCGTATTTTTCGTTACTTCTTGCTGCTCTTTCTCAATGAGTAGCTGCTCCTTCACCGAATCAAAAAACTCCTCTTTCAAAACGGGAATGGTTTTACCATAGTATTTTTCAAATTCTTCTTCAGTTCCGAACATTTGAACGAAATAGTCTATTCTCCGCTGCACCTGCGCATTTACTTCTCCATCGTTGACTTCAACGCTATCCACTTTGGCGTGATGCAGCAAAAGTTTTTGATAGAGCAATGTTTCTAATGCTTTGCATCGCATTTCAGATGTGATTGTTCTTCCTTTTGCGGTTTCTAAGGCAGCCGTTTCAATTTCGGAAAGTAGCACCACCTCTTCTCCTACTACGGCTACAATCTTCTCAATGGTTGTAGAGGGCTTTTGGGCCATTGTACATTGGAATAAAACAATGAAAAGTAGTAATGTAATAGTCCTCATTTCGTTTCTCCTGCTCTTTTAATAGACCCATCTTTTTCAGCTTGTTGCAATGACTGCGACATGAAATCAGAGATGATATTGTTTTTTCTGGATTGTAAGATGACCTCTTTTATTTGTGAGGAACTGAATTTATTGAGACTGTCACCGGATAACATTCTCCACTCTTGAATTTGATCATTCGTAATGAGTGTATCTAGTTTTTCTGAAAGAAATTGGTTTTTCCAATTTTGAAACTTCAGAGCTTGTTCATAATCCTCTAATTGAATTTCGTTTTCAACTGATAATTCGACATGGGCGGATTGATCTTTTCTCCATTCCATCTCAATCCAATGTTGAATAATTTGTTGAGCAATATCAGCACTGTCTGATGGAGAATAATCTTGTGGCATTAAACTCAAAAGACCTGCTCTACTGAGGTATTTATCCTTGTATTGAACCACGACATCCTTCTGAGCGTTGGAGCATCCCCAAAGGAATGACAATAGATACATGAGAAAAAGCAATGAGAATCTCATCAATGAATGGTATATAAAACTGCTTTATTGACCTGTATTTGATGATCTCTTCTCAAACTTTCAATCCATGTTTTCTCCAAATAATTTTGATAATCACTGGTAATCACTCCGCGGGCCTCGGTGAGTTTTTTGGGACCAGTAGGTAAAAATTTGTTGATACAAACCACCACCGATTTCCCGTTCACCATCAAATCCGTTGCGTTTATTTTTTCTTTCCTCCAATCGAATTGAGCCAATAACGGCCTGTCGTCCTCTGAATAGGTTCCACCATCCAGCTCAACATGCTGCTTTCCATCTGTATTTAGCTCCAATTCAATAGCAGGATGTTCCATGTCTCCTTTTGCAATCAAGGCCCTTACTTTTTGGCTATATTCCGAATTTTCGCATGTAAACACTGAAATTTCGGCGCGATCAGGCCAAGTATATTTGTATTTGTTATTTTCATAATACTGTCGCAATCCAGTGGTGTCCTTAACGGCTTTGGTCCATACTTTTTGGTCAGTTAATTCAAATAATAATATTCCATCCCGATATTCATTCATCAATAAGCGGAAAGCGGGATATTTA
>CANHWU010000113.1 GCA_947464415.1 Flavobacteriales bacterium
AAAAAGTAGTTTTGTGCTTTTTATATCTTTAAAATCTGAATTTGTGTCCCCGATAATACTACCGGTCCCTTGACCAACATTTTCAAGACCTATGTAAAAGACAGCTCCATTTTGAGATTGCGGGTCGATATTTTTACCAAATTTTTTACAAACCTCCCCCAACTCCACCATCTCCCAATCAGGGTTGATGGTAATGGTGGGCTTGTAATTCTCTACCACCATTTTTGCGCCGTCAATGATTTTCTGATACCCCTCAATCTCTTTCACTATCTCCTCTTGGATAGATAGGGGAGGGAGGGGGATTTCAAATTCTTTCAAGTCATCAGGACTAACGCCCGCTTGTGCTGCCCTATCAGATAATTCTATTATTCTTTTTTGAATTTTGTCAAAATTTAATAATTGATATAAAAAACGATTGTCTATTTTGTTATTGTCTGGTATACATTTTAAGAGAGCCACATTGTATGCTCCCCTTAAACCCGAACAAATTCTGCCAATAGATGCACCATAACGTCCAATTAAGACATCCCTTTCTTCACACAGTTTATTTCGTTTATTTATTGGAATATATGTTTCTTTGCCTCTTTCCCCGAAATCTCTTATTTGTACAAATCGAACGTATCCTTCTTTTTTTTCATAAATAAATTCTGATTTAGGAGGTTGGCTTCCGCCTTCAAAATCACAAACATCTCCCAACCTCAAAATATCATAATTCAAATCTTTCAAATCACTTTCTTTGTACCTATCCCCACTCAAGACCACATCCTTATTCTCCAAAATTTTTTCCTTCTCCACCAACAAGCATAAATCATTGTAATTCTCGGGATTGAAATCCGAATCATCAGAGAGGTGTTGCTTAAAATCATTGAAGGCTTTGAGTGCTGTGGGCAAATCATTCTTGTCAATCTCTCTGCGTTGAGCGCCTAAATCATATCCGTCGTTATTCACCTTGATAAACAATACTTCCTTGCTCTTCTTGGCCAGGCCTTTGTCCAACATCAAAATGCTTGTTTTAACACCGCTGTATGGATTGAAACACCCTGCAGGCAATGAGATAACGGCTATCAAACTATCTTCCACCAACAACTTGCGCAATTGCTTGTAGGCGGTTTGGGTGGTGGCTATAATTCCATTGGGAACCACAATGCCGGCCCTTCCGTTTTTGTTCAAGTGCTCGGCTATGCAATCGGTAAACAATACCTCGGCTTTGTTGGCTTGTACACCAAACTTCTTGTGCGGACGGATTCCTCCCTTTGGTGTCATAAAAGGCGGGTTGGCCAATACTACATCAAAGGTTTCATTCCATCGGTCTTCACTGCTCAAAGTATCATACTCATTAATCTGCGGTGTCGCAAATCCGTGCAAGTACATATTCACCAAACTCAAACGCACCATATCGGGACTGATGTCATACCCAATGATGTTGTTGGCCATTTTCTTTCTTTGGTCGGGGGTGAGCTGATCACCCAATCTTTTTTGTGTATTCTGCTGAACAATGTATTTGTAAGCACTCAACAAGAATCCCGCTGTACCACAGGCAGGGTCTCCAATGGTTTCGTTTTTCTTGGGGTCCAAACACGCCACAATAAAATCTATGATGTGTCTTGGTGTTCTAAATTGTCCCGCATCCCCTTGGCTGCTCATCACACTCAAGAGATATTCAAATGCATCGCCTAATTTTTCACTGTGCGTGTATTCAAATTCATTGATGTACTTTAAAAACAACCGCAAGGTGTTGGGGTCCTTGTAGGGTAGAAAGGCATTCTTGAAAATGTTGCGGAAAAGCTCAGGGATATTGCCATTGGTTTGCAACTTGTCCAACGCTTCACTGTATAATTCCAACATTTCTTTACCACCCAATGACGGGTCAAACAATTTGCGCCAGCCATATTTGGCAAAATCGCCAACAAAGAATTTGGCTTTGCCTTTGAAAACTTCAACGGCTTCCTTGTCCATATCATCCATAAACTTATAGATGAGGGCCAGGGTGATTTGCTCGATTTGACTTTTGGGGTCGGGTACTTTACCGACCAATACGTCACGGCAATCGTCAATATTTTTTTTGGTGATGTTGTCTAACATTATGCATTCAAAAATTTATCCAACGGGATATAGGTTTTTATGTATGAAGGAATGTGCTCCCTCAATTTATCGTTCACACGTGAAAATTCTTGAACTCCAAAGGTGGGGTTGTAATTCAACTCGGTGTAATCTTGGTTGTCAATGATTTGTCGCAAGTGTGGGTCTGTGAGATAGGCAAAGAAATAATATCTTAACGCTTCTACATCGGTTATGTCTTGGTCGGGTAGAGTAGAGATGAATTTCTCAAACTCCTCTGTCATTAGTTCTTCTTTTCCTTTGATGATGTGACCATAGAAAATTTGCTCTAAGATTTCTCGCAATGTCACCTTGCGGTCTATCTTCAAAGCTTTTCTCAGTTTCTCCACGGTATAAAACTCTTGGGGTTTGTTGAAGTATTTATCCAATGTCAAACCCATAGCGGTTTCCATATTGCCATTCTCAATGGCCTGTGCAATCTCGGTATCTTGCTTTACGGTTTCTTCAAATTGTTTGAAGAACATTCTGTCCACCTTCATTCCATCATAGCCAATTCTCGTTTCCGTGAAATTGGTTATGAAATCAGTTTCTTTAAAATCATAGCCATCTTTTTTAGGTTTGACTGTAGGGCCATCACCCTTATCCGTTCCGTCCTCTCTTAGGGATGGCAATTCCAATACTTGATCGTAATTGTATTTCTCCTCGAAGTATTCACAAACTGCAAAGAAGTCAAATAATTTGAATGTTTCTTTTTTCGCACTGATGATTTCTTCCTCTTGCTCGTCTTTTATTTTGCATTCAAAGGAGTGAATACGTGTACCACGTCCCTTGATTTGAATGAATTCAGTAGGCGAGAAGATGGGGCGCATCAAAGCGAGATTCAAAATGTTGGGGCAGTCCCAACCGGTGGTCATCATTCCCACGGTGATACACACTCTCGCACGGCTCGTCTTGTATTCAGATAAAGAATCTTGTTGGGTATAATGGCTATAGCCCAATAGTTTATCATTGCTAAAATCGACAGTCATTTGTTGGCTATCGGCCACAGAAGACGTTACCTGAACTGCGAAATCGCTTTTGTATTTCCCTGGCCATTTGATATCCGCATAGACATTGATGAGTTGCGTCAATTTAGCAGCGTGTTTTTGGCTAACGGCAAAGACCAATGTTTTTCCAAACTCTTGATTGATAGGATCAGCAAGCCCATTGTCCAAAAGTGTTTTAACGAAAACACGATTGGTTTCATCCGAAAAGAATTTGCGTTCAAAGTGACGTTGCTTGTATTGCACTTCTTCAGAAATTTCCTCACCTTCTTCTGATGCCATATTTACCAATACTCCGTATCCCTCATCGGAGAGGAGTTTGGTGGTGACTTCTGTGCGAGCATCTACAACCGTAGGTTGAATGAGAATGCCATCCTTTGCGCCATCGGTAAGGGTATAACGGAAAGTAGGTTGACCACTCTCACAACCAAAAGTAGAATAGGTGTCCAATAGAACACGGCGTTCCATTTCTCGTGGGTCGTCGTAATTTTCGGTATCTAAGTTTTTGAGATAGTCTTTTGGGGTTGCGGTAAGACCCAATTTATATCCCAAGAAATATTCAAAAAGCGCACGGCTATTTCCACCACCCAACAGACGATGCGATTCATCAGAAATGAGCAAATCAAAATCGGTAGGGGAGAAGTAGCGTTTGTATTTGTTATTGACCAATAGCGATTGAATGGTAGTAATCACTACCTCCGCTTTTTTCCAATCGGATTTGTTTTCCTTATAAACAACGGTAGTAATGTCGTTTTTGAGGTAATTGTCAAAATCTTTTTTGGCTTGGGTTTCCAATTCAAGTCGGTCCACCAAAAAGAGAATACGCCTGGCATTTCCTGTTTTGTAGAACAACTTGGCAATGGCGGCAGACGTCAACGTTTTTCCCGTACCTGTGGCCATCTCCAAAAGGAATCTTTTCTTCCCTTCCTTAACTGCCTCTTGAATGCTCTTGATGGCGTTGATTTGGTAGTAACGCAAAAAGCGCAATTTATAATTCTGAATGAAAGCCTTCTTCTTGGCATCGTCATTGAACTCAGGGAAGTCCTTGTAATTGGGCAATTGCGTTAAGGCGACAAAATCATCTTCCACCAACTCGTTGACCAATTTATCGGGATTGGGTTGGAAAGCAGTATAAGATTGTAATGAGGCAAGCGATGGAAAGGCATTGATGCGTTCAGGATTCCCCGCATTCAAATTCCACAAGTAATGAATGTTACCATTTGAAAGAATGATGTATTGCGCACCGTTGGCTTGGGCGTATTTTCGGGCTTGTTCTTTGGCGAAAAGCGGTTCTATTTTTTCGCTTTTTGCCTCCAAAACCACCAAAGGTTTTTGTCTGTCATCACAAAGCAGAAAATCAATAAATCCCCCTTTGGCCTGTTGGAAGTCATCACCGAGGTCTTCATACTTTACGTGATTTTCCAATAGAATATTGGCAGGACCATTTTCATCATCAAAGAAACGCCACCCCGCCTCCTCCAGCAGTTTGTTGATTTTGATTCGGGCTTTGGCTTCTAAGTGATGGGACATTGAGTAACTTTTTGTTTTAACCTTGTTAGTCCTTAACGCACCTCAAACTATAGCCTCTTTGCTTAGTAGCACCAACTCTTCCAATTGTCGAGTAATTATAATTTAAGGATCTTACAATACCACTTTCAGGGGTAATATCTGAAGTAGTCCAGAAAAAACAAGAGCGGTTGAGTGATGTGAAATTGTTTGGTGGTGCCACGCAAACCCCACCAGCAATAGCTGAAAAGCCAAAATTATTTGTGGCTCCAATATTGGGTGAAATGAAAGTATCCAATGATTTTATCATCCCTCCTTCATTATTTCCTCTTGTTAAAGAAATATTGTTTTGATCAGTAACCGACATTCCTAAAAAATTCTCCATATACATCCATTCGCAATCATTGGGGATATGCCAACCATTAGGGCATACACCTCTTGAATCGGTAGCTGAATACCAATTGTATAAATTTCCATAAATGTTTTGGATTGCTAAATCATTATTATATTCCGTATACATAGCGCTATTGGAATTAGCCCAAATTGCGCTGTCATTCGTAGTATTTATAAATTCGTTGTTTTTAAATTTGTCTGTAGCAAGATTTTCAGCAAACCAACATTGCCCTCCAATTTCAACCAACTGATATAATTTTTGATTGTATTCAATTGAATTTATCCCATTACAGCCACTAACACTAATATTTTGATTCGCGCAATTTGGGTTTTGGGGTAGTAAAAATGCACCCGTATTATTTTGATTAGATGAACTTATTCCCGGGACAATTATTTTATTGTTGCCAATTAAAAGTGTGTCACCGAATGTGCTTACTTCAATGGGAATTTGATTTGAAAAAAGTGTGTAGGGCACACTCATCAATTGTTGAGTTCCCAAATCAACATAGCCATTTCCAAAATCGGCTTGCACTTGAAGGAATTTGTAACCGCTTACCCAATTGATGTTGGAGAAAGTTCCAACAGAGGGAACGCCAGCACCGAACGTCAAAGAGAATAAGCCCTGTCCGTTGGTAGTAGTAGATTGTGTTTCTTGAAAAACCACTGCTCCGTCAGCACTTGCTTCGTGCAATGAAAATTGAACGGTCAGTGACTGATTGGCCATTGGATTTCCTAGGGCATCTCTTGCTACCGCCTGATATGGAATACTCTGTGGAGCTTGGGAATAAACCAAATTCACCAATCCAAGCATCAAGAAAAGAAGTAAGGATTTTTTCAATTTGTGTGTTTTTGTAAAAATAGTAAAGAAGGACAATTTTTTCGAAGAAAAAGGGTATTTCGCACGGATTGGGCAGTACATTTTATTTTCTGATTAAGTACTTTTTGAATTTCCTGCAAGTTGATGAAGGAAGAGACGTGCATTATCGTCCTTGTCATTCTGTTGATTGATATACTTTAAAAATGTTGATTCTCTTGAATGGCCTGTGATGTTCATTAGTATTGGAGTTGGAATAATCTTGTAGTAATTGGTGGCAAAGCTCCGTCTAAATGAATGGGAGGTTATCAATTGCCACTTTGGATAATGACCGAGAACCTTTCTTTTTACGTTATTCTTGTCCATCTTAATTAAATACCCTTCCATCATATCATCAAGCCCGACTATTTTACAAACCTGTTTGATATAATCGTTCAACTTTTGAAGTGAAATGGGATGAGGCAATTGAGTGTTGATGATTTCCTTTGCATAATCACCGACAATGGGAACCGTTACCCCTTTTTTGGTCTTTTCTTGAATTACATCAATCACCTTGTGGCCATCTAATTCCCTGATGTTGGTGGCTTGGATATTCATCAAATCATTCCCTCTTTGCCCCAAAGCACAGCCCAATACAATCCAGCGTTTTGCATTTTCAAGTGACGCATTGGGCATCGGTGTTTGGTAAATCAACTTGATTTCGTCCGCGGAGAGTGTAACGATGTATCGGTCTTCATCGGATTCTGAAAATCCTTGAATGTTTCGGGATTGAATGTGAACTTCTTTCCCCATCTTTTCGGCATCGAGACACACGGTCTTGAGATTTTTAATTTGCTTTCCCGCATAGTTCATTGAGAACTTTTGCTTTTTCAATAGCCAAGTGGTGAAATCTGTGGTAAAGGTTGTATTGATTTCAGTGAGCGCAATGGGATGGCCTATTACGCGCTCATATTGATCAATGATATTTCTAAACGTAACATAACTTTTGATTCTATTTGCCGATAGGCCCAAGGCATTTTTCCCACTCACCTTTCTTGTGGCTGCATTGTCTATTATATATTGGATGTGGGTTTTTAATAAGTTGTCAGGTTTGTACTGCACTCTATTGAAACAATATTTGATTTTTCCATCCAACCAAGCAGCATTGATGTTTTCACCTTTAGCGCTGGATTCATTCATTTCTTGGAACAAAAATGATTCAAGCCCCTTTAAATCAGCGTGAAGATTTTTATGGGCCACATTGTTTTGAATGGGGTAGTTGGTTTTGTCGCTCCAATTTTTTGGGTCAATTTCAAATCCTGTTTTCCTTTCGGCATATTGCCCTCTACCCAAGGATATATAAACATAGATGGTGGAGCTTTTGCTTTGTTGGTTTTTGAGGCGAAATTTTACGGTAGCCATAGCTTGTTTTTGAGCCCTACAAAGCTACGCAATCGGTTGTTTGATGCGTGTTTATTTTCCAAACATTTTCCAAACATATCCTCCTTTTAGTTCATTTTCATTCCTGAATTTGATTTTTGAAATTATCTTTGAAAATAATTAAGTAATTGAAAATAAGTGTTTAAAGATTGAAAAGAGGTGATTGGGTATGGAATAAGGGTGAATAAGTTCAAGTCCCGCCCGGGGTACAAAATCAGAGTGAGAAACAGAGCGAGAGCAAAGTTTTGATCTCTGATTTTTTGTTTTCATTCTGTCTCTCGCTCTCACGCTCACTCTCGCACTCGCCCTGTTTCTCGCTCTCACTCTCGCTCTCACTCTCGCTCCCGCTCTCGCGCTCGCCCTGTTTCTCGCTCTCCTCCTCGCTCTCACACTGTTTCCCCCTCTGTTCCTCGCCTGTATATAGGCTTCTTATGCCATTCTATTCCCCATCAATGTCAAATCCAAGGAAAAAGTTTGTTTGGTAAAACCGCGGAGAACCATTTTGGATAAAACAAAAAAGATATTTGATTTTATAAAACGAGATGTTTACCAAAAAGCCAAGCATTTTCATTTGCAGTGTTTGGTGGTAATGAGGGAGAATAAACTTGAGCGATTTGTCAATGTGCTGATGAGTTGTCAAGGATGCTTTTTGCGATGATAATAAATTGGGGATGAATCACAATGCAATT
>CANHWU010000114.1 GCA_947464415.1 Flavobacteriales bacterium
CTATACAAGTACCAAAAGAATTTGTAAAATGAAATACATATTAATGTAAAATAATCTGATTAAAATTTACAATATTGAGAAATTTGATTATTTTTGAAATCAAAATAGTCCTTTATCCTGCCAAAAAATGATGAGGTTAGTTAGAAATTTTCTTTTGATTCTTTTTATTTCTATAAATTCTCTATGTGCTCAGGAAAGTGCTGTTGTTGGTGTTCATTCAAAGGAGGAAAATGTCAAAGATCAAATGGATTTTGTCAGTACAACAGCGGAGAATACAGTTAATAAATTACTTCCCACAGAGAATCAGCATTTGCCTTATCCTGTTATTTTTATTCATGGACTTAATTCGGACTTTTCGGTTTGGCATGATCAAAGAGACGCTTTGATTAATGGATTAGCTGGCTTGTCATTCGGGGGCTACTATAATTATTGTTTGAACTATGATGGAAATAATTCAACTGCGAACAAATTAGTTTATCCAACTCCGGGAGCAGATATTGCTTATTTTATTCTAGAGAATCCAATTGCAGCCGATTATTACATAGTGAATTTTGACATTGATAATTTTGGACGTCCTAGATATAATACGAATTTTACTGATGTTTTAAGTAATGAATCTGCCATAGCCAAGCAGGGTGTTGCATTGAAACGAATTATCTCGATGGTTATGAATTTAACTGGGCGAGATAAAGTAGTACTAATGGGCCATAGCATGGGAGGTTTGGCAGCCAGAGAGTATGTCCAAAACCCAAGCAATTGGCAGTCGGACGGACAACATCATGTTGCAAAATTAGTGACAACAGGAACTCCTCATGGAGGATATATGGGTTTGAATGCCTCTTTGTTTACAGAAATTAATTCATTTTCAGAGGCATATCGGGATTTGAGAAATTACTTCAACATCAGCGCAGATAGTGGAGTTTATCTTTTTGGAGGTTATGAGTCTTACACGGTAATGAACAATAATGGATTGTATATCTATGATTTTTACAATGTAGATGTTAATTGTAATGGTGTTGACGCTGATGGATCATATGTCACGGGATTAAATCAACGCCCGTGGCAAACTAATTTGGATTATGCCTATATTATTGGTCATTGTACGAATTGCTCATTGGACGGAGGGGGACCTGGAGATGGTATTGTACGATCTGAAAACGCAAATCTCAGCAATTTCACCAGTCAGTTACTCGTACCCCACAATGAGTTTGTATTTACAGCCGATGCTACAAATAGCCTCATAGGATTACATTCAGATTTACCACACATTATTACAGAAAATATGAAGGGGTTGGATGAGCCTAATGAGTATGCATTGTCTTATGGCATTGATTTTAATGTTGAATACACTGGATTTATCAGTAAACCCTCTAATATGGGATATCCCTATGACTATGACGACTATGTATTCGAGTTACCAATTGCTGCTTCTATTGACTTGACAACATACAGTAATTATTATGTTGATATTCCTTTTCGAATTCTTAATTCTAATGGAGTGGTCTACTCTGGAATCATGAGTCCAAATTCCTCTGGAAGCTTCTTCACCCAAGAGCTCGCCGCCGGAACATATTACCTTGAGTTTTATGTGCATGAGAGTGCCATTTCAGATTATTCATATTTGTATCCCTACCGATTTGAGATGGATATCGCACCTGTAGTAAGCATGTTTGCAGCATCCTCAAATACCATTTGCGCGGGACAATGTATCAACTTTCAGGATGAAACAACCAATTCGCCCAATAGTTGGGAATGGACTTTTACGGGGGCTGATAATACAACGTCCAATCAGCAAAATCCCTCAAATGTTTGTTACAATACTCCAGGTTCTTACAGCGTCTCTTTGACAACCTCCAATGGATATAGCACAGATAATACCACCATGACAGGTTATATTACTGTTCTGGCTATGCCATCCTCTGTCATAACACAAAATGCCAATACCATGAGCTCTTCTTCTCCAACGGGCAACCAATGGTATTTAAACAATACCCCCATTTCCGGGGCAACGGGTCAATCGTTTTCTCCTACTACAAGTGGAATATATTATGTACAAGTAACCAACAGCAATGGATGCTCGCAAATGTCGGCGCCTTTTAATTTTATTTATACACCTCAGCCCATCGCGGGTATTGCAACTAATTTTAATCAAGTTTGCGCAGGGGAGTGTATTGAATTTTCAGACAACTCCTCCAACTCTCCAACAAGTTGGCTTTGGACTTTTGAAGGCGGAAATCCCGCTACTTCCAATTTACAAGATCCAGGCATCATATGCTATCAAGCATCAGGTTCTTTCAACGTAACCTTGATGGTTACTAACTCAGGTGGGAGTGATGAGGTGATTTATAACAATTACGTGGTGGTTAATGTCTCTCCGAGTACTCCAGGAATTTCAATCAATGGAAATTTATTAACCTCCTCCGTTAGTAACGGCAATCAATGGTTTTTGAACGGAAATTTAATTGCAGGTGCCACTTCATCCACCTATCTGGCCAATCAAAGCGGCAGCTATACCGTTGAAGTTACCAATTCCATGGGTTGTAATGCTGAATCCAATGCGGTAAATCTTATTGTCACAGATGTACAAGATCGCACTTCGTTGAATAACTTAATTATTCATCCCAATCCTGCATTCAATTCAATTAGAGTATCTAATGTGCTAGGATTGAACAGCATCAGAATCTTTGATTCATCAGCGAAATTATTGTTAGAGACGAAGAATCTGGTAATTGACTTGTCGAGTTATTCTGAAGGGGTGTATATCATTCAAGTGGATTCTGAAGGTGGAGTTACCAATCATAGATTAATTAAAATAAATGAATAAAATGAAAAAGAGAATGTCGGTAGCGCTTCTTGCTTTCAGTGTTTTTTCTCTTTCTTCTTGTGCTTTGATATTAAACGGACGTTATCAGCAATTGAAATTTACCTGCACTCGCGATGCGGAGATAAAATTAAACATGAGTAAGGTAGGGAGAACCAATGAATTTCTGATGATTCCAAGAAAGGACTTAGATGGCTTGATACGTATTTCTGCTCCAGGATGTGAAACCAAGGAAATGATGCTTCCACTCAGACCCTCATGGGGAACATGGCTTGATTTACCCATGATTTTTATTCCTTACGTTGGACTTTTACCGGCATATATAGATTATGCTTGGGATTTAGATCAATCTACAAAAGAAGTGATTGATGTTGAATTAAACTGTAAATAACTAAACAAATATAAAATGATAAAACAAACAATTTGGAGCTTTTTGCTCCTGGCCATGATGGGTCTTTCAGCCTGTAAAACAGAGCCTTATGATGCGATGGTAGAGTCTAATGAGTACACTTTAACCAATTGGATGGAACGATACAATGATGCCTGGAATTTTCGTTTTGAATGTGATCAATCTGTTACCGCTATTTCTCAAAATATCATCGATGATGGCGCAGTAATGTGTTATCTTAAAGACGAGGCTAATAACGCTTACATAGCCTTGCCTTATTCATACGGGGGAAATCAAACAGCAAGCTCAAACGGTTCTTACGCGAACATAACGATGGGATTTGTCCTACAGAATGGTAAAATTGTATTTTCCTATGAAGGGTTTGATGATTTGGATGTCCATACTTCTTCTGAGTTGAACGCTGCCAATATAAAAGTAAAGGTCGTTGTAATTTCTCCCGACAAGATGGCCTCCCAGCCCAATGTGGATTTAAACAATTATGAGGAAGTCAAATCAGCCTTTTCTATTCAAGAATAATCAAATAAATATTAACTAAAAATGAAAAAAGTAAGCTTGTTTTTCGCTGTTTTGACAGCAATTGTTTTAACTGCCTCAATGTCATCTTGTGTAAAAAACACATCCGGAAAAGTAACCTTTTGGTACGGTCAAGGTGTATCGCTTGTCGCCAATTCTATCGGAGTTACTTCATTTACCTTTTATTTAAACAATGAGATCATTGGCTCATCCTCAGCCAACGTGTATTCTGTAAGCGAACCGACATGTGGATCGGGTGGTGCGGTTACCAAAACAATGGACTTGGATTCTGAAGAATCTGCAACTTACAATTACAAAGTGGTAGACGAGGATGGAGATATTTGGTGGGAAGGTAGTGTGAAGATAGAGGACGGTGGTTGCTTAAATCAACAACTTTCCATCTAAGAGTAATGTACCAAATGAAAACCACCCCCGCGGTGGTTTTTTTTATGCCTTTTTCACTAAGTTTGTTGAATGAAGATGTATAAAAATTCAAGATCTCATTGGATGGCAAGCCTCTTGTTGATCTCGCTTATTCTTGGCCTAGCCAGCTGTGGCAAAAATTGTGACGAGGGATTTACGGGTAAAAATTGTGATATCGAGAAAATCCCTACCAAAGTTACCATTACCAAGATCGTGGTCAATGCTTTTGCTCCTCTTGACCCTTCCCAACTGCAATGGGACATCGGCAGTGGTGCGGATATCTATCCGGTAGTAACGGGCGAAAATACCGCCAATGTGGTGTGGTCGGCTCCTACATCTTATCAAGACGCTGATGCTAATACCGCTTATACTTTCGAGCCGGAAATCGTACTAGATTTGATCTATCCTGAAAAGTACTACACCATTATGCTCATGGATAACGATGGCGGCACTATTTTCAATCAAGATGATGCCATTGCAACCGCTGTTTTTTTACCCTATAATGCGGGCCAAAGCTTTCCAGAGGTTATTACCTTGAACTCCCAAAACATGGAGGTGGACTTGCATGTGAAATATGCTTGGTAACCCCTGCGAAATAGAGAAATTAGGAAGCGCTAGTGATATGATCCCTTAAAGTTTTTAGTGGGATATCCAAGTTTTAGATGCAATTTTGCTGAATGATCAGGAAAGTTTTTACCAGAATTATTCAGTACATACTCAACGGTTTGCTTTTGACATTGCCTTTTGTCATCACTGGTTATGTTGTGTATAGATTGTTCCAACTCCTCGACGGTCTGCTTCCCATAGAGCATCGATATCCTGGTATGGGCATATTACTGTTGCTTTCCTTTTTGGCATTGTTCGGCTGGCTAGGTTCTAAGTTTATCAATGAAACGATTCGGTTTTGGTTCAATAAAGTGTTGGATCGCATTCCTTTGATCAAGACAATTTACAAAAGCGTGACCGATTTACTCGGGGCCTTTGTGGGACAAAAAAAGAGCTTTAATCGTCCTGTTTTAGTGAAGCTGAGCAAAGAAAATGATATCGAAGTAATTGGTTTTATTACGGATGATGATTTGAAGGAGTGGGGAAATATTAAAAATAAAATTGGCGTTTATTTGCCGATGAGTTATAGTTTTTCAGGTCATTTCGTGATTGTCCCAATAGAGAATGTTCAAGTAATCAACAAAAGCTCTGTCGAGGTGATGAAATACATTGTTTCGGGTGGTGTAGTGGACTTGGAGAACGAGTCGAATGAATAGAAGGTCTTCATTGATAGCGCTGCACGCTATCGTCTTGATTTGGGGTTTTACGGGCATCTTAGGCAAGGAAATATCTTTGAATGCCGTGCCTTTGGTTTTTTGGAGAACCTTGATTGCTTTTTTAGGGGTGTTAGGTTTCGTTTGGATTTTTAAAAAGAAAGTCCAATTGTCTTATCAGCAAGTTATAAAATTGGCATTGGTGGGTCTTTTGATAGCCGGTCATTGGATCGCCTTCTTTACCTCCATTAAATTATCAAATATTTCAACGGCATTGACGGTATTGAGTACAAACGCTATTTTCACAGCAATCGTAGCTCCTTGGATCGTGGGTGGTAAAACGAGTCCAAGAGAATTACTGATGGGAGGGGTAGGAACCATCGGGTTGGCCATTATTTTTCATTTTGAAGGTCAATTTGCTTTGGGTATTTTATGGTCTTTGTTGGCGGCATTGTTAGCGGCGGTTTTTTCTTCTTTCAATGCGAGATGGGTGCGGGAGATGGAGCCTGTTTCAATGACTCTGATGGAGTTGTTATTCGCCAATTTTTGGGTAATGCTATTCATATTATTGAGTCCACAAGAAGATTTTCAAGTGCATTTGTTGGATTGGCGCAACATTGCTTTGTTACTCATTTTGGGTTGGCTGGCTACTTCCATTCCATTTATCGTAAGCATTGAAGTAATGAAAAAAATCAGTCCCTTTACCTGTGCAATCGCGATCAATATGGAGCCTATTTATTCGATTCTGATTGCGCTGTACTTATATGGCAGTAGTGAATGGATGAGCTCGGGTTTTTACTGGGGTGCCTTTTTAATCTTGGCTGTGGTATTTATCGAAACTTTTTGGAGAAAGGAACCCAAGGGATAGTGGAAGAAAAGGGAGGTAGAGAGGTTATTTTAATCATTTGTGAAAGAGACGGAAAATTTTCTGCATCTTTACATTATGATCATACAAAAACTCCTGCATTATTTGAATCCTTTGACTTGGTTTAAAAAATCAAATCACGATACCAATTTGAAGTTTATGCATGGCATCAACAGAATATCCTTGTTGATATTTTTGATAGCGTTGGTGGTTATGATTTTTCGTTGGATGTCACGATAGATTCAGAGTCCTATCTCTTCACCGTTCGTATCAAAATAATGAGCTTCTAGCAGTTCATTAGAAGAGGAAGCATCCAATTGGATTTTTAAAGCAAATTTTTTCTGCCAAGTCTTTTTTAAATTGCTCCACCAGCCTTTGGTAACATAAGCTTCAATCATGGGATGAACCACCATCGTGATCTGACGATGCTTGAGTTCCTGTGAAATAATGCGCAATTGATTTTCTAACTGATCGGTAAATAGCACGGACGCTTCTACCACCCCTTTACCATGACAGCTCGGACATTTTTCCGTTGTCTTCACTTGAGTGACAGGTTTTACGCGCTCACGTGTTATCTCCACTACTCCAAACCGACTGGGGGCAAGTACATTGTGCTTGGCTTTGTCAGTTTTCATGGCAGCTTTCAACTCGTCGTGCAATTTCTTTTGGTTTTCTTTATTCTGCATATCGATGAAATCGATACAGATAATTCCTCCCATATCTCTTAAGCGAAGCAAACGAGCAATTTCTCTAGCACATTCCAAATTGGTTTGCAAAGCATTTTCTTCTTGATCTTTCACGGAAGCCTGCTTTCTGTTGCCGCTGTTCACATCAATGACATGCATGGCCTCAGTGTGTTCTACAATCAAATAAGCACCGCTTTTCAAATTCACCTGTTTGGCAAAGGATGATTTGATCTGTCTGTGAACATTGAAAGCATCAAATAAATCGTCAATTTTATGTTCTTTTACAATGCCCTCTAATTCAGGTGCGCTGGATTGAAGAAATTTTCTGACAGTAGCAGATAGCTTCGGGTCATTGACGTGAATACTGGAGAATTGGTCACTCAAAATGTCTCTGAGAATGGAGGAGGTTTTATCCAACTCTCCTAAAATCTTTTGAGGGGCTTTTGCTTGTGGAAGAGCCTTTACCGTTTGGTTCCATCGACTGATTAGCTCCTGAAGATCTTGATCAAGTTCAGACACAGTGGTGTGCTCCGCTTGTGTGCGAATGATGACCCCCATATTAGCTGGCCGAATGCTTTGGATTAATTTGCGGAGCCGATCTCTTTCTTTGTCATCCTCAATCCGAGAGGAGAGTGAAATTTTATTGGAAAACGGAACGAGTACAAGATATCTACCCGCCAGCGTAATTTCACAAGTAATGCGAGGACCTTTGTTGGAAATGGGCTCTTTGGCCACTTGCACCAAAATAGTACTCGATTGCCCCACTTGGTCTTTGATTTTTCCATCTTTGGGAATGTCGGGAAGCATTTTAACACCGTTCAAATCGGCGCTTTTATGGGTTCCCGTCATCACATTTCTGACAAATTGAAGTGTGGTCGTGAAATGAGGCCCCAAATCTAAATAATGCAAAAAAGCATCTCGTTCATGACC
>CANHWU010000115.1 GCA_947464415.1 Flavobacteriales bacterium
CTCTTTTTTAATCCAATTCAGATCTAAAAGATATCGGATGGTAGATATTACCCTATCCTGCTGATGCTCTGGAAAAAGTGATAACAACTGATCCAAACTCATTTTTTGCTGTTTTAATAATGCTTGGATACTGACCTCTAGATCGCCATCCTTGCGCTTTCGAATTTGATGTAAACAGTTGTCGCAAATACCACAGGAAGGAGGCACCGGTTCCTGAAAATAACGATTCATCGCCTGCACTCGACACTCATCGGAATGAATATAGGTCCACATGGATTGCCATTGGTTTTTCAGAATACCCCTTCGCTCTTCATAAATACCAGGAGGAATGACCAAGGAGGATGGATGCACCCTACCCGTTAGCAGCGTAAAAGAAGGCGACTCCTCTCGCGGCTGATACTCCACCATTTTCATTTGATCCAGATGTTGAAGACGTTCGATTACTTGTGAAAGATGGGTTCTCATTGCCTTGGCGATGCTCTCCTCGTGAATCCTAACATCATCCAACTGCAAACCTCCATACATTCTCAAAAGCGTTTGGATAAAATGCTCCTGTTGAGGAAAACGTTGCTGAAATTGTATCAAATCCGAATGCGATACCAAGAAACGTAAATAAGACGGTTCAAAAAACGCCTCATTCATTCTCAGAAAACCCGCAGTTTCTAAAAGTTTTAATGCAGATTGAACCACCTTAATGGAAACCTTCAATCCCTCAGCCACACGGCCCAATTCAATGGGATGAGTCTCTAATTCTCCGTTTCCGATAGCCAAAGGAACACTGTCACAAAGCATTTGATATACCCTAGTGATCAAAGCTCGATCAGGAAATTGCTCTTCTATTTTTTTTTCAGCTTCCTTTTCATCAGAAGGATGAAACAGAACAATTCCAAACGACTTCTGTAAGTCTCGCCCTGCCCGTCCTGCTTCTTGAAAATAAGCCTCAGGTGACATTGGTACATTCCAATGGATTACCCCTCGCACATTGGTTTTGTTGATGCCCATTCCAAAAGCATTGGTGGCGCACATCATGCGCACTTCATCGCCCATCCATCTCTGAAAAGCCAATTGTTTTTCTTCATGACGCCTGCCTGCATGGAAGTAATCAGATGCCACTCCTTGTTCATTGAACCAATCCGAGAGCTCCTTTACCTTGCTTCTTGAATCTGCATAGACGATCAAAGATCCCGGAATCTTATCCACCAATTCCTTGAGTTTGGCAGTTCTGTCCTCCGTGATCAATGCGGCATATGCTAAATTTGCTCTCAACAATGGAGCTTTGATCAAGCAGGGGTCCTTCATCTGAAGTGAAGACGTTATCTCCTCCACTACCTTAGGAGTGGCCGTGGCCGTTAAAGCCAATAATGGCACCTTTGGATGATAGTTTCTAATCGTCGCAATTGCTAAATAAGCAGGTCTGAAGTCATGTCCCCATTGTGCGATGCAATGCGCCTCATCAACGGCGATCAAAACGGGCCTCATGGCCTCTAATCTTTTAAGGAAAAATGAAGAGAATAAACGCTCGGGTGCTACGAACAAAAACTTCACATTTCCATACACACACTCATTCAAAGCACGGTCTAATTGATGATGCTTCATAGCACCCGTTAAAGCGATGGCTTTGATATTTCGCTCTTTTAATTCACGGGCTTGATCAAACATCAGAGAGGTCAACGGAGAAACTACAATACACAATCCGTCCAACACCAAAGTAGGAACTTGATAACAAATGGACTTTCCTCCACCAGTAGGCAAAATGGCCAAAGTATCGTTGCCGTCGAGCACTGACTGTACGATTGCCGCTTGATTATCACGAAAAGCACTGTAACCCCAAAACTCCTGTAATATTTCTAAAGGCGAACTCATTTCCACAAAGATGCGCCGAAACACACGAAAATTTGGTCAAACCAAGAGTCGAATTTCAAACAAACTTACCGAATGCTTGCAAGTCGTTACCTTTGTCTAGTTATGCATATTTATCAGCCCAAAGATTGGTTCACATTTATTTTTAAGGTGCACAAAAGTGAGACCTTTCAAAAACTCATTCCCATGATGGCCTTGATAGCCCTTTATACATGGGGAGTGGTTTATGTTGAATACGAATGGTGGCATTGGGACCAAGATCCTTTTGTCAAGCACCTTACCACTGTGCAAACATTGTTGGGGTTTGTTTTGTCGTTACTGCTGGTTTTTAGAACGAACACAGCTTACGACCGCTGGTGGGAAGGGAGAAAACTTTGGGGAAATTTGGTGAACAATAGTCGTACCCTGAGCTTAAAATTAAATGCTATTCTACCAGCAGAAGATTCCATCAATAGACGCTATTTCCAGAAAGGTATTGCATTGTACGCCCACTCTCTCAAACAACATTTACGATCCAAGGAAATGGAAGTTGAGCTAGATGAAGAATGGACTGGTGTAATGGGACAACACCATATTCCCAATCAAATTGCAAAGCGACTTATTCAAAAAATATTTGACCTGCAGAGAGAAGGTAAAATCAATGGCTTTGAACTGCAATCTCTGCAAACAGAACTCAATGAATTTCAAAATATTTGCGGGGGCTGTGAAAGAATAAGGAATACGCCCATCCCATTTTCCTACAATGTTTTTGTAAAGAAATTTATCTTTTTTTATGTAATGACGTTACCATTTGGATACGCCGTTGAATTGCATTGGCTATGTATTGGGCTATCCTGCATTGTGTTTTATGCATTAGCCAGCTTGGAGGTTATCGCGGAAGAGATTGAAGATCCATTTGGTAATGATAGCAACGATATTCCAACGGATCGGATCTGTGAAACGATTGATCACAATGTACTCACCATTCTTTAATTAAAAAAGGTCGCTTGAGCGACCTTTTTTAATTTCTATCTACAGCGTGAATATTATTCCACCACTACGGAAGCATTGAATTTCTGACCTTGATGCTGTATTACCGCCTGGTAAATTCCACTGGTCCAGTTTTGCACATTCAAAATTTGACGAGCCGAATTAACTTTGGTTTGGAAGACCAACTGACCCTTCATATTAAATACTTTGAAATCAGCACCACTCAATCCTTCTGTATTGAATGAAACCAAACCACTGGAAGGATTTGGATAAGGATTTAAAGTATGAGCGTGCAAACTATTTTCATGAATGTCCGCATTAAATGTAGCTTCCAAATCACTTGTAATGCATAAGTAAATTTGATCATTCAAATCATTGGGATCCGCCACATCCTCTGGTTGAATAAAGATGCCTGGCTCAATATCTCTCTGGATCACAAAGTGCAATTTATCATTGTATAAATCTGGAGACATTGAGGCATACATATACTCCCAAAGGTCTTCTGCTAAGTCAGGCGTTACATCCGCTTGTGTTGCCCAAGACAATCCACTGTCGGTAGATTTACTCACCCAAATATGACGCAAATACTCTTCTTGATTGAAATAATTCTCATTCACTGCAGCAAATGAAACATAAATTCCACCATTGGTATCTCCTGCAATTTGAGGGTGAGAAGCCACCCCAGATCCGCCATATTGTCCTACCTCTGTTATAGCTGTGGGCACCGTTGGATCAACATCTGGAGATTCACCCACCACATAAACAACATCATTGAAATTATAAACATCCACAACCTCGTAGATATTTACTGTATTGAAAGTAGTATCAATGGTAGAAATAACATAAACTGTGTCTGCATCTATGATTTCACCTGTGTTGTATGAACCATAAAATATCACATCCAAATTATTCAAAGTACCATCCACCTCTGGAGTAATTGTATAGGAAAAACCTTCTGATAAAGACAAAGAAGATAGATCAATTGACCCTGACGTCGCGAGTGGAATATCGGTACCATTGAGATTGATTACCACACCAGAGCCATTGTCCACCTCAAAAAACACCAAACAAGAGTCCCACATAAAATCTGTTAACCCGGTAGGCAATACTTCGCCAGAATAAAATGGTCCACCTCCAATACCGAAATAAGGATCTTCCCAAATATCCATCCCGTAGGTATTGTAAATAGTATCAATTTCAGTGGAATAGATGGTGTCTATAGCTACCACTTCTTCATAAGATCCCACAACAGTTGAATCTTGGCCTACATACAACGCTTCCATATTGCTATTCCAGTATGCAATTTGACCCGCCAAAGGAAAATAAGACCAAGAGGAATCGATCACACCCAAATCATCTGTGTAAAACATAGTTCCGAATGCAGCGTGAACATTATTAGCGGCGTCGATGTAAACGGCTCCTGTTCCATCTGCAGACATCAATGTATCTTGAATGCCATCACCCTCTACATCGGTTCCCGAATCCACTACATAATTGTCAATAGCAAAATCCCAAACTACAGTCTTTTCCCAAGTAGTTCCGTTGTCTTCTGATACAAATACATAAGTATCATTTAGATTATCAAAAACACCGATCACTACCTTGTTACCTCTTGCATGAATAGCATAAGTATCAGCCGTAAAAGTTTGTACGTGATCAGTATCCACTTCGGGAAGTAGAACATCCGTCAAATCCCAAGTTGCACCTGCATCTGTTGATCTGAAGTACAACAAAGCAGACTCCATTCCATTGAGCTGAACGTTGTCATTTGGATCTGTGATGGCAATCATATGAATGGTATTACCATCCGCTCCACCCGCGCATGCGCGCGGCCAAAACAGGATCTCACCGGCATTGGACGGAATGGTGACATCCGCACCCCATGCTCCTGTTCCAACCGTTGGTCTACTGATCATATTGATTCCATTCACGCCATCGTGCGCAATCACCACCTCACTGCCATTGCCAAGGTGCAATAGATTGGGCCATCCCGTTCTGACGCTTTCGATACGAGCTGAAGGTAAATCATCCCAAGTATTGGTGCTAGGGTTGCGGAAGTTATACCCTGTTCCCCTTGCAGCACCTGTAGGAGCCCCATCAGGTCCGAAGGTCCAAGTAGCTGCTACCCCATTTGCATCCGCTATAATACGAGGAGCCACTGAATTATTCGATTGCAAATCGTAGAAAGTAGCGCCCGCCAATTCCTCTGTTGAGATCATTTTGGCTTGCTCTCTCACCATTGGCGTTTTCTTTTGATCTTGCTCCAAAATTTGATGATAATAACGATCCTTGAAAGGATTGTAATGAGCCACCTGCTTATTGGCCGGACTCGACGAAAGTTGCTTTTGAGCGCTGATTGATCCTGCAATGGCCAATCCAAAAGCGAAAGCATAGAACTTTTTCATGTTGTTATGGTTAATGATTTAGATTTGTTTAAGTAAAACAAATATATTGAAAAGGTGGAAAAAATGAAAAAAAACATCAGTATAGATATTATTTGTATTGGAGATGAGCTCCTCATCGGACAAACCATCAACACCAATGCGGCATGGATAGGAGCAGAGGTGAATCAGTGGGGATTGAAAGTGAGGCGATCTATTTCGATCAGTGATGATGCTCAACAAATCAAAGAAGAGATAGCGGAGAGTTTACGGAAAGCAAGCGTCACCCTCATCACAGGCGGATTAGGTCCCACCAAAGACGACATCACCAAAAAAACCATTTGCGATTTTTTCGAAGATGTACTCATTGAAGACAAGGATACTTTAGAACGAGTGACCCAGTTCTTTCAATCGCGCAATCTTCCGATGCTCGAAGTAAACACCTTGCAAGCCATGGTTCCCTCGAAATGCCATGTAATCCCTAATTTCAACGGAACGGCACCGGGGATGTGGTTGGAAAAAAATGGCCATTTCTTGATCAGTATGCCCGGAGTTCCCTACGAAATGAAAGGAATGATGAGTCAAACTATTTTACCTAAAATTGCCCAAGTGTTGCAACTTCCCAGCATATTTCATCACACCATCATGACCGTTGGAGTAGGAGAATCATTCATCGCCGACCAGCTTTCTTCCTTGGAGGAAGAAATCACAAGCGCAGGAATTGCACTTGCTTATCTCCCATCACCCGGAATTGTTAAATTAAGACTCTCTTCGTACGGACATCAAACAGATGCCAACTTTCAATCTGTGATTGAGCTTTACGCTGACAAAATTGAAAAATCGTTAGGTGATATAGTATACGCTCACACTGATGTCTCCTTACAAAGTGTGGTATCTCAACTCCTCCAACAACATCAAAAAACGATTAGCATCGCTGAAAGTTGTACAGGAGGAATGATTCAAAGTTGGTTGACCTCTATTGAGGGCGCCAGCCAGATCTTCAATGGGGGTATCACCCCTTATTTGAAAGAAATCAAACATTCCATTTTAGGAGTAGACGCTGATATTTTAGCTCAACATGACGCTGTGAGTGAGCCCGTAGCAACAGCAATGGCCTTGGCATGTAAACAAATTTTTCAATCTGATTATGCCATTGCTACAACAGGATATGCTGGTCCAGGAAACGAAGAAAGTGAGATTCCCGTGGGTACTGTGTTCATTGCTCTTGCTACCCCCGAGAATGTAACCTGCCATCAATTTCAATTGGGGAAAAATAGAGAACGTAATATCAGAACGGCCTCTTTACATGCGCTCAACCTATTGAGATTAAACATTTTAAACAAATAACATCCAAATTCAAAAAAAATACATTATCTTTGCACTCCTTATTTTTGAAAAATTAAACAATTATGCCACGCGTTTGTCAAATCACCGGTAAAAAGACGATTTCTGGAAACAGTGTATCTCACTCGAACATTAAGACTCGTCGTAAGTTTTATCCCAACCTTCAATACAAGAAATTTTGGTTAGAAGAAGAGCAACGTTGGGTTGAGTTGAGAGTAACTCCTAAAGGAATGAAAACCATCAACAAAATTGGTTTAGCCGCTGCGATGAAGCAGGCACAAGCCAACGGATTGATGGCATAAAATGGGCTGTTTCATCAGCCGAAAAGAGACCGGTTTAGACCGGTTTTTTTTTATTGGCTGCTGAGTAGTCTTTCATTATATTTGCTCGCTTATCAAAAACTGTAAATAATTTAGTTAGATGCGTAATAGATCGATACTTTGGATTTTTGTAATCCTTTTGTCATTGGCGGTGTTGTATTCATTGTCATTTGGTTGGGTAGCTTCCAATTATGAAAAAAAGGTTCATCAAATGGCGGTAGATTCCGTCAGCACCCTTGGTTTGGAAGGTGAAGCTGCAGACATTGCAGTTTATGAATTGGAAAGAAAGATGCTTCGAGATAGCTCTGAAGGCAAGGCATATCCGTTTTTCGATCACTCATATTCATACTTGAAACAAAGAGAATTGAATTTGGGTCTTGATCTCAAAGGAGGAATGAGTGTCACTCTCGAGGTGTCCATTCCAGATTTGTTGGTTGCATTATCTGACAATAATGAGGATCCCACCTTCAATCAAGCCATAAAAAATGCGGTTGAAGCTCAAAAAAATTCGAGAGAAGATTTCATGACACTCTTTGAAAAAGCGTGGAATGAACAAAATTCAGGAAAAGAACTCTGGACCATTTTCAACAACTACGAAAACGAAGACAAGTTTCCCGCCAAAGCCTCTGACGCTGATATAATGACTGCGTTGAGGAAGGAGGCACAAGATGCGATTGACAATACTGAAAACATCATCAAAAAACGTATTGACCAATTCGGTGTCACTCAACCCAATGTGCAGAAGCAATCTTTAACAGGTAGAATCTTGGTTGAATTGCCCGGTGTAAGTGATCGTGAGCGAGTAAGAAAGAATTTAAAGTCCACCGCTAATCTTGAGTTTTGGAATACCTATTTCAACGCTGAAGTATTGGATGTGATTGCTCGCGTCGACTCTAATGTGGGAAGATCCTTAGCTCCTGA
>CANHWU010000116.1 GCA_947464415.1 Flavobacteriales bacterium
AGTTGAATCAATTGAATCAAGTATCGTTATTAAAATGAGAGGAAGTATGAAAGAGAATAAAATTTTTGAATCCATCAGCAGTCACGAAGTCAATGCACCGGAGCATGTCATGCACAGTGCCATAGCGACGGCGAAGCGCAAGCGCTTCTTGACTTTTCAATGGTATTCATTGAATGTATGGTATGTAGGATTGATGTTGGCAGCGGCCACCATCTTCTTTTTGAAATCTCATGAAGAACCCAACATTACAGCAAGTACTTCTAGCGATACCATTACACCAGCACAAACCATGTCAACCGTATCGGTGTTGCCAGCTGTCGAGAAACTATCGGTAGCTGATTCGCAATCAGCTCCCATAATAAAGGCCAACAAGACTAAAAAGAAGAAAGCAACTCCAGGACCAACAGAAACCATCGCAACACCAGTTCAAACCATATTGCCTTCAACCTCAATGACTGTTCCGATTGAACAATCAGCGTATGAGAAGGCCTCAGAGAGTGTGACAGAATCTACAGTTTCTACTTTGAAAGAGAAAATGCCTGAGAAGGTGGAAGAAGTCAAGGTGTCTTCAGCTAAGAGAGAAAAAAAGAAAAAAATACCCGTAAAGGTTGTGCAACCTTAACCATCCGTGTCCCGATGAAAAAGCTTATTTTCATTGGTTTTTTTGTTTTTTATATTCATCCTGTATTTTCAATTGAAGTTTCAGACACCCTCATATTGGATGGTTGGGCAGTGGAGATCGATCAAGATAGTTTAGAGCCATTATCCCCGGATGACATTGATCGTTGGGAACAAGATTTTAAACCTCTTCCTCCCACCATTATTTGGCACCATTCATTGGGGGGAGTAGTGGGCTTTTATCCAAAACCTCTTGCACTGGGTTCAGGTAAGGTACTTCTCGCTTCTCGCGATGAAAATTGGCAGGAAGCAGGTTGGCAATTTGGAGTTTTGGGAAGTTCTTGTGCCATGTTGACCAACAATATTGGCATTGGTGTAGGAGCGTCCTACTCAGCTTATCGTTTCTCCACTTTGACTGCAAAAAGTATCGCGTTGTTAGATGGACAGTTGCCTTACCAATTGAGCGTTGTTGATCAAAATGCTCAAGTGATTATCCAACAGCCCGTGGGCAATGATTTGTATGAGCTGGATACCATCTTAGCCCCGATTCAATCGAGCCAACAGAAAGTGCGCATGATGCAATTTCCTTTTTTGTTACGGTATGTAAAAGAATCTCGATCGGAGATTTGGCGTTTCCATGCGGGAATGGGTGTTTTGGTAGAGCACGTGGTGCTATCCAATATAGAGCTTGCTTTTGTGGAGAACGAAATGCTGGGAATCAAACAGGAAAAAGGGTTCAGTGAATGGCGCAATGTACCCATCATGATGATTCAAGTGGATCGTGCTTTTTCAAGCAGAAACAGTATCTATTTCAGTGCCAATGGAATTTGGCCCAACCTGCCGCTAGTACAAGGTGAGGCATCGACTCGGCTGCCCAATTGGTGGATTTCTTGCGGATGGGCGTGGAAGTTCAATAATAATCCTTATATTCGTGCAAGATGAGTATGAAGAAAGTGTTAACTTTTACATTTATCTTGTTGTTTTTAAATGCAACAGCTCAATTGTTACGCAATGATTTTGAGGAATACCAAGCCATTCCTAATCAATTAGGTCAGTGGTTCTTGGTACATGGCTTGCTCAACCCCAGTGGTGGAGATCAGGGATTAGCCAATCCTGATTACTTTCATTATGGTGCTTCTGCTGAAGCAGATTTACCCGAAACCGCTTATTCCATCATCTCTCCTAAAAACGGCCAAGGTGTGATGGGTTTGCATGTCGCGGATAAAACAGATTTACCTAAACAGGAGTACATAAGTTTTGAGTTGGCACAGCCATTAGAGATCGGTAAAAGCTATCATTTGCAATTTTCTTGGTCCAATGGCAAGAGAACGGCGGTATCTCCTGCGGGTCTTGCTGTGAGTAATCTCGGTGTCTTATTGTCTGATCAATTGCCCCATCAAATTGGCGCAAGTAGAATCACAGATAATGCTCAGTTTGTTTTTGAAAACTCTCTCTATTCGGAGGATTGGAGAGAGGCGAATATTACCTTCATCGCCACAGAGAATTCGAAGTTTGTTACGGTGGGTGTATTCGGAGATGGGGATGTGAAAAGTCTACTGAAATCACAATTTTCGGGTGCTCAGATAGCGTATTATTTTTTTGATGCCGTGCGATTATGGGAAGTGAATGAGAGTCATGTGATGAGGGTCCCATGGCTCAGTGATGGAATGCCTATTCCATTGAATAATGTAATTGAAGGAAGAGAAGTGGTATATGTTCCCAATTCATTCACTCCCAATGAAGATGGCAAAAATGATGTTTTCATGGAAATGCAAGAGGAAGTGTTAGGTTGGAATTTGGAACTGTACAACCGATGGGGGGAACTGATTTTTAAAAGCCAGAATGCTAGAACAGGGTGGGATGGTAAGTATCAAGGAAGCGTGATGGAAGAAGATATTTATTATTGGCAGTTGACCTATTTAGATCCTGAAGGCGATGCCAAGAAATGCACAGGAAATGTCTTTCTGATTCGGTAATCACTACCTTTGCTTCGTGAAAATTTGGTCTGAAATCCCTTTGCAAAAGGTTTTGCCTTCATTACAATGGAATGAAGTAAGTTACCAAGATGTTTGGTCGAATTGTCAAAAAAGGTTGTCCTTTGCTCAGCTACATAGGCAGGTGCTTCACGAGGTACTAACCGAGCAAAATACTATTAGCCCACTTTCTTCGCTGGGCCAAGAAAACATCGAACTTTTATTGCGTGAAAATACAGTGACCATTACTACTGGTCAGCAAATTGTTACTGCGGGTGGTCCATGGATGATTTTATACAAAATTGCCTCTGCGATCCAACAAGCGAGATTTTGGAATGAAAAGGTTTCGGATTTTCATTTTGTTCCCGTCTTTTGGATGGCGTCAGAGGATCATGATTGGAATGAAATTGCACAGTTAAGCCGAGATTCTAATGCGTTGTCTTTTACTACCACCCAAAAAGGAGCCGTTGGTAGAATGTCCACCGATGAAGTGATGAAGGCATTCGATCAATGGAATGTCGATTTTCCGGAGTATCCCATTCCTGAAATCGTAAGAGAGTGTTACGGCCAGAGCTCCACAATTTCCAAGGCTTTTCAGCGGTTGATCCAGTTGGTTTTTAAGGATACTGAGTTGGTGATTGTAGACCCGGATCATCCGAAGTTGAAGTCTCTTTTTCTTCCATGGATGAAAAAGGAGATTGAAGATAATTTTGCTTTCGAATGGATGAGTGAACATGCCATCATCAATGGTGAGGTGGAGGTAAAAAATGGCAATTTGTTTTACTTGGCCAATGGTGATAGAAAGAGAATAGATTTTCATTCCGAAAGCAAGTCTCATTGGATTTCCCTTCTTCAACAGTCGCCGCAAGATTTTAGTCCGGGTGTTGTCTTGCGTCCTTTATTTCAGGAAATTATTTTACCCAATGTGATTTACATTGGCGGTCCTTCTGAATGCCGATACTGGCAACAGCTTTCTCCTTGGTTGAGACATGAATTGGGTTTCACGCCCGCTGTAATGCTAAGAGATCGTGGATGGATGATCCATCCGAAATGGCTTAAAAAATGGGAACAGGCGGGATGGTCTATAGAACAATGGAATTGGAGCGAGCAGCAATGGAAAGAATATTTTGAGAGTAAGTGGCATCCTTTTCCCAATCCAGAGCAAAGAGAAAGGTTGATCCAAGTGTTTCAGCAATGGGCGGAGGAGATGCAAGAGGAGGACGCTTCATTGACACCATTCATTTTGGGCGAACAAAAAAAGTTGATGCAGAGTTTGGATCACATTCAAAGCAAAGTGATGAGGTCTAGAAAAAATAGGGATGAGGTAATGGGCAATTGGTTCAATAAATGGAAACAGCAGGCATTTCCCTTCGATCGATTGCAGGAACGACAATCCTATTGGATTTGGGATTGGGCACAAGGAGGTTTGGACATAGAATCGTTGATTCAAAGCATCGATCCGCAAAAACCTACTTACAAAATCTGGTCGAATTAGCCCTCTGTAAATTGGTTGCTTTCTATTCCAAATTGAAATCCAAATCTTTTGCCGGTGGTGTTGGCTATTCCATGATTGAGACTCTGAATATCATCTACCGTAATTTGATGAATGGCTTCATAGGGGGGCAAATACATATCGAAATCCAAGGTGTATAAAATAGCACTTTCAATCACAGACTTCATCGCGGCTTGGTCCAATGTAGCATTGATCATATCATTGAATAAAAATCCCAATTGTCGTTTGCCTTGCACCATAAAGTGCTTTTCTCGATTGATGAATATCCTTCCAATCAAATAGCCGATATCCTGCTCACGGTTGTACTTGAAGGAGTCTGAAAGAAAGTTGTAGATATTGATGACGCCTACATAGCTGTTCTTTTCCTCATTGATAAAATATCCGCTTTTCCATAGTGGATGGCCTTGATCCAATTGAAACACATTGGTGTGCATTTGAAAAACTAAAATATCGCCGGCCACTTTGATTTCGGCTTGAAGGTCACCCTTGTTTTTGTAATAAAACTCTACTCTGGAATCTGTTTTCCCGAATTGCGTTTGGATTTCGTGAACGGATGCTTCTAATTCCTTTTTCAGATCTTTGAATGCCTGAATAGTAAGATGATAAACATCTTGTTTGAGCACACTTTTTTCGCGGAGCAAGTGTTGAATGGCTTCTGAAGCTTTCATATTTTGGTGGTTAATAGGCTTTCGCAAATAATACTCTCCCCTTACTGGGTTGTCCGGTTACCATGCATTTTCCATCTTCCTGAACTTGATCTAATGGAATGCATCGAATCGTAGCCTTGGTTTCTGTTTTGATCTTTTCTTCAGTAGCGGCAGTGCCGTCCCAATGCGCTGCGAAAAAGCCACCTTTGGTTTCTAATAATTCTTTGAATTCTTCATAACTCTCTACTGGTGTGATGTGCTGGTCTCTGAATTGACGGGCACTGGACAACATAGAGGATTGAATGTCTTTCAAAAGTTGTTCTATTTGATCGGCAGCGCCATCCATGGAGAAGGACATTTTTTCACCGGTATCTCTTCGGGCTATTTCCAAGCTATTGTTCTCTAAATCTCTTTGTCCAACCGCGATTCGCACGGGCACTCCTTTCAATTCGTACTCGGCAAATTTCCACCCACTGCGCTTGGTGTCATCGGCATCAAATTTCACAGTGATTCCCTTTGCTTTCAGCTCGTCCATTAATGGTTTCATTTTCTCCAAAATCACATCGATTTGTTCCGCTCCTTTGTAAATGGGAACAATCACCACATGAATGGGAGCGAGCATTGGCGGTAATCGCAAGCCTTTGTCATCACTGTGCGTCATGATCAATGCGCCCATTAATCGCGTAGATACTCCCCATGAAGTGGCCCACACATAATCTTGCACCCCTTCCTTATTGGCAAACTTCACATCAAATGCCTTAGCGAAATTTTGTCCTAAGAAATGCGAAGTTCCTGCTTGCAGTGCCTTCCCATCTTGCATTAACGCTTCGATACACAAGGTATCCAGCGCTCCGGCAAAACGCTCGCTCTCTGTTTTCTTTCCTTTGATCACCGGCATAGCCATCCAATTTTCCGCAAAGTCGGCATACACATCCAACATTTTTGCTGTTTCTTCCATGGCCTCTTGTGCGGTGGAATGTGCTGTATGTCCCTCTTGCCACAGGAATTCAGCGGTGCGAAGAAACAGGCGAGTGCGCATTTCCCAGCGCACCACATTGGCCCATTGATTGATCAAAATGGGCAGATCGCGATAGCTTTGAATCCAACCTTTATAGGTGTTCCAAATGATGGTTTCGCTTGTAGGTCGGACAATGAGCTCTTCTTCTAATTTGGCATCAGGATCCACTACCACCTCGCCGTCTTGAGTCTTCAATCGGTAGTGGGTCACCACGGCGCACTCTTTGGCAAAACCTTCCACGTGAGAAGCTTCCTTGCTCAAATATGATTTGGGTATGAACAGAGGGAAATAGGCATTTTGATGTCCGGTATCCTTGAACATTTTATCCAACGCATCTTTCATCTTTTCCCAGATGGCATATCCATAGGGTTTAATCACCATACAACCCTTGACATCACTATGCTGCGCCAAGTCAGCCATCATCACCAATTCATTGTACCATTTGGAATAATCCTCCGCTCGGCTCGTTAATTTTTCCGCCATTGAAAACCGTGTTAAAATTGTTTAAGGCCACAAAGGTAAATAGAATATTTTGCCTACCTTTGAAATATCTCTTTGGTTCATCCATTGTGTAAAAAATGAAAATAAATTCGGCCATGAAAAGCAAGTATTGGAACATCCACACCGTTTGGATCCTAGCGGTTCAATTGGTGTATTCTGCATGTAGTTTGCCAGATCAAGTGGTGGGCAGTTATGAAGTAGATGAAGCTTACTGGCAACCTGGGGAGGCTTTTGGAAAACCTGAAGTGCTCACTGCGGGACAATTGAACAGCGATCCAAGCACGAATCCCTCTGCTGAAAGCGAGGAGGATTATTACGATCCGTCCAAATTAAACCAGGACCAAGAGGGCAATTACTTCGGAAATGGTGGGATTACTCCCATGTGGGACCCTATCATGGGCTGGCGAATGAGTTATCCTTGGGGAGACGGCATAGGGCTTAATAATTCATTGGCTTTAGGGTATAGCTTATCTCCCTGGGGTTCCTATCCTTATTATGGTTATTCTCCTTTTGCCAATAATTACAATATGATGTGGGGGAATTCTATTTATACTGCTCCCTACTATGGAAATTACTATGGAGCCAATCCTTACTGGAACAGTGGCTTCGGAAATAATTGGGGTGGGCAAGGCAATGGTAGTAATACAACAGATCCGATGAATACCACTCAGGTTCCTCGAACTCCTGGATCTGGCGCTGCGCAGAGTGGAAACGGAACTCCTGTGATCCATCATAGACCGAAGGCGAACTTGCCATCGCCATCCTTCTCTGGAGAAAGAAAAGATTTGCACATTCAAGAAAACGCTAGAACCCAAACTCCCAATAAAGAAAGTGGAAAAGTATGGCGCGACTTAGGAAAAGTGTTGGATGCAGCGGTTAAAGCCACCGATAGTGGTGTATTGGAGTCTTCACCATCGCGAGGAGGGAATGGTGGAAGAGGTAGCTTTGAGTCTCCGAGCAGTAGCCCTTCGAGAGGATCCATTTCGCCCTCTGGTATATCACGCCCGTCCACCAGTCCTTCCAGATCTGCAGGAGGTAAGCGTCCTTGAGGTGTATGGGTTCATTTCGTTTTGTAGTGTTGGTCATAGGGATGGGCTGGTGCATTCAGAGTGCGATAGCCCAGAATCAAGTGGATGTTTTTCGATTGTCTTATGATATGTTTGTCCCCTCTGCGCGAGCGCAAGGAATGGGCGGAGCATTCGGTGCAATTGGCGCAGACCCATCATCGGCATTTATCAATCCCGCAGGAGTGGGGTTGTATAAAACCAGTGCGATGGATTTGGGTGTTCAGTTGATTTCAAGAACGCAGCAAGCGCGATTTAATGGAACGGATGGTGAACAAAAAAATACCGATTTGGATGTGATGCTCCCCATCGATCATTTTACTTGGGTGAGAAGTTATCCTACCAAGAACAAGGATTGGAGGATGTTCAACATCGCCCTTTCTCATGGAAAGCTTGCTATGTATCAAAAGAATTTTGAGATATCGGCGAATACGCAA
>CANHWU010000117.1 GCA_947464415.1 Flavobacteriales bacterium
GATTTTCAAAAAACAAAAATCAACTCCCACACTTTCTAGGATTTCTACTTTCTCAATAGGAACTTTATTGCGGAGCTCTTTGATGATTTCTTTGGAGGCAGATACTACGTCAACGTCGTTGTTTCTTTGAACAATATAGGATTTTGCAATATCAATGACCAGAACACTCAACAAAGCACCCGCTAGTCCGTGTCCTGTGCAATCGCCCTGGATGACATAGGCATATTCATCTGTTTTGTGTACCCAATGAAAATCACCACTGATCACTTTCAGCGGGGATTCATACAAAAACAACTCTGAGAATTCGGGCTTCATTACCTCTAATGCCGGTACAAATGCTCCTTGAATCAGTTTGGCATATTCCAGCCCCTGCAACATTTCAATATTCTTTTGCTCGAGTTCTGCAGTTCTCTGATTCACGAGCTCTTGCAAGTCTTCGTTGAGTTTGCGCAGTTCATTTTCTTGGCTTTCTAAACGCCTTTCATTATCGTAGGCATGTATAGCTTCTAAAATGGTAAGCTCTAGATCTTTGGGGTACCAAGGTTTTTCGATAAAGTGGAACAATCCGGTATTATTGATCACCTCTGCCACTGCTTTGACATCTGCCTGACCCGTCAACATGATTTTCTTGCATTTGGGTGCAATTTGACTGACTTGAATCAATAAGTCACTTCCTTTCATGGGATACATTAAGTAGTCGCTGATGATCAATACCAGCTCTGCTTCAGCCTCAATAATTTTGCTACACTCTGTGAGTGCGCTTTCCGCATTGTCTAATGCCACCAACTCGATGTCTTTGGGCAGAAATCGTTTGAGATGGTTGATGAGAACATTCAAAATGATCATGTCATCATCCACCGCGATCATGTAACGATTTTGCTTGATGTATGTGGTGTTTGCGGTCATGTAAATTTAAAATTTTTTCAGGTATTCTTCCATTTCAGCAATGGCAATTCTCATCTCATTTACCATGTTCAAGCCAATATTTTGGGCATTGCCCACCATTTGGTCATCGATGATATGGGCTCTGAAATTTTCTAAATGGCTCATGGCTTTTTCCATTCCCATGTTATGAAGATTGGGTCGCAATTCATGCAGTCGAGCTCTAATCATGGCGATGTCATTTTCATGAATCGCCTTTTCCACTTCATTGGCAATTCTGCTGCCTTCCCTCACAAATAATTGCACAATGCTATTCACCACTTCAATTTCATCTCCCACTAAATCTTTGATTCGGTCTAATTTAAAAGAGGGTTCGTTGCTGACAGCAACAGGGGATAGGTCATTTTCAGCAATTGAGATGGAGTGGTTGGAAGAGAATGTATTGAGCACTTGTAAAATTTGTTGTTCTTGGAATGGTTTGATTAAATAATCATTCATTCCCGCTCTTTCACATTTCACTTTCTCACTTTGTTGGGCATTGGCGGTTAATGCGATAATGGGGGTTGTGATACCTTTGTCGCGTATCAAAGTACAAACCTCAATGCCGTCCATACCCGGCATTTGAATATCCATAAATATCAAATCAAAGCTTTGTCTTTCCACGATGGCCAATGCTTCCAATCCGTCGAAGGCCTCTGTTACTTGAATCTTATGTCTGCTTAAAAAAGCTTTTGCAACGGCACGGTTTAAGGCATTGTCCTCTACCACGAGCACTCGCATGCCTTGAACATGGATGTCCTCGATCGTTGTTTTTTCCATCGGAAGTGCCGCACTCACTTGTGCTTTTGGGAATGGGATGGTCAAATGCACGGTGGTTCCCTCATGCTTTTTGCTTTCAATCTGAATTTTACCCCCCATCATTTCAACAAATGATTTGGTAATGCTCAGCCCGAGTCCTGAACCACCGTATTTGCGGGTGACGGTTTCATCCGCTTGCGAGAACTTATCAAACACGCGATTCATAAAGTCGGGATCCATACCCACTCCAGTATCGGTGATGCTAATATCTACTTGACATAGGCTGTCGTTTTCCTCTATGATTTCAAATCCTACTGTAATATCACCCACATGCGTGAATTTGGCTGCATTACTCAGAATATTCAATAGGCATTGCTGCAATCGGTTGGGATCTCCAATAAAGGAGAGCTCAGCGGAGGGCAATCCCTCTAAATGTAAGTTGAGTTGTTTCTCTTTCACTCTATCTGCAATCAAAAGTGCCGCGTTTTGGATGGCTATTGCGGGAGAAAATGGAATTTGTTCTAAGCTAACTTTACCGGCCTCTAATTTGGAAAAGTCCAGAACATCATTGATAATATTCAATAATGATTCACTGGCAATGTCAGCAATATGCAAGTAGTCGGTCTGTTGTTGACTATTGGACAAGAGTTTTAATTCGCGAATCATCCCCACAATGGCATTCAATGGTGTTCGAATTTCATGTGACATATTGGCCAGGAACTGGGTCTTAAAATCAGCCAGCGCTTCTGCACGTTGTTTATCTATTTGTAGAGAAAATTCTAATTCTTTTTGTAAAGTAATATCCCAATGAACGCCAATAGAGCCATTGTCATGTCCAAACTCATCAATGTTGGGGGCTCCGCTGATCAACCACCACCTTTTCTCTCCCTTCTTATTTCGAACACATAATTCGTAGGCATCAGTATAGCCCAGCGAACGTTTGTGATTGATCTGTTTCATTACCTCACGATTGTCGTCGTTCAAAAGTAATTGTCCAGCATCCTTACCTACCAGTTCTCCTAAGTTGTAGCCGCTCATTTTGCAGAAACTGGGATTGGCATTGATTATGTTTCCTTGATTATCAACTTCTAAAAGTCCCAGTTGAAAATTATCGATGATTCGAGTGAATTTTCTTTCTTGAATTCCCAATTGCAACCCCATTTCTTGTTGCGAGGGGTTGTGCTGAAATACAAAACAATGAAAATATCTATCCCGTTGTTGGATGGGAATGCTGTCTATAAAAGAGTTCACCCCTGAAGAATGGACAATGTCTTTTTTAATTTGAAAAAGCTTGTTGTCGAAGGCATGCTCCACAAAATCGGCGGAAACGTCATCTAATCCAGCGTTCGTGAGGAATGTACCTTTGGATTGCAAAAACCAATCTTTTCCGTGTTCAAAGTAAGGGAGAGCATGATAGTTTCGGTTGTTGTAATAAACCATTTGCCCATTTTGATTCCACATCATGATGGCCATCATGGTGTTCTCATTCTCAAGGGAAACTGAATGAGAAAGAAACAGAAGGTGTATATCTTGCGGCGTGTGGCGATAAATCAACAGGTGAGGATCTCCATTTAGGCGAGTTTCAATTTCTCCTAATGGGTTTTCAACCATCCATTTTTCGTGGTGCTTTAGCCAAATAGCCAAAGAACTACCATCAATTAAATAGTCATCCCATCTTACATCATCCAAATTATGACTTAAGGGTATAACCAAGTAATGCGGACGGTGAAATCCGTTGGGGGTATTCAGACTAAATTGCTCCACGATCAAAAATCAAGGAGTTAAAGGTCGTACAAATTGATTGAACAACCAAAAATATCTACCTATTTTAAAAGGGAGGTAATGGCATTATCCAAGGGCTTGGTACTACTTCCAAAATGCTGTATCCAATTTCCTTCAGGACTGATGAGTATTTTGTTGAAATTCCAACTAATGTCAGCATCGGAAACACCGTTGATCGTTTTGTTGGTTAACCATTGATACACTGGATGTTGATTCTTTCCTTTCACATCAATTTTCTCCGATATGGGGAAGGTAACACCGTAATTTTTGGAACAAAAAGTAGCGATTTCTTCAGCACTTCCTGGCTCCTGCCCCATGAATTGATTACAAGGGAATCCGATTACTACCAATTTATCTTTGTATTGGTCTTGAAGCTTTTGTAGATCCGCATATTGTGGAGTGTAACCGCATTTGGAGGCTACATTCACACAAAGAATATATCTGCCTTTGTATTGAGATAAATCTAAAGCCTGGCCTTCGAGGGAATTGATTTTTAATTCGTAGAAATTCATTATTTCTTTGGAAATCATAGTAGTGGGTTTTTGCCAACGGCTTCTAAATCCATAAAGGCCGGCCGCGGCGATGATAATCAGTGATATAATAATCGTTTTCATGCAATCACAACAATAAGGTGAAGGAAAGGTTCAAAGAAAAGTTCTCTTTTTCGAAACGAGTTCATTGTTTTGACAGAGAATCAAATCATCCTCTATTTTTCCCTTCACGATACTCCCTGCTTGAATGACAGTATTTTCTCCCACAAAGGATCCCGGAAGTACTGTAGATTTGGCGCCAATCCAAGCTCCATCTTGAATAGCAATGGGTTGGGTAAACAGATCAAAACTGGTTTTATCATAGCGGTGATTGCCGCAAAGGAGCATAACACCTTGCGAAATACAACAGTGTTTTCCGATGGTCACCTGGTCCAAATTATCAATCCAAACGCGCTCTCCAATCCATGAATGATCCCCCACCTGTAGCATCCAGGGATATTTGATGTTTACCTTGGGTTTGATGATTACGCCTTTACCGATTTTGGCTCCCCATAAACGGAGAAGACTTCTTTTGAGACCATAAAACGGAATCCAAGAATCCATGATCCATGCGTTGATCCAATACCAAGTTAATCTTTTCCAACGAGGGCCGGGTTGATAATCACGGTTGTCGAAAGTGGAGAGATCAACGCCTTTTTTCATGATAAAAATCCTTGATCAATCATCTCCCTTCTGAGTTGATCGCTGAGGGCATCTGAAGCTTCCACTAAGGGCAGGCGCAAGTAATTTTCACACACATCTAATTGTGCGAGCACTTCCTTAACCCCTGTTGGGTTTCCCTCTTTGAAAAGAAGATGAATGATATCCAATAAACGATAGTGGAGTGCACGTGCTTCTTCCATTTGTGCGTTCAAGGCAGCATTGACCATGGCCGAAAATTCCTTGGGGAATGCATTTCCTACTACTGAAATTACTCCGTCGGCTCCCGCCGCAATCAGAGGTAAAGTAAGCGCATCATCACCGCTGATGACCAAAAATTCCTTAGGGGTTTGCTGGATGACAGACATCACTTGCTCAACATTTCCTGACGCCTCTTTGATACCAATGATGTTGCGACATTCGAAGGCAATTTTAGAAACCGTTTCGGGAAGCATATTAACGCTGGTTCTCCCAGGTACATTGTACAAAATGATGGGTAACTTGCTGCTTTCGGAGAGTGCTTTGTAATGCTCATAAAGCCCATTTTGATTGGGCTTGTTGTAATACGGAGTCACCGATAAGATGGCATCGACACCATGGATATCGGTGCGGCTCAGCTGATTTGCCACCTCCCTTGTATTGTTCCCTCCAATGCCGAGGACAACAGGCTTGCGGCCATTGTTACTGCTTAGAATAGTATCGATTACTATTTTCTTTTCCTCTTTTGTAAGGGTAACGGATTCACCTGTTGTGCCCAGGACCACTAAATAATCCGCACCCCCTTGGATAATGTGCTCCGTGAGATTCTTTAAACCTTTAACATCCACTTCTCCGTTTTTGGTGAAGGGCGTTACCATCGCCACTCCTAATCCTTTCAGCTCTTTCATTGTAATGCGGGGTTTCCTAAATAGGATTTGATATTTTGTAAATATTTTTCAAATTGAAAAGGGGATGGAAGCATCAACAGCAAATCACCAAATTTTCCATTTTCGGTATTGTCTCGGCAAACTTTCATTTTCGCCTTGCTTTCCTTGAAAAGATAGGCAATGGGGAAGGAATTGCCATCGCTCAAATCAATGAGAATATCAAATTCTTCATTCTTAAATGCCGTAGTTCTTTGTATAGGTTTGAGATGCCAATTCAAATCATCCTCCGTAAAGTATCCAAATTCTAATTTTTGCGATTGCCAGATAGGAAGCATTTTTTCCTTCAAAGGAACATAACCGATAGCTCTGATGGTTTTTACACCAAATTGTTCTTTTACTTCTTTAGCGAATTGCCTTATTTTATTGAAAAATCGTTCATCATCGTCTTGGTAGATGATCCCAATGCTTGAGGCTGAGCCAAAGTGAAATGCGCGCTTTACCCTGATGGGTTCTGGCATTTTTTTCAGCATCTGGGCAGCGGCCTTGGTTTTTACCTTTTGAACAATTTTCACTTCAACAAAAATAAGACATAAAATTCCAATTCAAACGATTACATTTGACAAACTCATTATTGAAGATATGCAGCGTAAAGGTCTTTCTCTTTTTGCCTTGGTGATGATCGCCATTGGCAGTACCATTGGCTCAGGTGTTTTTAAAACCCCAACAACGATAGCACAAGATGTTCCGAGTATTTGGGGTATGCATGGATTGTGGATTGCGGGAGGATTAGTTTCTATGATAGGAGCGCTGGTTTTTGCAGAGTTGGGAAGACGGTTTACCAATGCGGGAGGCGTTTACAGTTATTTACAAAATACTTGGGGCACTTTGCCTGCTTTCTTGTACGGTTGGTGTTTGATGACGGTGGTGAGTTCGGGTACCATTGCGGCACTGATAGTGGTTTTTGTCGATTTCTCGCAAAAACTGATTCCTTTTGAAGATGCTCACAAAGGGTGGATTGCCGCCTTGAGTATCGTTGTTTTGACGCTATTCAATACCTTCTCCTTGAAAAGTTCGGAATGGTTTGCCAATGTGGCCACTATTTTGAAAATGCTCGGTATCTTTGGCTTGATCATTCTCTTATTGGTCTGGGGTCAAGGTGCTATTGAACCAGTATCGGTATTGGAGACCGTAACACCTACCATGAATTGGGCGGGTGCTTTTGTTGGGGTATTATGGTCCTACACGGGTTGGCATTACGCCAGCTTTGTGAGTGGCGATGCTAAAAATCCACAGCGCGATGTGCCTGTGGCCATGATCATCGGAACTTTGTTAGTGACAGCTATTTATGTCCTGTGCAATTGGGGATACCTGCATGTGCTCAGCGTTGATGAAATCATAAATTCTAAAACTTTGGCTGCCGATGCCGCAGAGAAGGTGATTCCACATTCTGGGTGGATGGTTTCATTGTTGATTGCTCTCTCCGTTTTTGGATGTGCGGGATTGTATGTGTTGGCGACTCCCCGTATCATTCAGCAAATGTCAAAAGAGGGAGTTTTCTTCTCCATGTTTTCCAAAGCGCACCCTCAATTTGGTGTGCCGCTCAATGCCATCATGTTACAATCCATTTGGGCCATTGTTTTGGTATTTATATGGGAAGGATTTGAGGATTTATTCACGTATGTAACCATTACGGAGTGGTTCTTTTTGCTTTTGACTTGTATTGGTTTTGTGATGATGATATTCAAAAATGGAGAGCAAAAGTTACCACGGAATCAAATTTATTTAGTGCTGGCGGCTGTCTTCTCGGTGGTGGTGACATGGTTTATATTCAAAAACGCAACTTCTAACAACCCAGCGGCCTATTTCGGTTTGTTGGTGATTCCTGTGGGTATCGTTTTCTATTATTTAATGAAAAGGAAATGATTCAGTTTGCAGAGGGAGATCTCTTTTTATATTCGCTTCTTTAACAACAATGGAATGAAAAAAATACTGTTACTTTTACTCACAGCCTCCATCTCCATGGGCGCTGTAACCGCGCAAAAATCTGAGGGCGGATTATTCAAAAAAAAGAAAAAGCCGGCACTTGTAGCCCCCAAAAAAGAGGAAGATAAATACGGAGACATCATCAAGAAGTGCAAAAAGCAAGAAGGATTGATGGTTTTGTATCGGGATACTACCTCGGGAAAGACGTATGTTGAAATTTCTAAAGAGCAAATTGGCC
>CANHWU010000118.1 GCA_947464415.1 Flavobacteriales bacterium
GGCAATTTGGAGAAGTGGGATATGATATTTCTATTTTCCAATGTGATAACGGCACACTGCAAGAAAGCTGTAAAATTGATCCAAAACCCATTCTATGGAATTACCTGGATAATCCAGACCGCGTACACCTCTACAAAGTAACGGCTGCCTTGAACCATTTGAAGAAAAACTACCAAACTTTTTCCACCACCAATTATACCACGGATCTATCCAACAAAGGGAAGCGATTAATCTTAGACGGAGCCACCATGGACGCAGTGGTAGTGGGTAACTTTGATGTGATTGGTATTAATATGGTACCTGGTTTTACCCATACAGGTACCTGGTACGACTACTTTACGGGTACCCCCATCAATGTTAGCTCCACTTCTAGTTCCTATGCTTATGCCGCAGGAGAATATCACTTGTACACCGATACTCCCCTTCCCATTCCTGATTTAGGCACTTGTTACAATGAAGGCAATGCGTGCAATGATGGCAACCCCAACACCTTTAATGATGTGTACAACGCCAATTGCCAATGCCAGGGAGTTACTGCCATTGCCGGTTGCATGGATGCATCTGCTTGCAACTACAACCCAAGTGCAACCTCAGACAATGGAAGCTGCGCATTTGCCAATGATCCTTGTAACGATAATAACGCTGGAACCACCAATGATACCTACAACGTCAATTGTGAGTGCCTGGGTATTCCTACCATCGTGGGTTGCACCGAAATCAATGCGTGTAATTACAATCCGAATGCTAATACCAATGATGGTTCTTGTCTTTTTCCAGGGGGGCCATGTGACGATGGACTCTCTAACACCATCAATGATACGCTCAATGCCAATTGTGAGTGTGTAGGTGAAACGGTGAGTGTTGCAGAATTGAACGAGCAAGTCTGGAAGGTATTCCCCAACCCTTCACAAGAGCAATGGAATATTCAGTCCAACCAATTAACACACGGAATGTCGTATCGCATCACTGATGTTACTGGAAAAGTAATTGCACAAGGAAATGTCTTGAGCAATACCCTCGTGATTCCAGCCTATACCATCGCGAGTGGATTTTATCAATGTCATATATTGTCTAACAATACTACCTTACAAATCATAACTTTAATCAAAGAATAATCGAATGAGAATACAAACCACCATTTACACACTGCTCCTTCTGATGATAGGAGCCATTGGGATGAACGCTCAAACCATATCCGGAACAGTGAAGGATGACAAGAACAATCCCATCCCCGGTGCCGTTGTGGCTGTACTCGCTACAGGAAAAGGTACGCAAACAGATATGGACGGTAAATTCAAATTAGAGTTGACCGCTGGTGAGCACAAAGTACAAATCACATTCATTGGGTTTGAAAATTTTGAACAAACCATTGCGCTCTCCAATGGACAGAATTTCCCCTTGGATGTTGTTTTAAAAAGCAACGAAATTACTCTTGAAAATTTAGAGATTGTGGGTTACGGTATTGAGCGAAACAAACCCAATACAGGAGCTGTATCAAAGATAAATGGGAAAGACGTCACGGCTGTAAGAACTCCATCTTTTGAAGCCGCACTTCAAGGACAAGCTGCAGGTCTCCAAATCTCTCAAGGATCTGGTATGGCAGGGGCAGGCTCCATTGTGCGTATCAGAGGTATCAGCTCCATCTCTGCAGGTGGAGACCCTTTGTACATTGTGGACGGTATTCCCATTACCAACGATTATTTTTTGCGCGGCAATAGCGGTGCAATGAACAACAATCCTCTGGCTACCATCAACCCGCAAGACATTGAAAGCGTAGAAGTAAGAAAAGATGCAGCGGCAGCAGGTGAATATGGATCCAGAGCAGCCAATGGCGTCATCATCATCACCACCAAAAAAGCCAGACAAAAAGGATGGAAATTTGATTTTAACATCAACTCAGGTATTGCCACTCCCGCCTCTCTGCCCAATATGTTGAACACTGAACAATATCTCAGAATACGCCAAGAGGCATGGGAAAACGATGGAGGTACTGGTTATGTTTGGTTGCCCAATCTTACCTCCGCCACGGATGACGCTGCCACTCGAGAAGCGGCCTACAACGAAGCCATGAAAACCAATACCAATTGGGTCAAAGAAACGGTTGGCATGGGCAATAAGTATGGCGCCCAATTCGGTGCGAGATATGGTGGAAAAAACCATAATGTCTATTTCTCTCTCGGATACGACAACAACGAGTCTTTCATGATTGGTAACTCCTACCGAAGACTATCCGCTCGTATCAATCCTGAATTTAAAATTGGAAAAAAACTTCGTGTTAACTTGGCATTGTCCGGCACGCGCGGTATCAATAATCGCGTAGATGCGGCATGGTCAGGTGGACTGGGAGATGCTATGTCCAATGCGCTTCCCTATTACCCCGTATTGCACAGCGACACCACCTACAACTCCAACGGAGAGGTGGTGAACAAACCCGGTGATTATTTCTTCTGGCGCGATGAGTGGGGAGGAACCAAAAACCCAGTAGCGGCCAGAAACCTCAAGCGTTGGGCAAATGTGGAAGATCGTTTTGTGAATTCTGCCCGCATCATTTACACTCCTTACAAAAATCTCTATGTCATTGCCACGGGAGGATTTGATTGGATGCACATTGGAGAGAATCGTCTCAATCCCGCAGCATTGGATGTCAATAATTCTTTGGGTAACTACTCTAGTGACCAACGCATTGTGAGAAACTATAGCTACAATGTAACAGCAGAGTATTCCAAAGAATTGATGGAGCATCTGAATGCCAATATCCTCGTGGGACATGAGTTACAAACTTCTAACACGGACAGTTATAACGACTACATTCCTAACTTGGGTCAAGATATCCAAGAGCTTTCAGATGTCAACCCTGGAGATACATCGCGTATAAGAAATGTTTACAACAAAGAAGAATTCAGTTTTATCGGTTTCTTTGCCAAAGGAAGCATCAATTACAAAGAAAAATATTTCTTGGACGCTACCTTCCGAAGAGACGGCTCTTCTCGATTTGGTACCAATAACAAATTCGGAAACTTCCCCTCAGTATCCGCTGCATGGGTAGTATCCGAGGAGCATTTCTTGAAGGACAATAAAAACCTCACCTTCTTGAAAATCCGTGCCAGCTGGGGCTTGACAGGAAATTCTAGTATTCCTGCCAATGCACAATACTCTTTGTATTCCGCTGCTAACAACGGACTATTGTACAATCAGCAACCCATCATCTTCCCCACGCAAAGAGGAAATGATAATTTGAAATGGGAAACCACCAATAACTCCTCTTTCGCCATTGAAACCGGATTTTGGCAAGATCGCCTTACGGTAATGGTAGAGGGTTATCGCAAATACAGCCGCGATGTTCTCATGAATGTTAGCTTACCCGCTTCTACTGGCTTCTCTAACTTCTGGGACAATGTAGCGGAGGTAAAAAACCAAGGCTTAGAGTTGACCGTAGGATACAACTGGTTCAAGAAATCTGCGTTGGCATGGAAAACAACCGCCAACTTCTCCTACAACTACAATGAGCTCGTGAGCATCGGTGAGTACACGCCCGATGCAGTGAGCGGGGGAACCAATGACTCTCGTGTGATTGTGGGTAAACCCATTGGCTCATTCTATTTGGTGGAATTCTCCCATATCGATCCAGAGAATGGCCGTCCCGTTTATCTCGATTTAGAGGGTAAAGAAACGTATGACTATGACAACTCTATCCGCAAATTCGTAGGAAGTGGATTGCCCAAGATGTACGGTGGTTTCACCAATACCTGGACTTGGAAGAATCTTACTTTATCTGCCTTGTGTACCTATAGCCTCGGAGCAAAGATTTTTGATTCCAGCGCTAAACGCCAATTGGGTGTGGTTTCGAGTTGGAATATGCGCACAGATGTATTAGATCGTTGGCAAGAGCCCGGTGACGATGCCACCTATGGTAAATTGACTTTGGATGAAACCAACTACGGACTGCCCGCTGGATTCCCATGGTGGAATACTTCCTTGTTCATCTACAATGCAGACTTCTTGCGTTTGCGCAACCTGTCATTGGATTACACTTTTCAAAAGTCCAGCATCGAGTTCTTAAAATTACAAAGCTTGAGCATCGGCGCATTTGTCACCAATGTATTTACCATTACCAATTTCCCTGGCTTGGATCCAGAAATTGTGCGTGACTTTGAAAATGCTCAAGATCGTAACTTGAGCCCCAATGTAACTTATTTAACCCCAATGCAAGAGCGCAGCTTCAACTTCCGCTTGAGTGCTAATTTCTAAATTTGAACAAGATGAAAAAGATATTTTATTTATCCCTCGCCATTCTTTCATTAGGGTTATTCTCTTGCGAAAAAATGTTGAATTACCCTCCTGATGGAGCCATCTTAGCGGAAGATGCATTGAAGACGCCCGATGATGCGCAACGCTTGCTCAACAGCTGTTACGATGTAATGGCCAATGTTTTTGACGGCAGCTATCAAAATCTCGCAGAGTTGCTCAGTAACAACTTGGCAGATCCCAATGGTTTGGATTTTCAATCGGTGTACAACAAGGAAACCAACTTCTTTACGCCTACTACCAATGGCGTGTACAGTGATTTTTATTACGCCATCTATCGTTGCAACTCCTTGTTGGAGAACTTTGACTTGATTGAGGGTTTGAGTGAGGCAGAAAAAAACAGAATGGAAGCAGAGGCGCGATTTATCCGTGCTTTTTGCCATTGGCATGTGGCCAAGCTTTGGGCGCAACCGTATGGATACACCCCCAACAACAGTCATTTGGGTATTGTCATTCGTGACAAAGCCTCCAACTTACCACTGCCAAGAAATACCGTGGCAGAGGTGTACACTTTTATCCAATCGGAACTGGAATATTGTGCTTCCGCTTTGCCTTTGAGCAATGGAAACTATGCCACTGCCGATGCCGCCAAAGGGGCTTTGGCGATGTTGCACTTTCAAATGAAAAATTATGCGCAAGCCATCGCTTATTGCGATGAGGTGATTGAAACGAGTAAATTCCAAAGCTTGAGCATTGATCGTTTCCCAGTGGAATGCACCTACACCATGGACTTGTATTGCGACACCACCACTGGTTGGGGTGGAAGTTATTTCCAATTGCGCGATGCCAACGGAGTGGTGGCTGAATTTGGACAACAAATGACCGATTCCATGCGCGTGGAAGTTACCGTGGATTTGGTTTCAGGGGTGTTGTATGAACTGCATTGGATCAATGATGGAACTACCAATAGCGAGAATGTATCCTTGGATGTATTGAATACTGAAGGCACTTCCATTTTTGAACTTTCGAATCAAACCGCAACCGCTGGGGATGTGATCATCAGCACGTTCACGGCCAAAGGCAGTAACAACAGTTTAGTAGCACTGCCCTATTCTGAAAATATTTTTGGAACGGTGAGCTTTGACAATGATCAAAGAACGGATGATTTCATCGGCAACTACAATGCCGCTGGCGTGCTTCCTCCCAATTTGACATTGTGGTATGATCCAACTTACCCTTCTAACAGTGAATTAGAAAATCCCTTCCATAAGTTCATCTCCGAGAATAGCGATACGGATAGAAGAATGTCCTGGTTAAGCACAAGTGGCGCCAGAAAAACCCTGACTCGATTCGAAGACAAAGTGGTATTCAATGTTCCTTTGATTTACCAAACAGAATTGATGTTGATCAGAGCAGAGGCCATTGCTTATGCCCAACCCGCTCGCTTGAATGAGGCCATCAATGATCTGAACATGATTCGCGCACGCGCTTATACACAAAACAATGCCCTCCCTTCCAATGCGAGCATTGATGAGGTAAAAGCAGCCGCCAGAAGAGAATACAGAATTGAAACCATCGGGGAAGGAAAATGGCTAGACTATTTCCGCAGATTGGCCATGGAAGGCGTGGTGAGCAATATCCGCAATGCACCTTGGAACTGTCCAGGTATGGCGTTGCAGTTTCCCAATAATGAATTTACAGGAGCCAGCTTTGTGGGAAATCCAGAAGGTGGTTGTAATTAATAACAACAATTAAGATGAAAAGTAGAATTTATATTTCAATCGTGGTTCTCAGCAGCATCATCGCCAGCTGTAAACCAGAAATCAAAGGCGACCTCGGTGAAACCTCTAACAAAGAAATCGGCATGGACGGAACATGGGAGCTGAATCAATTCATTGTGCAAGATCCCAACAGTCCAATTTTAGAGGAGCGTGATCTCAGCAGCTGGTACATTGTAGATGGAGTGCAACCCATGCGCATCACCCTCGACGCCACCACACATGATTACGCTGTGGAAATTTCACAAGGGCGAAATTTCTTAGGCAATGGAGGAAAATGGCACCTGGATAACATCTATGCACCTTCCACTTTAATTTTGGAGTCGGCAACAGACACCATCGAGGTGAGCATGGGAGCGATGGTAACCGCCAATTCTTCCAATATGAGATTGAACATCGACAGAACGTGCAACAGCACAGGTTTTAAAAACGTGATTTACAAGTTTAACTTTAACCGCATCAACCCATGAAAAACATCTTGTCTATTTTGTTGATAGCGATCAGCACACTCACTTGGGGACAAGCTGCCTTTGTGCTTCCCTCCCCTACCAATGCCAATGACACCATGACCATTTACATTGACTTGAGTCAAACCACCTATGGCTTGAAAGGCATCCTCACCAATCATCCGGAGTACAAAGACTCTGTTTACATGTGGACTTGGCAACCTACGGGACCAGCCTGCGGGAACGGAGAGTGGGGTAATTCCAATGATTGCATGCGCATGACCCATGTCAACGGGATGATCTTCTCCATCACCATGGTGCCCACCCAATTTTATGGTTGTACTCCTTTACAACTGTACAGCTCAGGCATTTCGTGTTTGGCCAAATTGGACAATGGCAATGCGTTTCCGGACGATGGCTTGGGCGAAGCCAAAACTGAAGATTTGCGAATTGAGATCTTGCCAGCCCTATGCGCAGAAAAATTCTGTTACTTTCCGGAGGCCTCCAGAGCCGATGATTTTTTTACCATTACTTATGACAATGGGCAAGAGACAGATGCAAATTTGCAGAATCTAGGCGCCGATGAATGTTATGTTTATATGGCGGCCAAAGTGGGTAATCAAACCTATGCTATTTCGGCACCCGCCGAAGCCGGTAACAATCCGTTATTGAAGATGGAGGCGGTTACTAATCAGCCCGGAAAGTTTCGTTACACGATGATACCTTCAGACTTTTTTGCCAGCGTGGCTCCTGCAGGCGCCAACATTCAACAGGTATGGTTTTACATTGTCAAACCCGGCTACGTCCCCACGATTCCTGTGACCATTAAGTATGTTTTGTACAATTGTCAATAGCGGACAACATCTCCCCTCCGGAGGAGGGGTTAGCGAATAGCGATGCCTCGCTATCGCTATCGTCTCGGCTCAGCCTAGACGTGACGGGGTGGTCTTTTCAGTGCGAGTAGCGAAGCTTCGCTACAGAGCGTGAGCGGACAACATCTCCCCTCCTACCTGAGCGAAGCGAAGGAAAGGAGGGGTGTCTCGTTTTAAACGAGACGGGGTGGTCATTTCATAGGGACAATCTCGGCTGAGCCGAGCGGGACAAACGTGACAAGGAA
>CANHWU010000119.1 GCA_947464415.1 Flavobacteriales bacterium
GCTCCTGAAAAACACCAAAATGGAAAGGGCTGAAACGACTAGAGAAAGGATGGTAAAAAATTTCAATTCTTTTTTCACCTTCGTCATCATGGTGTTGCGAACGAAGGGGAGGCCGCTTACATAAACAGGAATGTAAGTTTTTTCTTTGAATTGATCGGCTATTGCCACCATGCGGTCCACGGCATCGCCCCTGTTTTTGGAATTGAAAATATTCGGATTGATGAATACCATCAAAATGGTAGCGTCAGACTTGGATTTGTATAACAAATCTTCGTAAAAGGGGAGTGAATGTAGTTTGTCATGTATGCTATCAACAGTGGATTGATTTCGGGGCGTGAAGGGGACAATTTTTCTGAAACTGAATTTGTAGGCAGTGTCCACCTGCATTTCTTCACTCTCTTCATTGCGCTGCACCACCGTGTCTGCATACATTTCATAGGCATGGGCAATGGAGAAAATACTATCTACAATGGGCAACTCTCGGGTTATCGTTTGTCCGCCTTCTTGGCATTCAATGGGCACAGTAACTTTTTTCATTTGCTCCCCGAGTTCTTTCCAAGCATTGAAGTTGGAAAGTTCCCAAATTTCGGGATCGTTGCAGCCAAATACCAGGACATTGCCATCTTCTGAGAATTGCTTCGTGAAGTTTTCGTAGGCCAAATAGGTAGAATCGTCATGGGGCAATACGCCCGAAAATTGATAGCTCATGCGAACATTTCTCGCTTCCCAGCCCATCCAAGCCGTAAGCAATATCAAAATGCTGCCCAGGAGAATCCTGTTTCTCAGTATAAATCCGGCAATTTTACCCCACATATCAAATTAAGCTAATCAATCAATAAGCAAAGAAACAAAAGGTAAGGGAATTGTGGAAAATAAAAATCATCAATTCATGGGGTGGAGGACTCAAAATATTGGTCTATATTCGCCCCGATTTTGATTTAAATAAATAATAAACTATGTCAAACAAGTATCAAGCACAGGTAGACGCATTTATGTCTAAAGTTAAGGCAATGAACCCTAACGAACCTGAGTTCTTGCAAGCTGTTCATGAAGTAGCAGAAGCAATCATTCCATTCATGGAAGAGCATCCAAAGTATAAGGATGCTAAAATCTTAGACCGCATTGTGGAGCCAGAGCGCACCATCATCTTCCGTGTTCCATGGGTAGATGACAAAGGGGAGATCCAGGTGAATCGCGGTTACAGAGTTGAGTTCAACAGTGCTATCGGTCCCTACAAAGGGGGGTTGCGTTTCCACCCCACCGTAAATTTGAGTGTTTTAAAGTTCTTGGGATTTGAACAAATTTTCAAGAATTCCTTGACAACCCTTCCAATGGGGGGTGGTAAAGGCGGATCTGATTTTGATCCAAAAGGTAAGTCAGATCGTGAGGTGATGGCATTTTGTCAAAGCTTTATGTCGGAGTTATCTCGTCATATCGGAGCGGATACAGACGTCCCAGCCGGTGATATAGGTGTTGGAGGTCGTGAGATTGGATTTATGTTCGGACAATACAAGCGTTTGAGAAATGAATTTACAGGAGTATTAACTGGAAAGGGTCGTAATTGGGGAGGATCATTGATTCGTCCAGAAGCTACAGGTTACGGTACCGTTTATTTTGCTCAAGAAATGTTGGCTACAAAGGGTCAAGATTTCAAAGGGAAAACGGTTGTGGTTTCTGGTTCAGGAAATGTTGCGCAATTTGCCATTGAAAAGGCCACCCAATTGGGAGCGAAGGTGGTGACAGCTTCTGATTCCTCTGGTTATATTTATGATGCCAATGGTATTGATGCAGATAAGTTGGCTTTCTTGATGGAGTTGAAGAATGTGAAGCGTGGCAGAATCCAAGAATATGCTACCAAGTACGGTTGTGAGTTTGTAGCAGGTAAAACTCCTTGGGGAGTAAAATGTGACATCGCGTTGCCCTGTGCCACTCAGAATGAGTTAAATGGAGATGATGCAAAAGCATTGGTCGCCAACGGCTGTATGGCGGTGGCAGAGGGTGCTAACATGCCTTCTACTCCAGAGGCGATTGCGGTATTTGATGCGAATAAAATTCTATTCTCCCCCGGAAAGGCTTCTAACGCGGGTGGCGTAGCTACCTCAGGTTTGGAAATGTCACAAAACTCTTTGCGTTTAAGTTGGACGAGAGAGGAAGTAGATCAGAGATTGCACAACATCATGAAATCCATTCACGCAGCGTGTGTTCAGTATGGAAAAGATGGTGATTATGTCAATTATGTGAAAGGTGCAAACATTGCGGGCTTTGTGAAAGTGGCGGATGCCATGATCGATCAAGGCGTTGTATAATAAGACAAGGTGCCAAACCTTAGGTTGTGAAAAACAACCCACAAAACTGCATCGAGTGATTGGTGCAGTTTTTTTTTATGGAGTCATTGACTTTTTTATATTTGTGTTAGTGAATTGGCGAGGTTTGTTGGTTGTTATTGTGTTTTGGCCAACCATGGCTCTGTCACAAGTGGAGTGGGGAGCCACAGGGATGTATAATTTGCAGTCTGAGAGTTCTGGTTTGGGTATGCGTTGTGTCTTTCGTCCCCACAAGAAGATTCAAATAGTCCCGCAGGCTTCTTACTTTTTTGCTTTTAATAAGGTACATGAGTGGACCTTAGGAGCTGCGGTCAATGCTCAACTTTTATCAAAAGGAAGGTGGAGTAGTTATTCTATCATCCATGGAGGATTTAATCAATGGATGAGCTATCAAAATTCAAAATTGAAAAACGCGAGATTAAATAATTGGAATGCGGAAATAGGAGCGGGTGTTTCTCGGGGTAAATCAGTGAAACTATTTTTGGAGTGGAGGTATAACATTAAATTCCAAGAGGCTCATTTGCAGCTTGGATTTTTATTTTCGCCCAAGTTGGGCTCCACAAAAAAAGAAAAATGTGCAGCGTACAATTAATAAAGTAAAAATGAAAAAGAAAAATTTTCTCTTCGCTTCAATGAAGTTTGTTTTGGTGAGCGCAGTGGTATTGATGGCTTGTTCCAAAGATAGAATCGAGCAAGATTTGAATACTTATGAATCTCCTAATCAATACTTGGATGCTAAGAAACAGGATGAGCAAATTTTTGTAATTGACACCTCTGGCACTGGACCCATTGTTGGAAATCAGGGTACAACGATTTGGGGAAGCATTGATTGTTTGGAATTTGCCAATGGAGATTCTGTTGACTATCCATTTATTGTGAAACTGGTTGAGCTGTACTCAGCAAAGGATATGATCTACTATCAAATGCCTACAATAAGCGCCAATAAGGCCATTCAGTCTGCTGGGGAAATTAGATTGAGGGCTGAAAAGAACGGAATGCCTCTTCAATTGATGGAGGGTTGCGCATTCAAGGTAAGTATGCCTTCGGATTCAGCATTGCCTAATTTTATGACTGTGTTTTATGGGGACGAGGCAGTCAGTCCACTGAATTGGCGTTCTGATTTATCTTTCTTCGGCATTACTCCTCTTCAAAACTCAATTTTTGAAATTGATACTATTGGATATTCGGCTTTTATTGAGCGGTTAGGTTGGATCAATGCTGATCGTTTGATCAATGGAAGTCTATTTCATACGATTTCTTTTGAATCGGATGTTGATGATCTTACTAATGTTGCCATTTTCGCTTACCTACCTGAGACACATTCTGTCCTTCAAAAAGTAGGGAACAATATCAATGGTATTCCTGATGGTGTATTTACAAAAGTATTGGCGTTGGCCTTGGGCGTAAATGGTGAGTTATTCTATTACTACCAGGAATTGGAAGTCAATGGCAGTCAAACATTGAATATTTCCCTGTCTCCAACAACAGATCAGGCATTCACTCAGTTACTGGATGGGCTGTAGATCATTTCGTTTTGAAAATATTCCAACCACCTCTACATGAGCCGTGTGAGGAAATTGATCTACAAGGCTCCATTGATTCAGAGAATAACCATTGGTCTGTAGGGTTTCTGTGTCTCTTGCAAATGTGGCGGGATTGCAAGAAATGTAAACAATATGTTGAGATTCCAATTGAATCACCTTTTGTAAGGTTTTTGGAGCTATGCCGGCTCGAGGAGGATCCATCATAAGTACTGAAATGTGTCCTTTATATTCCGGGTATTCACTTAAAAATTTGCCGACATCCGCAGCAAAAAACTGCACATTGTGCACTTGGTTTCGCAACGCATTTTCTCGTGCATTGATGATCGCTTTCTCCTCAATATCTACTCCGATGACATGATCGAAACCTTGTTGGGCCAGCAGTTGGGTGATGGTGCCGGTGCCACAAAATAAATCTAAAATAGTACCGCTTCCTTTAGCTTTTCCCACGTATTCCATCGCCTTTGTATAGAGCCGCTCCGCACTTTTGGGATTCGTTTGAAAAAAGCTCTTCATGCTGATTTCAAAATTCAATCCTAATATAGTTTCTTCGATGGTTGTCTTTCCGTACAACAAACGTGTTTCGCCATTCAAAGGATCCACTCGGTCTCCACTATCATTATTGATGGTGTGCAATAAGCCCGCTAATCTTTCACCTAGAATATCTTTGAGCAATTGGGTAAAGCCGTGAGCATCAAAATTTTCTAATCCTTCTCCTGAAGTCACTAAATTCAGCAGTAACTCATCATTCGCGTAGCTCTTTCTGACCACTAAATATCGATAGAATCCATGTCTTTGCGGAGGATGCCAAGCAGGTAGGCCGCTGTCTATACACCATTGCTGAATTTTTGACATTTGAGTCTCTAACTGAGCATCTAATAATCCAGAGTCATGTGAGAGTGGCTCCACAATCCACCATGTGCCTTTTTTCTTGAACCCCAAAGCAAAATCATCTTGGGTCTCTTTGGTTGTATGATCCCATCGAATAACAGAAAAGCTGTATTCCATTTTATTGCGATAGTGCCAAAGAGATGGAGAGGAGATAAATTCGTCGAAAAGGATTTCGGGGGATTCAATTTTAGCGAATTTCTTTAGCAGCGTTGTTACCTCTTCTTGCTTAAAACTCTGTTGCCGTTCGTAGGGCAAGGTTGCATAGGGTGCGCCCGGAATGGCTTGGTAGGGAATATCCACCTCCCATTCTGACTTTTCCATCAGGGCAATGTCTCTGGCCTCAATGTGACGGCGATCTATTTTAGTGATTTGAATCCATCTGCGTTGTCCGGTAATAACATTTTCTATGAAGATTGGCACGCGCTCTTGGTCTTTTAACGCAGTCCAAACGATGCCTTTCCCTCCAAAAGCCATCGCGTCTATGACCACCTCAAGTGTGTCTCCTTTTTTAAAAGGCAGATGTTGAGGGTTGATTTTTTTACTCATGACAGCATTCTTTGTCGCATGGTTTCGAAAAGAAGCATACCCGCCGCTACAGAGACATTTAGCGATGTGGTGATGCCTTTCATGGGAATGCGAATCAAATGATCTGCAGTTCTTAGAATGTTATTACTGATGCCTTTTTCTTCCCCCCCCATTACAAAGCATACTGGATGCTTTAAATCTATTGATTGTGGTGTCTGTTCCGCCTTTTCACTCGCCGCTATACAAGTAATTCCCATGCTCTGGAGTAATTGAACGGCATCTAATCCTGTTTTCGTTTTACAAATGGGCAAGTGCATCAAAGCACCGGCGCTCGTTTTTACCGCATCTTCATTCACGGGAGCGCTCCCACTTTCCGGTATCACGATAGCATGTGCACCCATGCATTCCGCGGATCTGGCAATCGCCCCTAAATTGCGAACATCGGTAACGCCATCCAGTAGTAGAATAAGTGGTATTTCACCCCTTTCAAATGTGATACTCACAATTTCCTCCAAATTACCAAAACTGATGGGGGAGAGAAAAGCAATCATTCCTTGGTGATTTTTATTGGAGATACGATTGAGCTTTTCAATAGGCACAAATTGAAGAGGAATCTGATGCTCTTTCAATAATTTGGTTGTGTTATGATACAACTCCCCGTGTAAACCTTTGGTGAGCATCACTTTATCAATTTGCTTTCCCGCTATCAGCGCAGCTTCTATGGCATGAAATCCAATAGCCAATAACGGCTTGCTCTTTTGCTCTCTCATCAATCAAATATTTTGCCTTGTCTCCACGCCGTTACTTGGTATTCCCATGCGTTTCGATACTCTTCTTTCCTTTCGAGGAGATAATATGTTCCCCAAATATCGTGTTGCTTCTTATTAAAAATAAATTGTAATGTGGATGGGTCCGCTTGGGCTCCATAATACCAAATTTGTCGATCTGCCTGCTCAACTATCTGATGGGGATGTCCAAAAACCAAGTAAATCATTCCTCGATCGGTGCGCCAACCGTCGGCATAATGAGTGAAATAAATATTGGCATCTTCCACACGGCGATAGTACAATTGTATCAGTTCTCTGCCTTTATCTTTTCCTCCCCCACAAGTTATCCAGAATTTTTCTAATTGATTTTCTGCCCCTTCGTTGGATCGTTGAATTTTATCGAATTCATCTTTGGAACATAAGTAGCGCACAGGGCCCACTAGGTCGGCTTGAAATTGTATGAATGGAAAGGTAGTGTATTTGGGCTGCTGATAGCAGTGTAAAAAGGTTAGTTGGCTGTTTTGTTCAAATTGAATAGTCACATTTTTGTTTTTTTTATCTTTCCAAATAACGGCAAGGGAGTCAGAGGAAACAGTTGAGAATTCATTGGGAATGAACGGGGCGCTCGATGAAAAAGGAGGTGAAGGTAATTTCTCTGATCTCAAGGCCATTTTTAATGGGATTTTGGAAGGGAAAGAGAGTGGTTCATTGGCATCCACAATCTGATGGTGCAATCCTTCTTTCCATACCGGTCCCAATGGGACAGGTAAATAACAAAGCGAAAATTCTTCTTGTCGAATGGTGTTGATTTCTTTGAAAAGTACCCTTCCGCTCACGGATAAGCTGTCAGTTGGGATATAAATGGTTCCATTGAAAAAATGAGTATTGCTGCCGGCATTCGGTACAAGAAATTTCTTTTGAACGACATATTCCTCTTTTTGTGTTTGAATAGTAAATTTCACTAATAGCTGAGTATTACTTCCTGGCATGAAATCACTACTGGGGAGAGAGAAGGCATAACAGACGCTGTCTTTGTTGCGCTCAGGGATGGATAAAACGGGATGAAAGTTCTTTCTCTGCCAGTTGAACTCGATGGAAGGCGGAGCACCTTCCGAAATTTCTGAAACTGTCTGACAGGACCACAAGCCGGCCAATAGGCATACCCAAAATCCCAGAAAGCGGAAATTCTTGGAGAAATCGGAATTCAGTGGTGCCTTTTGCATTTGTCA
>CANHWU010000120.1 GCA_947464415.1 Flavobacteriales bacterium
CCTGTGATATCGGGACCACTTAGGAAAAAGGCAAAGATGTCATTGTATCCAGTATTGATCCAAGTGAGATACTCATCAGAGCCAAATATGTAATTAAATTGAAGAGTATCTCCCGTGGGCACAAAGTCGAATTCCAGTATGGCGACATCGTTGACCGAACTTACACTAAAACTTTGTCCGATCAGTGGGGGGACTAAATTGGCTATGGTCTCTAAGTCGCCGCTCTGTTGAGAAATCCCGGTACAACCATCTACTCCAAGATATGAATCAGCACTTTGAGCAGGAAGTTCAAGGTTTTTTGCGTTATCACTGGATAGGACAACTCCTCCATCGATGATCAAGTTTACTGAGTTTCCGCCGGTAAGTCGGCCAATTTGTGAGGGACAACCGGTAAATTGGATATTAGATGCCGAAACTCCAGGACCTAACAAAACCTCAGTCACATATTGCTCTATCGTTAGGGATTGATCCACCAGTACTTGTCCATAAGTGAACGGAGAGAATAAGAGAAACAGGTAAACAAACTTTTTCATAGCTTTGGTCATTGATAAAAAGACCAACTGTTCATTGAGTTGGTTGCACAAACTTAATAAAAAAGAAGAGTTGACAAAAGCTTAATTGAATTCTGCGAGGGAATTCATCAATTTTTGTCGAGCATGGAAGATTCTGCTCTTGACTGTGCCGATCGGGATATTCATGTCTTGAGCTATTTCATCGTAATGAAAACCTTCCAAGTACATTTTGAATGGTTTTTTATAGTCCAATGAAAGGTTATCAATGGCTTTATGCATTTCCTTGAGATTCAAGGACATGTTTACATTATCCTCCGCTACAACGCTATTCATCAAAAATTCTTGCTGGTTGCTTTGAGATAGTTGCTGTTGCATTTTCTTTCTTTTGTAGCCATTGATGAAGATGTTTCGCATGATCGTGTACAACCAACCCTTGAAGTTGGTACCCTCTTGGAAGTGATCTTTGTACCTCAAGGCTTTGTAAAGCGTATCTTGAATCAAATCCTCGGCATCTTCTGTATTTTTAGTAAAGTGATACGCAAATCCGTTCAGGTACTGTGAATGAACGGAAACGAGTTGATTGAATTCGATAGTGCTCATATTTATTTTGTTTAATTATTTAATGCAAATATTAAACATAATGACGCTCGAACCAAATTTTTGTTTAATAAAAAATTGTTAAAGTTAAACAATCATTTTTTATGGTCTTAAGACGTTAGTTCAGAAAACTATGATTTACTTTGTTGTATGAGGAATCTGAAGGCTTTAGTGCTCATTTGCTTGCTTTGCGCTATGCAATGGGGCATGAGTGCCCAAAATTTAGATCAAAAGAAAAAACAGTGGCAATCGTTGCAGTCCGACTCTTCTGGGTTAACACTGGCATTGGAAATTGCCAAGGCTTATAAACTCAATAATCCAGATTCATTGGCGAAGTACGCTGATTGGGTCATTGCAGTGCTGGGTGAGCATCCTCATCCCGCTTTTTTCGTGAAGGCAGCAGAGGCACATTATGATCTAGCCATTGCACGTAACATGAAGTCTGATTTTATCAAGGCTCTTCAGTGCTGCGAAGTGGCGATGCAATTCTATCAGCAAGCTGAGGATCCGCTAGGTAGGCAAGGCGCGTTGGTTTTCAAAGCTTGGATTCAATATAACAAAGGGGATGTTTTGGATGCTATTGAAAATGCTGAAAATGCCCTTCAATCGCTGAAAGATAGAGAGTCTGAGTGGGCTGAAAGTCAAAGATACCAGAAGATCTTGGGAAATGTATACAGTGATTTAGGCACTTACTATAAACGGGTGGGAGAGAGCGATAGGTCTATTGAAAATACCGAAATGTCATTGGAGATTCGAAAAAAACTAGGAGACTTGAATGATTTGGCAGAAATAAAGATGAATTTGGGAAGGATTTTCCATGATTTGAAGAACTATGAAAGTGCATTGAATAGTTACAATGAAAGTCTTGAACTAATAACCGCTTCGGATAATCTTTCGGCTAAATCTGTTATCTTCAATAATCGCGGACAGTTATACTATGACTTAGAAAAATGGCAATTAGCTGAGTCTGATTTTAATAATAGTCTAGAAATTAAAACCAGATTGAACGATTTTAAGGGTCGAGCTACGATTTTACGAAAGTTGGCTGAAATGTATTTTGATATGGGCAAATGGTCAGCAGCTGAGGAGAATTTTCAGCGCTCTGAATCGCAATTCAGAAGTATTGGATACAATTTAGGTTTGGCGCATACATTGATTGGGAAGGCTAAATTATTTTTAGCCAAAGGGGATTCGATTTTTGCCTTTAATGTTGCTGCGGAGGCTTACGGCCTCAGTAGAGGATGTAATTCAATAAAAGTACTCCTCAAATGTGCGGAATTCATCCAACCTTTGTACAAACACTATGGAATGTTGGCCGAAGCTTTGGCGGCGGCAGAGGATGTGCAGAAAGCGCAACAACAAATAAAGGAGGAAGAAGCTAAGGAGATTATACTTAAACAGGCTTATCAAGAGAAGCAAGCCGCGTCAAAACGATACATCTATTTTTTAGTGGCCGGTGCAGCGATACTTTTGATCATATTGTTCCTCGTTTTTCGCGCTTATAGAATGAAGAGAAGGGCCTCCGCATTGATGGAACGCGAGAAAATTCATGTGGAAGAAAAAAATAAAAATATCGTTGACTCTATCCAATATGCGCAGCAACTACAACAGGCTATTTTACCCCCCATTGAGAATATTCGTCAAACTTTCCATGAATCTTTTTTAATCTATTGGCCTAAGGATATTGTGGCCGGCGACTTTTATTGGCTAATGGAAGATGACCATTACAAGCTCTGGGCCGTGGCGGATTGCACGGGACATGGCGTACCTGGCGCAATGGTAAGTGTGGTTTGTTCAAATGCATTAAATCGAGCCACCAAAGAAAAAGGATTGAGAGTACCGGGAGTTATTTTGGATGAGGTAAGAACGCTGGTGATTGATACCTTTAAGGAGAGTCAACGTGAGGTAAAGGATGGAATGGATATCGCCTTGTGTGTTTATCATAAATCAACACAAACCTATCAGTTTGCAGGGGCTAATCGTCCATTGTGGTGTTTGAAAAAGAGTGGTGAATTAATAGAAATAAAGGGAAATAAACAAGCTATTGGATTTCAGCATCAGATGGAGCCGTTTTCCACGACACCTGTTCCTGCCCTTCATGGGGATAGTATCTATTTGATGACCGATGGCTTTGTCGATCAATTTGGTGGTCCCAACGCAAAAAAATACATGGCCTCAAGATTAAAATTGAAGTTGAACGAAATCGCAACACAACCCTTCGATTTACAAAAAATGAATTTAGAGTGGGAGTTTAATCAGTGGAAAGGGGATCAAGAGCAAATAGATGATGTCTGCATATTGGCAATAAAATGTTTTTAAATTTTGTGAATGGATGAAAAGCATTATATTTGCACCCGCTTTGGTACCATAGCTCAGTTGGTAGAGCAAAGGACTGAAAATCCTTGTGTCGTTGGTTCGATTCCAACTGGTACCACAAAAAAAAGAGGACTTTTGGTCCTCTTTTTTGTTGGTGATAAAATGCTGTATTTATGCAAAATTGTTGAGCAATTCTTCAACGGAATTGTAGAAAGTAATCAATTGGTAGTCTGGACTTTTAAGCCCCTTTACCAAGTGGCCAGTTAGGTGAAAATGGCACTCCGTATCCGTGAAAAATTTGCTGATTTTTTTCAAATAATCATTCATGAAGATGGGAAGGGGATTCGTGGTGAAAATCGAGATGTAATCAACGTTTCCCAACCGTTGATGCACTTGCACCAAGTCTTCACTAGGTACGCTTTGCCCGAGAAGTATACACTTATATCCTCTTTTCTTGAGTACATACTGCATCATGATGAGGGACAGCTCATGAATTTCCAATTCAGGTAAATAAAGTACCAGAGTACGTTTATCATCCGGTTGCGGATTCTCCAAGGTTTCTACATGATGGAATAGTTTCTGTCTGATCAAACAAGAAATGAAATGTTCTTGGGCGGGACAGATGGCATCTGCCTGCCACATTACGCCAATTTCTTGCAAAAAAGGAATGAGAATTTTAGTGAATGTCTCGGATAAACCACGATCTGCAATTTGTTGATCGATAATTTTGGAGAACATGTTCTCATCATAATTCAACATGGCAATTTTAAGGACATGCAAAGAATGACTTTCTTGCTGCTCTTTATTGGTATGCATCTCCAAAATACTCATTCTCACTTCCTCTTCTGAAAGTTTAGAAATATTGGAAATTTTCATCCCAGCATTGATCAGTAACGATATATTCAAGAGCCTTTTTAAGTCTTGGTCAGTATATCGTCGGATGTTGGTTTCAGTACGTTCTGGCGTCAAAAGCCCGTATCGCTGCTCCCAAATCCTGATGGTGTGAGCTTTGATGCCGGTGAAGCTCTCTAACTCTTTAATGGTGAATATTTGTTCTCGCACGATCTTCGCTTTTGTTCCATTAACCATTGGAGTAAGCAATTGTTCATTGTTCAATCAATTTTCAAAATTATCGGAGTGATTTGTGTATTTGATCTTTGATCGCTTGTAAATTGCACCATGATGAAGCAGGTTGTATTATTTGAAGATGCTTGGTTGAAGAAATTCTATCCTATTGCCATGACGCGTCACATTGCGCAGATCAGGTGGGGCATTTTAACCATTCAGCAGAAATGGGAAAAATGGGGTTATGACGTCAGCCTGCGATCGGATAGAAAACATGTTCATGAGGCGAATCCTCTTACCTCATTGTATTTGAACGCACGATGGTGTCCAAGCCTATCCTTGACGGAAAATCTTCCCTCCCTTTCATTGGGCAATGGCTGGATGAAAGATGGAATTGCTGTTGCTTGTAGGTCAGAGCGTGTTGATTGGTCGGACGTCCAATGGAGCCCTCTTCCTGAGGGGATCTTGAGCTCTTGTTTGGAACAGCTGAGCGATTTATTTATGATGGCAAAAGAGCAGATCCTTGCGGATGGGCAATACTTTTCGTCGCAACTGCCTCAAGGACAAGCGAACCAGTTCATTGGAGACACAGATGCTCTGAAAATAGCCAGAACGGCCAAGGTCAATGGTTGTTTCTTAAATACTTCTGAAGGTCCCATTATCATCGATGAGGGGGCTGAAGTGATGGAGGGAAGTATGATTCGAGGTCCTTTTTATTTGGGAAAGGGGGCTACCCTCAAGATGGGAACAAAAGTATATGGTCCCACTGTTATCGGTGATCATTGTAAGGTGGGTGGCGAGGTCTCTAATTCTGTCATTTTGGGATACTCCAATAAGGCCCATGATGGATTTATTGGCAATGCCATCATTGGAGAATGGTGCAACTTAGGTGCGGATACCAATTGCTCCAATCTGAAAAATAATTATTCCGAGGTGAAGCAATATTCTTATTGGCACGAAAGGGAAGTGGGTACGGGACTTACTTTCTGTGGTTTGGTGATGGGAGATCATAGCAAATGCGGTATCAATACCATGTTCAATACGGGCACTGTTGTGGGTGTGGGAGCCAATGTCTATGGCGGTGGATTTTTACCCAAGCACATCCCCTCATTTTATTGGGGAGATGCCCATCACGGGGAGACCTATGATTTAAAGAAATGTTTAGATACCATTGCCATTGTAAAATCACGCAGAAAATTGGAATTGTCAGAAAATGAAAGACAAATGCTGACAGACCTGCACGTCGCCTATGCTTATCATGGCTAATGTGGGACACAAAGTCATTGAATGTTCAATGGCATTGGTATTGAAAAATAAATAGAAAAGAGCAGTAAGTATGTTAGAAGAAGGATTGTATCAATTATTCCCTGAAGAAGTATCAGATCATGAGTTTATTCCATTGATCTCAGCAGAAGATGAAGATGCGATGGACAAGGAGGAGACACCAGAGGTGCTCCCAATTTTACCTTTGCGCAACACCGTGCTTTTTCCGGGAGTAGTGATTCCCATCACAGTGGGCAGGGACAAGAGCATTCGTTTGATCCAAGAAGCGAATAAGGGAAATAAGATCATCGGAGTAGTGGCGCAGCGCAATCCTGATTTGGATGAGCCTTCGTTTGAAGACCTTTACATGATAGGAACGCAAGCTTCCATCATTCGCATGTTAAAAATGCCGGATGGCAATACCACCGTGATTTTACAGGGTAAAAAACGATTTTCTATCAAAGGTTTGGTGGCCACAGAGCCCTATTTCAAAGCGCAAGTGGAGGAGTATCCGGAGCTCAATCGAGATGATTCCAATAAGGAGCAACAGGCTTTGTTTGAATCGATCAAGGATCAAGCTTTGCGAGTGATTCAAATTTCTCCCGAAATTCCCAGTGAGGCGAGTGTCGCGATCAAGAATATCAATGGATTGAGTTTTCTTACCAATTTTATATCCTCCAATATGAAGGCCAACGTGGAGCAAAAGCAAACCATGTTGGAAGTTGCCGATCTATTGGAGCGTGCTCGGATGGTGTATGAACATTTGGCCAAGGAAATTCAAATGTTGGAGATGAAGAATGAAATCCATAAAAAGGTGCATACCGACATTTCCAAGCAGCAAAGAGAATATTTCCTACAACAACAAATCAAGCAAATTCAAGAAGAATTGGGGGCTAATCCCATCAAAGAAGAGATTGAAGAGAAGCGAGCCAGAGCTGCTACCAAACAGTGGCCTGAAAATGTCGCGAAGGTGTTTTTTAAAGAATTAGGAAAATTGGAAAGGATGAATCCTCAAGCCGGGGAATTCAGTGTCCAAGCCAATTACATCGATTTGCTGTTGGATTTGCCTTGGGAAGAGTACTCGGATGATAATTTTGATTTACACCATGCCAAAGAGATTTTAGACAGGGATCATTTTGGAATGGAAAAGGTGAAGGAGCGCATCATTGAGCATTTGGCTGTTCTCAAGATAAAGGGCGATATGAAGTCTCCTATTATTTGTTTGTACGGCCCCCCTGGAGTAGGTAAAACTTCATTGGGTAAATCTATTGCTGAAGCCCTGGGCAGAAAGTATGTGCGAATGGCGCTCGGAGGTTTACATGACGAAGCGGAAATCAGAGGACATCGTAAAACCTACATCGGAGCTATGCCGGGCAGGATATTGCAAAGTTTGAAGAAATCGGGCACGGGCAATCCACTTTTTGTATTGGATGAAATTGATAAGATTGGTCAGGGAGTGCACGGTGATCCCAGCAGTGCTTTATTGGAAGTGCTGGACCCAGAACAAAATCATGCGTTTTA
>CANHWU010000121.1 GCA_947464415.1 Flavobacteriales bacterium
GGAGTGACTTACTTGTATGATGGTGGAACAGGAGAGCGTTTTGAGCAGCCTGCCACAGTGGGTGTGATATATATGATCAAATTGAGCCACATGGTAGATGACAAGATGCACGCGCGTTCTATCGGACCGTACTCTTTGATTACTCAGCAACCATTGGGTGGTAAAGCACAATTTGGAGGTCAGCGTTTTGGTGAGATGGAGGTTTGGGCATTGGAGGCATTCGGTGCGGCCAACATCTTGCAAGAAATCTTGACGGTGAAATCAGATGATGTGATGGGTAGAGCGAAGTCATACGAGTGTATCGTGAAGGGTGAAAATATGCCTACCCCTGGAATCCCAGAATCATTCAACGTATTGTTGCATGAGCTAAGAGGATTGGGATTGAACATCACTTTGAATCCATCCAATTCAAATAACTAATTAAGAACGGGTTAAACATTATATTGAATACAATGCTTCAAGCAAAAAAAGTAAATAAACAGTCCAGCGATTTCAAATCGATCACCATCAGCTTGGCTTCTCCAGAGGATATCTTGAGTCGTTCAATGGGTGAGGTATTAAAACCAGAGACCATCAATTATCGCACGTACAAGCCAGAAAGAGATGGTTTGTTTTGTGAGAAAATATTTGGACCGGTAAAGGATTATGAATGTCACTGTGGTAAATACAAGCGTATCCGTTACAAGGGTATTGTTTGTGATCGTTGTGGAGTTGAAGTAACGGAGAAGAAGGTGCGTCGTGAGCGCATGGGTCACATTTCCTTGACGGTTCCTGTTGCTCACATTTGGTATTTCCGTTCCTTGCCCAATAAAATTGGTTACTTGTTGGGGATGCCCACCAAGAAATTGGATCAGATCATTTATTACGAGCGCTATGTTGTCATCAATGTTGGACCTGCTGTGAATGCAGAAGGAGTTCCCTTCATTGAGGGCGATTTCTTGACAGAGGAAGAGTACATGGATATCTTGGACAAATTGCCAAGAGAGAATCAGTATTTGGATGATAAGGATCCCAATAAGTTTGTGGCCAAGATGGGAGCGGAGGCATTGCATGAAATGTTGTCTCGCATCAATTTGGATGAGCTTTCTTATGAGTTGCGTTTAAAAGCCAGCACAGAGAGCTCACAGCAAAGAAAGAACGAGGCGTTAAAGCGTTTGCAGGTAGTAGAGGCTTTTCGCGATGCGAATACACGTATCGTAAACAAGCCAGAGTGGATGATTACGCGTGTGGTTCCTGTGATTCCACCCGAGCTTCGCCCGTTGGTTCCATTGGATGGTGGTCGTTTTGCCACCTCTGATTTGAATGATTTGTACCGTCGTGTGATTATTCGTAATAATCGTTTGAAGCGATTGGTGGAAATCAAGGCTCCCGATGTGATTTTGCGTAATGAAAAGCGTATGTTGCAAGAGGCGGTGGATTCATTGTTTGACAATAGCCGCAAGTCGTCTGCAGTGAAGACGGAAAGCAATCGTCCGTTGAAATCTCTCTCTGACTCATTGAAGGGTAAGCAAGGTCGTTTCCGTCAAAACTTGTTGGGTAAGCGTGTTGACTATTCTGCTCGTTCGGTTATTGTGGTTGGTCCAGAGTTGAAATTGCATGAGTGCGGTTTGCCAAAGGACATGGCGGCTGAGTTGTTCAAGCCGTTTATCATCAGAAAGATGATTGAGCGTGGGGTAGTGAAGACGGTAAAATCAGCCAAGAAAATTGTAGATAAAAAAGAGTCGATCGTTTGGGATATTTTGGAGAATGTATTGAAAGGACATCCAGTTCTTTTGAATCGTGCCCCAACCTTGCACAGATTGGGTATTCAATCTTTCCAGCCCAAATTGATAGAAGGAAAGGCGATTCAGTTGCACCCATTGGTGTGTACGGCCTTCAATGCTGACTTTGACGGTGACCAGATGGCGGTGCACGTTCCACTTGGACCGGCGGCTATTTTGGAAGCGCAATTGTTGATGTTGGCTTCGCACAATATCTTGAATCCTGCTAATGGAGCTCCGATTACGGTTCCTTCTCAGGACATGGTATTGGGATTGTACTATATTACAAAGTCCAGAACGGGTACTCCAGAGCATCCTTGCAAGGGAGAGGGTATGACATTCTATTCTCCGGAGGAAGTGATCATCGCTTTCAATGAAGGAAAATTGGATTTGCATGCCAACATCAAAGTTCGTTGGACGGATATCGCGGGTAACTCGACGATCATAGAGACCACTTGTGGTCGTGTGATTTTCAATGAAGTAGTGCCCAAAGAAGTGGGCTTCATCAATCAATTGTTGACCAAGAAGGCGCTTCGTGATATCATTGGCGACATTTTGAAGATTGTTGGAGTAGCAAGAGCTGCTAAGTTCTTGGATTCAATGAAAGATCTAGGATACCATTGGGCGTTTAGAGGAGGATTGTCCTTCAAATTGTCTGACGTGGTGATTCCAGCTGAAAAAGATAAGTTAGTAGCAGATGCAACGGCTAAAGTTACCGAAGTATTTGAAAACTATAATATGGGTCTCATCACCAATAATGAGCGTTATAACCAGGTGATTGACATTTGGACGAATACCAATTCTCGTTTGACCAACATTTTGATGGATCGCTTGAAATCCGATCAACAAGGGTTCAATAGCATCTATATGATGTTTGACTCTGGTGCTCGTGGATCCAAGGAACAGATTCGTCAGTTAGCGGGTATGCGTGGATTGATGGCCAAACCGCAGAAGAATGCTGCTGCGGGTGGTCAGGATATGATTGAAAATCCGATCTTGGCAAACTTTAAAGAAGGATTGTCGATCTTGGAGTATTTCATCTCTACCCACGGAGCTCGTAAAGGTTTGGCTGATACGGCATTGAAGACGGCCGATGCAGGTTATTTGACTCGTCGTTTGGTGGATGTAGCGCAAGATGTAATCATCAACGAAGTAGATTGTGGAACTTTGAGAGGTTTGGTCACTTCCGCCTTGAAGAAAGCGGATGAGGTGGTGGAATCTTTGAGAGATCGTATTTTAGGTCGTGTGAGCGTGCATGATATCTATCACCCGGAAACCGGCGAGTTGATTGTTGGCGCTACTGAAGAGATCAGTGAGGATATTGCCAATATGATTGATAATGTAGGTATCGAAGAAGTGGAGATTCGTTCCGTTTTGACCTGCGAAAGCAAGCGAGGAGTGTGCGCTAAGTGTTATGGAAGAGATTTGGCAACAGCTAAAATGGTTCAGGAGGGAATGGCAGCAGGTGTTATTGCTGCACAGTCTATCGGTGAGCCAGGAACACAGTTGACCTTGCGTACCTTCCACACAGGGGGAGCTTCTTCGGCGAGCGCGATTGATAGCGATATCAAAGCGAAGTCATCTGGAACTGTGGAAATTGATGAATTGCGCACGGTTACCGCAGAAAAAGGAAAGGTGATTGTGGTTTCTCGTTCTTCTGAATTGAAGATCATGGATGAAAAGACAGGAGCGGCCTTGATGACATTGAACTTGCCTTATGGAGCCACTTTGATGGTCAAGACGGGCGATAAAGTGACCAAAGGTGATGTTTTGTGTGAGTTTGATCCTTTCAACAGCGTGATCATCACGGAAGAGGATGGTGTCATCGACTTTAACGCAGTAGAAGAAGGCATCACCTTCAAGACAGAGGTGGATGAGCAAACCGGATTCTCTGAAAAGATAATCATCGAGACCAAGGATAAAAAGAAAAACCCAAGCATTGAGATCAAGAAGAAAGACGAGGTGATGAAGGTGTATTCTTTGCCAGTGGGAGCTCACTTGAATGTAGAGAATGGACAAAAAGTTACTAAGGGAACCATCCTTGCGAAAATCCCAAGAATGGCGGGTCGTGGTGGTGATATCACCGGTGGTCTACCTCGCGTAACAGAATTGTTCGAGGCGCGTAATCCTTCTAATCCAGCAGTTGTATCGGAGATTGATGGAATTGTGGCTTATGGAGGAGTGAAGAGAGGTAATCGAGAGATTACCGTTACTTCCAGAACAGGAGAAGAGAGAAAATACTTGATTCCATTGTCCAAGCACATTTTGGTGCAGGCTGAAGATTTTGTTCGTGCCGGTATGCCATTGTCTGATGGAGCGGTTTCTCCAGGTGATATTTTGGATATCCAAGGACCGACTGCTGTTCAAGAATACTTGGTGAATGAGATCCAGGAAGTGTATCGTCTTCAAGGGGTGAAAATCAACGATAAGCACTTTGAGGTAATTGTGCGTCAAATGATGAGGAAAGTGGATATCATCGACGCCGGTGATAGCCGATTCTTGGAAGGTACATCCGTTGATAAGGCGGAGTTCATTGAAGAGAATGACTTGTTGTTTGATAAAGTGGTATTGTTGGATGCAGGTGGAAGTGATCGCTTCCATGCAGGACAAATTATCAGTGTGCGTCAAATGCGAGATGAAAATATCATTTTGAAGCGCAATGATAAAACAGAAATGCAGTCTCGTCCAGCCATCACGGCAACGGCTCGTCCAATGTTGCAAGGAATTACCAGAGCTTCATTGCAGACAGAGTCATGGATTTCTGCAGCTTCTTTCCAAGAGACTACTAAAGTGTTGAACGAAGCAGCTGTTCAAGGTAAAACAGATTACTTGATTGGTTTGAAAGAAAATGTAATCGTGGGTCACCATATTCCTGCAGGTTCCGGGGTGAGAAGGTTCCAAAAGTTGATTGTTGGTTCTAATCAAGAGTATGTGGAATTGATGGCCAAGAAAGAAGGGGAAACTTCTGTTGCTGAATAATATTCATCCTAAACGATTAAAAAAATCCTCCATTTGGGGGATTTTTTTATTTTAATCCCTTAACTTTACAAAGTGTTAAAATCTTTTCATTTCCTTTTATTTATTGGAGTTTTTACCAATTCTTGGGGTCAAAATTTAGATTCTTTGAAATTGCGGAACTCCATACTTTCTTTGGTCAATTCAGATTCAATAGTGATCAACCGGAATTTGGTATCGTCCTTGGCCGCATTTGAGGAAAGAGATAGTAGAGAGGCTCCTGGATCTTTAGTAATTATTACGGAAGAGGAAATAGCTGCCATGAATGCAAAGGATTTGATGGATGTTTTATTGTTGACCTCTAACATTGCTTTGGGAAGAGATGTAGAAGATGGTATTGGAATAGCCCTGAGAGGAAATTGGGCGCAAGAAGGAAAAGTGTTAGTGATGATCAATGGAGTTCCGGTGAATGATTTGGATTACGGCACCTATAATCTTGGGGGAAGAGTTTCTTTGAATATGGTAAGTAGAATTGAAATTACCATGGGACCGGGATCTGTGAAATACGGAGGGACGGCGGCTTTGGGTGTAATCAATGTGGTATTAAAAACCAACTCTGAATTTGTAGGATCGATGGTAGAGGGAGATTTGAATTACTCCAGGGGTATCAATACTCGAAAGTCTTTCAGCTATAGTGGAAATTATTCCATTGCCAATAAGTACAAGCTGTCAGTTGGCTTCAATACAACGAAGTCATTGCGGAGTACAGTATATCAGATTTTACCTGAAGGAGATACTTTGTCTTGGGCCGATAGCTCTCAGGTGGAATCGATTTATTTTAATATTGGTTTATTGCGCAATAGATTTAGAAGTAACATTTATTTCAGTAATTATCAGTACAATTTGAGTGATGCCCAAAATAGTGTTTTGATGCGGCAGTTGGGGGCCGACTTGCAATGGGATGATAAGTTAGCTAGTCATACGAGAATTAAATACCAGTTTGTATTTCAGGATCAGCTCCCATGGTTTGATATAAATACGCTGGACTCTAGTTACATCAATACCAACACGAAATCACAAAAGTCTCAGTTCAATATTGCTCTGAACTCAAAAGTCAATGCTAACTTTTATTTTGATTATGGATTTCAGGCTTACCAGCAGAGAAGTTCTATTGTGATGAGAAATCAAACATTTGCATTGAATGGTGAGAATCGGATCAATTTTGAAGATGCCGCCCTGTTTGCGGAGATATTTTATCGTTCGAAATGGGGTTCACTATTGTTGGGAGGACGATTGGAAACCCATACTTTTGCTAAGGCGCAGTTTGCTCCTAGGATTGCCTATAGTAAGATATTTAAGCTATTGTACATCAAAGCGATGTTCAGTGAGGCCTACAAAATTCCTACCTTACAAAATTTAAATAATAGTTCTTTGGAGCAAAGATTGCGGAGTGAGAGGGTGAGGATGTATGAGGCAACAGTAGGTGTTACCTTGGGCAATCGGTTGAATGGAGAATTGTCAGTTTACCATACAGAGATTTCCGATCCTATCGCATATGTGTTTACAGATTTTACAGAGAGTTATCAGAACAGATTGAGAGCAGGCAGTGAGGGGGTGGATGCATGGTTTCAGTATCAAGGAATCAAATCCAAGCTTAAAATTTCTGCCACTTATTATCGCGTTATTAGTAATTCATCTTTTCAGGAAATGGAGGTTCATCTTGACCAAAAGGCCTATTGGGGAATGCCGAGTTATCGATTGGGTGTCTATTACTCAAAGACTTTTCAAAAGCAATGGTCAATGCACTTGGCCGGTTTAATTCAAGATTTGTTTTATGTCGATTATCGTCCAGATGATAGAATTTCCAATGGGCCAATTTTAAATTTTTCAGTTCAAAAGAATTCTGAAAAAGTTAAAAATTTGCGTTTCAATATTGGCGTGACTAATTTATTGAATAGTGCATTTTGGATAGGCAGTCCATATTCAACTACACTCCCGCTGATGCCCGTGTATCAGAGACAATTTTGTATATCTGTTCAATATAAACTCGATTGATATGAGTATTTGGAATGAAATATTTCGTGTCAAATTTTTTGTATTGGGAATCCTTTTTATTTACACGAATGTTGTGAAGGGCCAAGCTGATTCTTTGAGTCGGTGTGTTGAGCATCTCGACAAAGCACAAAGGTTTTTTGTAGAGAATAAATTGATTGATTCTGAACGCAGTGCACTTTTAGGTTGGGAACTTTCTCAGAAGATAGGACATGAAGAGTTGATGTCGCGCGCTTGTTTTTGGCTGTCGGAAAATGCTAGGAAGATGGGTAAAGAAACGGAGGCATTTGAATTTGCGATTCGAGGAAGATATTTGGGTGAACGAAGCAGTGAGACCTATTATGTGGCTTGTCATTTGTCCTTGCTAAGGGTTTTATATGAGCAACAGTTTTGGACCATGATCAATGAAATTGTTGAA
>CANHWU010000122.1 GCA_947464415.1 Flavobacteriales bacterium
CGAAGCCGTGGAACGCAATCCGCTATCGCAACGCTCTAGCTCTTGCATGATGATACCATAAGAAATTTGATCCAATCCCGCTCCACCATACTCCTCAGGAATATAAGGGCCAAAGGCACCAATAGACGCCAATCCGGGCAAGAGATGTTTAGGAAATTCGCACTTCTCCGCTGCTTCTTCGATGATGGGAGAAACTTCTTTCTTTACCCAAGCTCTGGCGGCATCGCGCACCAGCTTGTGCTCGTCCGTCAACCACTCATCCATTAAATAATAATCGTGTCCTTGATATTGATCTGTTCTCATTGCATTGATGATTTGCGGCAAATATACGCGCAGCCTCTTCCACAAAAAATGAAAACTATCAAGAATAAAGAGAGGAAAACTTACTTTTTATACGGATGTTGTCCGATGATATTTCCTGCGGGCAAATACTGGCAAACGACATAGGTTCCTTTATCGCCATTGGAAACCACCGCACATCCTACTTCCGCAGTGGTGCGCCATATCATCTGGGTATAATGACCAAACTTCTGATAATTGCTCCCACTGATTTTTTGATCATGGTACAATTCCTTTTCAGATCCCCAAGCATTGGTGGCTTCTGAGGCGGGACAAACCGTAGTGCTGTTCCAATAAATATTTTCTCCGTACTGACCCTTGCTGTGTTCCAAATGTCCGTATTTCTTGGACAACCGTAAAGCCCATTTTTCAGACGACTGCGACAACTCCTCATTCCATTGCAAGGGTGGCACTCCCACCTCCCTTCTCCACTCATTGTGGGCCGTCAACCAATCTTGGATCCATTGCTCATTTTGCTTCACTACACTCTGGCTCCTTGCTCCAAAGAAGGTACACAATAAGACGCAAAAAAAGAGAATTCTCATGGTGCTTCAACGTTAAGGTTCATCCCATTATTGCCTACCACTTTCTGCTCAGCAGCACCAAGCGAGAGAGCAGCAAAAACAAATAGCTAACGATGATAAAATAGACTACATCTCGCGAATCCACTACTCCCCTTCCCAAGGAATTGAAATGGGCCTGCATTCCGAGATTACCAACAAAATTATCCAAACTCCCCAACAGGTCAAAATTGGCAATGGACTGGAATCCGCTGTACATCACAAAGGACAACAAGGCCGCCGCCAAAAAAGCGATGATCTGATTATCCGTTAATGAAGAACAAAAAAGCCCAATGGCCACATACGCCGACGCTAAGAAAAACAGCCCCAGGTAGGATCCCCAGATGCCTCCACTGTCCAAATTGCCTATGGGATTACCCAGTTGATACACTGTGATGTAATAGACCAATGTGGGTAACAACGCAATCCATACCAATAATAAACCCGCGAGGTATTTGGCCATCACGATTTGCCATTCTGAAAGAGGTTTTGTCAGCAACAACTCAATGGTGCCTGTTCTTCTCTCCTCAGAAAATGAGCGCATGGTGATCGCCGGTATCAAGAAAATAAATACCCAAGGGGTGACAAAAAACAAACTGTCCAAAGAAGCAAACCCCATGTCCAGTAGATTGGTGTCGCCGGGAAATACCCACAGGAACAAACCGGTGATCAATAAAAAAACTCCCATCACCACATAGCCGATGAGAGAACTTAAAAACGAGCGAATTTCCTTTAAAAACAATGCCTTCATGTTATACTTTTTGTTCTACTGTCCATACTTGTGGAGCAGCAATGAATAATTTTTTTGTCAATGGCCATACTTCTTTGAAAGTAGCTGACTCTCGATACTGATCCAAGTATTTCACCTCTAACCAATGCGAATAAGTGAAATACACATTGGGCTCATTCACATCTTTCCACAACTCCAAATGTGTGCAGCCCTCGGCAGAGGCAATCTTGCTGCGATAGGCATCGAATAAAGATTCAAAGGCCTCGCAATGCCTAGTATCAAAAGTCATTTTCACCAATCGCTTAATCATGGATTTCGATAAAAATACTGGACATCTTTTGATACCCCAACATCCTGGCCGCCCCACCCCCATTTTGAACCGAAGTGTTGCGCATCGCCACTACTAAATAATCATTGGCTCCCCACACGGCAAAGGGAATACCGTCTGCCATACCTTCCGGTAAAAAAGAATCCATGATGCTCCTCATTCCTGATTTTTGGGCGGAGCGAGCGTGGATGGTGAATCCTCGTTTGCCGATGCTCTCTTGGAACATTTCCTTGTTGAAATTCAAAATCATGTTGCCGTAATCATCAATATGGATGACATTGCAGCGAATGCCTCCATTCTCCATTTGCGCCATAGGAAATTGAATCCAGTCCATTTGATCCGTCTTGCGAGCAATCATAGCCGGTGAGCCACCGCGAACAAAATGCGCCGCTGCCTGAACAAATAAATGTCCCAAAGGAAATTCATAGTCATGCTCACTCATGGGCAAATCCAGCTTCCAAATTTCATCTGGGGACTCGTCAAAAATCATCGATAAAATGCCATTGTCCGTTCCGATGAAAAATTGGTTGTCTTTTATGACCACCAAAGGGTCATGTTTTAAATACGACTTCACCCCCAAAATATGCACCGTGCCCATTGGAAAAGACTTCCAACAAGATCGCAACAAATAGGCCGCTTCAATGGTATCGAAATGCGTCACAGAAGTAGCTATGTCAATGATCATGGCCGTAGGCGCCCAATTCAACAATTGCGCCCTGGCGATGGCCACTCGATAATCTCGGTTGCCGTAATCCGTGGTGAATGTTACAATTGACATGGAAAACAAAAATACCCAATTGTATGAATATTTTTTGGTCAAATACAATTTAAACTTCACAATCTGTACTTGACAACTTTATACCATCCTTACCATTGCTATTTTTTATAATTTTGTGATGTATTATTCATTCATTATGCCCCTTCGAAGCCTCCGTTTTATAATTTTCTGTTCTTTCGCATTGGGGTGTGCTCATTCCGATTATTACAATACCCAGGCAAACTATGGAGATGAAGTGGAAGCCTTGGCTCAAAAACATCAACTTTCAGCTGCCTATTTAAAGGCGCTCATTGTATTGGAAAGCTCCGGAAGATCAGATGTTCCTGAGAGATTTGAGAAGCATATTTATCTGAAATTAAAAAAAGTAAAGGCTGGGAAAATGAAAATGGGTAACATCACGGCTAGTGACTTGAAAAATTGCTCAGATCAAGCGCTCCGCAATTTGGCCAGCTCGTGGGGGCCTTTTCAGTTGATGGGCTATCACTGCTTTCAATTAGGCATTAATATCTCCGATTTAAGAGGAAAGGGATCCATTCGATGGGCCGTGAAATGGATTGACGATACATATGGTCCAATCATAAGGGATAAAAAATTCGAGCAAGCATTTCGAATCCACAACTCTGGCCAACCTGATGGTGGAACAACGGATCCGCATTACGTCGAAAATGGGTTAGCTGCTATGGAGTACTTTGAGCAACATTAATTTCCCCAACTCAATAAAAAAAAGGGGCACACGGCCCCTTCATAAAAATTGTTTTTAAAATTACGGCATGAATGGAAAATTCTTTCCTGGATAATACGCCATCTTACCTAACTGCTCTTCAATTCTCAATAGTTGGTTGTACTTCGCAATACGATCACTTCTAGAAGCTGATCCTGTTTTGATCTGCCCTGTGTTCAATGCTACCGCCAAATCCGCAATGGTAGTATCTTCGGTCTCGCCGGAGCGATGACTCATGATAGAAGTATATCCCGCGCGGTGAGCCATGTTCACAGCATCTATGGTTTCGGTTAATGTTCCAATCTGATTTACTTTTACCAGAATAGAATTCGCAATACCATTCTCAATTCCTGTGGCCAAGCGATTAACATTCGTAACAAACAAATCATCGCCTACCAATTGTACTTTGCTTCCTAATTTTTCAGTGAGCATTTTCCATCCTTCCCAATCATCTTCTGCGCAACCATCTTCGATGCTAACAATGGGATAACGGGTACACCAATCGGCCCAGACATCTACCATCTGAGCGCTGGTCAAAGACTCTCCTGTGCTCTCCAATTGATACATCTTTTTTTCAGCATTATAAAATTCCGTCGATGCACAATCCAATCCGATACAAATATCCTCGCCTGGTTTATACCCTGCCGACTCAATGGCCTGCATCACCACCTTCAAGGCATCTTCATTGCTCGCCAAGTTGGGAGCAAATCCTCCTTCGTCTCCAACATTGGTCATGTGGCCTTGTTTCTTTAATACCGCCTTTAAGTGATGAAATACCTCTGCCCCCATGCGCAAGGCATCCGAAAAACGCTCTGCTCCCACAGGTAAAATCATGAATTCTTGCACATCCACTTTATTGTCGGCATGTGCACCTCCATTGATGATGTTCATCAACGGGATGGGCAAGGTATTGGCATTGACACCTCCTACATAGCGATACAATGGAAGCCCTAAAGTATTAGCGGCTGCATGTGCTGTGGCCAAAGAAACCCCGAGCAAAGCATTGGCCCCTAAACCCGCCTTATTCTCTGTGCCATCAATCGCACACATCGCGCGATCAATCAAATTCTGTTCGAAAATCGAGGCGCCCTGTAAGTTCGTATTGAGTGTATCCAACACATTTTGTACCGCACGGGTTACACCCTTTCCTAAATATCGTGATTTATCATTATCTCTTAATTCCACGGCCTCGTGCATCCCTGTGGATGCGCCTGATGGCACCGCAGCCCTTCCCATTACTCCTTCTGCAGTGGTAACTTCAACTTCAATGGTTGGATTGCCCCTGGAATCCAAAATCTGACGGGCATGAACATTTGCAATTGTACTCATAATGTATTTGAAAGTTCAAATATAAAGTAGAAACTCCAATACAAATGTCCAATGTCATTTCTATTTTTAACGGATTTCTTTTACTTTAGTCAAAAATTACTGCATGAAAAATAAAACTCTACTCTTGTTGTTATTTATGACAATTTCATTAATGCACAGCTACGGTCAAAGAAGCCACGCTCGTCAACATGTCGTTTCCAAACAACATCACAGTCAGATGCCCACTCCGCATCAAGACTTTATTCCAACGGCTCCTCATGCAGGGCGCATTGTCGTTCTGCAAGAGAATTTTGACGGTTCCACGGATCCATTGCCCGCCGGTATTCCCTCTACATGGATTACCAACCAGGTATTGGATAATACCGGCATTACCATGACCTCTGCGTTTAAAATTTTTGATGCCACTACCGCCAATTCAGGGGGCTATTGGCCTGTTCCTTCCACCACTCCGGGTAATCGGTTTGCCGGGGCCAACGATGATCCCGAGCCTTGTGACTGTGATTTGATGAACGCCTGGTTAGAAACTCCCATCCTCGATTTTACCGGATTAAGTAATATGGCCTTGTATTTTGATTTCTTCCATGATCAAAACTTTGGCGCAGGGGCGGCAAGAATTGCTATGTCAACGGATGGAGGTCTTACTTTTAGTGTGATTCCCATTTATCCGAATGACACCATAACTGATCTCAATGTAGATGAATCCTATTGGCAAAATGCTGTGATTCCCTTGAATGCATTTGATAATATGTCCAACCTACAATTGAGATTTCAATGGTCAGACAATGGAGAGTGGGCTTCCGGATATGCGGTGGATAATGTGGTGATTCAAGAAATGGATGCATTGGATTTATTGACCAATAAAGTAGTTTTTGGCAATTGGGACAATGCCACTATTTCCAACGGTCTGTTGGATTACAAACAAATCCCATTGAATCAGGTCAGCCCCATACAAGCCACTGCCGTGATCAGTAACGGTGGATTTGAATCACAAAACAATGTCAGTGTACTATTTAGCGTAAACCAAGGCGGAAGCTCTTTCGGCCCCTACACCGTGAGCAGCACTGATACAATATTGTCTTTTGGAAAAGACACCCTAACTCTCAATACGGACTTCACCCCATCCAACCTTGGAGTAATTCAATTGAGCGGTCTAGTCACCAATGGAACGGATGAAATCAACATGATTAACAACACCAATTCCAATTCGCTTGAAATCACTACTCATGAATATGCAAGAGACAATGACATCTGTCAATTGTTCTATGGTAACTCCACGGTGTATGAATTTGGAAATCTGTTTGATATTTATCAAGATGATGCATTAGGCGCCATAGAGGTAGCGCTGCGCTATGGAACCTCAGGAGAAGGTTCGCCGATTACTGCCAAGTTATATGAGTTTCAAGGAGTCGATGCCGACGGATTGCCCATTTTGGTGGACACCGAGCAAAACACCATCGAGTATGCCGTAACGGCAGCAGACGATAACATCGCAGGCCAAAATAGTTTTATTACTTTACCCTTTGCCGATGGACCCGCGCAGGTGCAAGCCGGCAAAACCTATTTGGCCGCCGTTACCTCCACCGATTTGACCGACATCGCCGTTTCCGGCTTTAATACTTGGCCTGGATCATGGTTCCATGATGGCACCTCTTGGGGCTGGACCTATGGCATTCCAATGGTTAGAATCAATACAGATGAAAGTTTGAGTATCTCTGCGATGAATGCGCCAAAGCAAGCCGCTCTTAGCGCTTATCCCAATCCAACGGTGAATCAAACCACGGTTAAAATTCAAATACCCTTAACCACCCCAGCATCATGGAGTATTCGCGATGGCCAAGGGCGTTTGATCCAATCATCGATGACGCAAAATTATCGCAGTGGAGCTCATTCCATTATCATCGACACGCAACATTGGGCAAGTGGAATTTATCATTTCAGTTTTCAAACCAATGAAAATGTGATGACCTTGAAATTGATAAAATAAACCATTCATCTCCTTGTAAACCTGGCTTCGGCCAGGTTTTTTTTTGCCTATTGCCCTATCTTTGCCGCATGGATAAGTCGGAAGAAATCAGCAGAAGAAGAACCTTTGCCATCATCTCTCACCCGGATGCCGGGAAAACTACTTTAACAGAAAAACTACTCCTGTTTGGAGGAGCCATTCAAACTGCAGGCGCCGTAAAAAGCAATAAAATTACCAAAACCGCTGCGTCCGACTTCATGGAAATTGAAAGGCAAAGAGGAATCTCTGTGGCTACCTCCGTGATGGTA
>CANHWU010000123.1 GCA_947464415.1 Flavobacteriales bacterium
CTTTCAAACCCGCGCTATTCGGGTCAAATTGATCGATAATGCTTTGTTTTGTTGTCATTGTTCAAAAGAGATATAATCGGTGATTTCAATTCCATATCCACTCAAACCCGATCGTTTTACTGGATTTTGAGTAAGAAGAGCCGCTCTGCGAATCCCTAACTCTCTGATAATTTGAGCGCCTGTTCCGTAATCTCGATTGTCCATCGGTAAATTTTTTTGCGCTTTGTTGGCGTGCATATAAATCAAAGCTCCTCTATCCAGTGAGCATATTTTTTGAATGCCCTTGCTCAATAAATTGCTATTGGGATTCTGAATCATTTGTATCAAATCGGTTTCCAAATGGCCAGAATGCACCCGAACAGTCACCGTATCTTCTTCATTCCAATTGCCCTTGATCAAAGCAAAATGTTCTTCACCGGAGATGGTCTGCTTGAAAGTATATTTTGTCAAATTTCCCCAAGGAGTTTCAAACGGAGTTTGCCCCATTGCGACGATGAGTTTTTCAGATTGTAAACGATGCGCTATCAAATCTTGAATGGAGATGATTTTTAGATCAAACTTTTTAGCAATTTCTAATAGTTGGGGCAGTCGGGCCATGCTCCCATCTTCATTCATGATTTCCACCAAAACCCCTGCAGGCTTGAATCCCGCCAATTTTGCTAGGTCAATGGTGGCTTCAGTATGGCCAGGTCTTCTCAATACTCCTTCTGATTTAGCGATAAGCGGAAAGATATGCCCTGGACGGGCTAAGTCCCTTGGCTGCGTGTTTTCATCCACCAATGCCTTCACTGTTTTGGCTCTATCGTGAGCGCTGATGCCCGTAGTGCAACCATTGCCAAGTAAATCTACAGAAACTGTAAAGGCGGTCTTGTTGGGATCTGTATTGTGCGTCACCATCAAATCCAATTCTAGTTGCTTGCACCTTTCTGTTGTGAGCGCTGCGCAGATCAATCCACGCCCTTCTTTGCTCATGAAATTGATGACCTCCGGAGTGACATTCTCTGCCGCTGTGATAAAATCCCCTTCATTTTCTCTGTCCTCGTCATCCACTACAATGATGATCTTACCCGCCTTTATATCAGCTAAAGCGCTTTCTATGCTATCCAATACCGTTGACTTTGTTGCAGAATTCATGCTGCAAAGGTAGGTCGTTCTTACCTTTGCATCGCAAATCAAAAATGCAGAATTATGGAATCATTGATCAATCACATTGCAGTAGCGGGTGAAACTCTTTTTCAAGTGAAATGGGAAGCGAAGCAGATTCAATTTCAAGAAACCCGCAAGGAATTTGAAGGAGATACGACGTTAGTGGTTTTTCCATTGGCCAAAGTCGCTGGAAAAAATCCCGAGGAATTAGGAAATGCCCTCGGTGCCTACCTGCAAGAGAATGTAGATTTTGTGGAGAGTTTCAATGTGGTGAAGGGATTTCTTAATATTCGTTTTTCGGATCATTATTGGTTGACAGCGCTTGAGCAAATGAGGAGTGCTGAAAGTTGGGGGTGGGCCACCCCCAACTCGAAACCTCGAATAATGGTGGAATACTCCTCTCCTAACACCAATAAGCCCTTGCATCTTGGTCATTTGCGCAATAATTTTTTGGGTTATGCCGTGGCTGAATTGCTCAAAGCCAACGGCCATACCGTTACGAAGGTTCAAATTATCAATGACAGAGGAATACATATATGCAAGAGCATGTGGGCTTGGAAAAATTTAGGAAACGGTGAGACCCCACAATCTTCAGGAATGAAGGGAGATAAATTGGTTGGGAAGTATTACGTGGAGTTTGATAAAACCTACAAGTCTCAAATCACGGACTTGATGAGTCAAGGAAAAACCAAGGAGGAGGCCGAGTCTCACGCTCCTTGTATGATGCAAGCACAGGACATGTTAAGGGCTTGGGAAGCAGGGGATGAAGGGGTAGTCAATTTGTGGAAGACCATGAATCAGTGGGTCTACGAAGGATTCAATGCTACCTATCAAAAAATGGGAGTGGATTTTGACCAGTTATATTTTGAGAGTCAAACTTATTTGAAAGGACGAAATGAGGTGATGAAAGGACTTGAAAATGGTGTGTTTTTTCAAAAGGAGGATGGAAGTATTTGGATTGATTTGACAGACGAGGGTTTAGATCAAAAGGCATTGCTTAGAAAGGACGGAACCGCCATGTATATCACCCAGGATATCGGAACGGCTATTTTGCGATTTGAAGATTATCCGGATACAGTAAGTCAAATTTACACAGTAGGAAACGAGCAAGAGTATCATTTTAAAGTATTGTTTAAGGTACTCAAGAAATTGGGTTGGCCGCAGTCAGAAGCATGTCATCACTTGAGTTATGGAATGGTAGAATTACCTGAAGGAAAGATGAAGAGCAGGGAGGGTACCGTGGTTGATGCCGATGATTTAATGGAGGAGATGTATAATGCTGCCAAAGAGGTATCTGAGGAGCAAGGAAAATTGTCGGGATTGGAGGATCAAGAGAAAGTAGAGGTATATGAAAAAATTGGAATGGCAGCATTGAAATACTTTTTATTGCGAGTAGATCCCAAGAAAAATATGATGTTCAATCCTCAGGAGAGTATAGATTTTAATGGTAATACAGGTCCTTTTATTCAATATGGTTATGTAAGAACCCAAGCTATCAAACGCAAGGCTGCGGAAGTGGGCATTGTTATCTCAGATAAGAAGACAAAGACGCTTCACGTATCAGAGAGAGAGTTGATTAAATTGTTGTATCAATATCCTGTAATACTTCAATCAGCTGCAGCGCTGTATGACCCTTCCGTGGTAGCTAATTACGCTTATGAAGTGGTGAGGCAATTCAATGCATTTTATCAGAATTGTTCAATTTTGAGAGAGGAGGATGAGGCCGCTAGGTCTCTCCGTTTGGAGCTTTGTGCATTGACTGGAGACTGTGTTCAAAGAAGCATGTCAATATTGGGAGTTCAGATGCCCGATCGAATGTAAAAAAAAAGGTTGTCATTTCTGACAACCTTCTATAATCTTTAGTTCTTTATCGGGCCATGGTAATACTTCCCGTCAGTTCTTTCTTCTCTCCTGTGGATTTTGATCTGATTTTAGCCGACCACATATAAATACCATTCGGCACGTAGTATTCGCCGTCATCAGATTCTCCTTGCCAGTGCTCACTAGGATCTGTGGTGTGAAACACAGGATACCCCCATCGATTAAAAACTGTAAATTCAAAGAAGTCTTCATCTAAATCGGTTCCTACAAATCCCATAGCGTCATTGATATTGTCTCCATTGGGAGTGAAGCAATTAGGGATAAATAAGGTAAATAATTCATTGATATGAATATTGTCAAAAGCGTAATCCATACAACCGTTGGTGTCTATCACAATTTGCGATACAATGTAATCGCCACCGATTCCAGGAGGGAAAGTGTAGGTTGGGTTTACTTCTTCAGAATAGCCAGCATGATTCAGAGTGTCGAATTCCCAATAGTATTGTACTATGTTTCCGTCACTCATGTCCGTGAATTGAATCGTGGTGTTTTCAGCATCGGCGGGTTGAGGATCTGCTAACCATCCAGCCACGGGAGGATCGTAGGAGGTGAGAAATCCGAAAATAGTTGTATCGTATACACAACCAATGTCGTCTATTAAAGTTAAGCTGACATCGTAAATACCGGGCTCAGCGAAATTTCTTGCGACACTGTCCAAGTTACTAACGGTAAACCCATCGGAAATATTAATGGTGGATTGGGTAAACAGAGTGGGGTCAGTAGTGATTTCAACGCTCATGGTTTCTGGCCAACAGGCTGTTGGAGGTTCAGCTGACATGGTGACGGGTACAAGTGTTTTTACCTCTACATTGAAACATTGTGTAAGGGTAGAATTGCAAGCATCGGTAACAGTGAGGCACGCTGTGCCATCTTGGGTAGGGAATAATCCTGTGTAGGTCATGGCATTGGATACAACGGTTCCATTGTAATCCCAAGAGTAATTGAATGGAGTATTTCCATTTTGTTGAGTAAGCAGCTCCATATTGAGTTGTCCCATGTAGCAAATGGAGGTGTCGTTGGAAATCGTCATTTCGTATGGTAAATTCATCCCCACTGAAACCGTAGCGAAGGCATTACAAGCACCTAATGCAACAGTATAAGTATAATCTCCTGGAGTGCTTGTGGCTGGGTCATATTGAGGGTTGGGAGGTAGAGGGTTTCCATTGGGGTCTGTCCATGTACCCGTGGTAACAGGGTTTCATCCTAGTTCAGCAAACAAGTCAAAAGCAGGGTCATTATTGCAAACCGTGAGGTCGGCATCTAAACCGGGGTCTCCAAGCGGATCTATGAAGACCGTGACTTCATCTGAGGAAGCGCAGCCAGGATGCCCTACCGGGTATCCAGTGACGGTGAAAGTGGTGGTTTGGGTGAGATTCGAAATGGTAGGGGCTTGAAGCGATGGGTCATTGAAGAAATTGACGGGAGTAGTAGGTGACCATTCCCATGTGTAAGCAGGACCTCCCGGACTGACAGCGTATTCCCATGGTGTATAGTTCCCTGTGGCGCAGGATACAGAACCATCGGCGCTAAAAGAAACCGTTATACAACCATCAGGATTCGTAGCGGTCCAAACTTGTCCAGTGGCATCTCCTGTGCTCCATGTGGCTATGACAGGTGCGGCGGTGCTATTACCATCATAAATGATGAAATCCTCCCAAAAACCTTCCATTTGTCCTGAAATGAACTCAAAGCTCAAGGTGGTGCCATCTCCAGGGTTGTCTGGACAGAAGGTCCAAGTGAAATTTTCACCGTTGTTGTAGCAGTGGTTGAATACTCCGCAATCAGCACAAGAGGGGGTAGGTAAGCCATCAAACCATCCTTGCAATACCAAATCACCGCACGCATAGGTCATGTCCGCAGGAGCGGTAACAGCCAAGGGCTCTTCGAAAGTGATTTGAATGGTGGTGTCATATTCGCATCCAAAAGAATTGATGACATGGTAAGTGAAGTCGTAGGTTCCGGGTCCGGGAGGCACAATCTGCATCACATCGCTATTGGTATTACCGTCCACCAAAATCATTTGTGGATCAAGCTCCCAATATGAGCTGTCTGATGCCTCACCAATGGATGGAGTGAAGGTGGTAATGCCTGGATAAAGTTCGGGATTAAGGTTCAATCCCCATTCGAATATAAAACCATTGTCGGCCGCTAAGTTGTCTGTTACCGAAAATACCCATGAACCGTTAAGTGGACATCCAACCAAGTCACATAAATTACCTTGGGCGGCATAAGTGCCAGGGGAAAGTGAAGTGCCATTCGTGGGTGTGGTCACAGCTGTGGTTAAACCTGCCGTTACAGAAGCGCCCCAAGTTCCGTTGGTTGCATCTGGGGCCCAGTAGTAATCCCATCCAACTCCCGGTGTGTTGGAAGCATCATCCAGCGCTTGACCCAAAAAGGTTCCTCCACCTCCATTGGTTCCCCAAAGTACCAAATCGACTACAGTTCCGTTGGGGCAACTTATAGTGATTCCAAGATCTCCCATATAGCTGTGCTCCATGTTCACATAAATACTTTGAAGATCAGCACAATCTGTTAAGGTAGCGCCGGCTTCAAAAAAGTCGAAATCTAAAGAGCTTGAATAAGAAAATCCGGCACCATCCGCTAAATAAGTTTCCCCAGCCACTACTTGAGGGGGTAAAGCGGTCCATGTGACACTTTCATAGGTTCCTTCTAAAGTGATCAATTCTCCGAAGCAAGTCACCCCTGTTCCAATTTGATCCTCGAGACCTGTGAAAAGTGGAATGGTAGACACCAATACCTGAACAGGCAATAGATTCAAGCTTTGACATCCATTATCATCCTGCACGACCAAACTGACAATGTATTCGCCTGGCTCTGTAAATGTGTGAGACTCTGTATTGACTCCTGGAACGGCTTGATTCACTATAGGAGCTCCATCATCAAAATTCCAGATATAATCGGTGATTTGAAATCCAGGTTGAGGGGCGGAGCCTTGGCCGCTGAAGGTCAATGACTCGCCTATGCAAATAGATACACTGGGTGCAGCGGGATTAGCTACATTCATTCCTACTATAGATATATTGGATGTAGGATTGGCACAAGGCGTGGTACAAATGATTTCCGCTTCAAAACCAGGAGCGGGAGTAGCTGCCGAAGTGTTGGCAGGACCATTATCGGAAAAAACGATGGTCAAGCAGCCTGTGGCGTTGTTGACTGTCCCTGTTACTTGATAACCTTGTAGTGAATTGCCGGTGTAGCTGCCCAAGGAGGGAGCAGCAGTGCTGTTTCCATCATAGAAAGTGATATAATCCGAATTGTTCGGATTGACATTGGTTTGCAACGCAAAGGCAGTGAAGGTTAATTGAATAACATCTCCCGGATTGCTCGGGCACAATGTCATGGTATAATCTGTTGCAGAATATGGAGCGCCTGCCTCCCCGCCGTCATCATACAAGGTACCTCCGCAAACATTTACTGTACCATTGGTCATAACGACTGGTTGAGCAAAAGCGAGCTTGGGAAGTGCAAATACTAATGCAATGAGGATTAATTTTAGTTCTTTCATAGCACAAAAATCGGTTCTTTTAATAGCAGACGAAAATACAAAGAAAGTGGTTGCGCAGGTGAAGAATTTATGCAAAAAAACACCCCCAAATGGAGGTGCTCTTTTACTAGATATATAGGGTTTGGTTAAGGTACTAAGGTTTTACTAAAACGGCGCCAATGTAATAGCGATCTTCTCCTGTCTTTGTATCATGAATAATCGCAATCCAAGGATATTGCTTGTTGGGCTCTACCTTGTTTCCGCTTGCGTCTGAACAATACCAAGGTGTTTTGTTACTTTTAGTTTCAAAGATTTTTTTGGCGCCATCATAGATGGTCAGCGTGATTTTCCCTTTTGCACTCAATAATCCCTCAGGCATAAATCCTTCTCCACAATGCACATATCCTGGAGCATTCAGATTGTAGTCTGAATTAATGTTGATGTA
>CANHWU010000124.1 GCA_947464415.1 Flavobacteriales bacterium
CTCAAAAGGGGTGGGATATTTTTATCTATTTCTTTTTTAAGGATTTTATTAATTTGATCTGTATAACTCTTATAAATATTTCGATTTTCATTTTCAAGAGCACTTAACCGAGCATTCAATGAATCAATCTGATTTTGAATATTGTTTGATTCGTTGCTTTGTAGCATTAGCTTTTTAATCCTCTGTTGGAGGGAATCTATCTCACTTTTATTTTTGATTTCTTTTACAATGCTCGAATTTTGGCTAATCATTTGATTTGCATTCCAGAACTCATAACCGTTCCACGGATGCTTTTCATTTATGATGAGGCCGTCCAGTACTAGTTGGATAACATGCGCCGCTCGTATATCTATTGAATAGGATCCTGTACTTTTCTCTTTAGTATCGGTGGGGGTGTTGTTTAGGTTTAATGAATTGATACTTTCTGAAATCGATGAGTCTATTTTATCTTCTTGGAGACTGTCTTTCTGAGATAAAGCATCGAACTCTTTTGGAGGGGAAGAGGTTGTGTTGTTTAATTTATTTTGGAAAGGAATTTCATTAGAAGTATTATTCTTGTCGTCTGCTACAATGGTATTTTCTTTTCCATCAGTGTTAGTCTTTTCATTTTGATTAAAGTTGTTATCTACTGCCTCCTTTGTGTTTTTTGGGAGGTTCTTTGTGGATACCAAAGAATCGGACTCTTCGTTTATGCGGGTAATGGATTTTGAGGTATCGTCAGTTATGTTGAAAGTATCCAATACACCATTTTCTTTTTGTTCAGATTCTATTGGGTTTTGAGGATTCAAGATATTTTGGTTTCCAATAAGGGTGTCCTCAGTGGGTGAATTAATTTGGGTAATTTCCTTCGAATTGTCTTTCGGAGAAAGAAGTCTATCTTGAGAAAGGGATCTTTGTTCAGAATTTAGGTTATTCGGTTGATCGGAGAGGGTTTTAAGGTTGGAGTTACTAAGATTGTTTTCTTTTCTCTCAGTTGTTGTGGAAGTGAGGTTTTTTGAATTGCTCTGATATTCAATTGATTCATTCTTTGAAGCCACCTCATTGATAGTATTGGGTATGTTCTCAATAGCACTAACATCATTTTCGGCTTTGGATATTCCAATGTGGATGCTGTCTAGCATTCCATTTTCAATGGAGAGTTCAAATTTCCCATTTTTTTGTTTGTTGATTTTGACATTTTGATTCATGAAGGCAGGTACTTCTGTTGAATCGGGAATTTCAAACTCTCCCGTCAACACCTCTGCTTGATTGGGAAGTTTTACCTGATATTGGTATTTTCCAGGTTTCGGAAAATAAACTTCAAAACGGCCTTTGGGAAGGGTGGTTATAACATCTCCTACAACTTTTTTATCGGAAGCATCCCGTATAACAATTTGCACCTGCTCTTTCTTAGTTTGATTGGACTGTATGACACCACGGGTATAGATGAATTGACTATCATCTACCTCAGTAATCCAATTGTCTGGTTGCGTTTGCTTTTGATAGGGAATGATGTAGCGATTTACATTTTCTTGCGGTAAAAGAACTTGAATTTCGCCCAATTTAATATAGAGTTGCTGCAATAGGTCAAGCTTTTCTAGTTCTAAAGCATAAAAGGTGTCCAGTGCATCTAAGGCTTGTATGGGGTGAAAGGAGGCATCATTGATTTGATGCAATCCTTGGTAGATACGTAGGCTCTCTTTTTGAATCCTTTGTTTTTCTTCCCATGCGCCAAATTGTTTCAGTTTGTATTTAAACTCATAAATCAAGTTGGATATTTCGAGCCATTGCAGATTGTTTTGGGTTTGTTTTTGATTCCAAGGGTTGATCTGAAGGTATTCATGATAGTTTCTGTAATTTTTACTGAATATCCTAAGAGGGATACTAGTGTTGACCCCGAGCGTTAAGAAGTTTCTGTTGGTGGTGCTGGTGATCAAATCGAAATAATTGTACCTGAAGTGAGTGCTGAATTTTATTTCTTTGATCAATAATGACTTCTTTCTTGGGACCAATGTGGGTGACGGAACTGAAATCGTATTCACGCCACATAAATTTTTTAGAGCCTGCACATTGATATCAAATGGAGGAAGAATACTGGGAAGATTTAATTTATTGCTGTCGATCAAATTGGCAACACTTTCATTGAATGAACCATATAAATTATATTGCCCTGCGATATCGATCATTTGTTTGTAGTTATCCAACAGCATCGTCGAAGGAATCTCCCTGTTGCTGGCGAGGGGTGTAAGAACATTTATTTTTGATTCTGCGAGTTTTTTTCTCTTTCTAAGAATCAATAGTTTTTTCTTATTAAAATAGAAAATCAAATGATTTCTGTGGCCATAGGATATTTGTTTCGCACCATTATTGTCGAGATTTTGCAACTTCAATAAAAGTTCCTGATCGAGTAATTTGGCACTTGTTTGATGATCCAAGAAACCTCCAGAAAGTAGATTCCACTCAACGCCCGCTGAAGCTCGGGTACGGTAAATAAGGTTTTCTTCGTTCATTTGTGGACTGAAATTCTCCTGACCAACCCCTTCTAATGAAATTCCTTTGTCTGCTTTTAATGCTGCTTTCTTTAATGCGTATTCTTGTTGAAGACTTTGTCGATTGGGGTCTGTTTTCATCGTTTCCACTTTCGGGAAAGCTAATTCTACCTTCGCAAAGTCTGCCCAAGGGGTTTGAATTTTTGAGGTGATATAACCCGCCTCCCACATAGCGTTCAATAGGGAGACAGATTGCTGGGAATTGCTTACCTGGCAATGCGTATACGGTTGAAATATGACAAAAGTCAGAATTGCGACGAGCAGGCGATTCATACGGGTGACAAATTTATGACAACATTGTTGATAAATCATTAGTTTTTCATTGTTTTTTTTATATCATAATCATCTGTATTGCAATGAGTTGAATCAGTATATTTAAGTGAAGAGGTGAAGAGCTGTTAATAACCAAGGTTTTTTTACTTTCAAATCGGAGTTGTTGAACTAGTTTTGTTGTATGACTTCCCGCAATTTATGCTTTCATTTCCTCCTTATAATTTCCCTATGGGGCTGCGCCAAACAAAAGTCCAGTACAGAGACCTTCCAAGAAGTTGGAATACCTTCCATTTACCTAGCTGAGACCGCTACTCAAAGTGAGATCACTATTCCCATTGCTCTTTCGCTGAAATCCATTGAGTCTGAAGTAAACCATTCAATTCCTTGGATGTTCCAGAATATAGAATGGCCTCAGTTTTCTTCAGCGCCTTGTCAACAACCCGAAATACGATATCAAGTTCAAAGGGATAGCATTCATTTGAGAGCGGAGGGTACCACGATGTATTTCGAGATGGATTTGCTGTATTCAATCGAAGGCCAGATTTGTGCTACCTGTTGGGATGCGAAATGCATCACACCGAAAATTCCTTTTTCTTGTGGTTTGGCTTCGGAATCAAAAAGAAAAATTCATTGGGTGGGGAAAATCATGTGGGGACTGGATCAGCAATATCAATTAAGGACTGTTTCAGAAACGATCCAATTGGTTCCCCTTGATCCTTGTGAGGTTACTTTTTTGAAAATCAATGTGACAGATCTGGTAGTGTCTGAAATGAACAAGGCATTGAAAAGTGCTTTGAAAGAGGCGGACCAAGCGGCCTCACAATGGGAGGCCAAAAAGATGGTCCAAAATTGGTGCGATCAATTGTATCAAGGATTTTCCATTGCAGATTATGGTGTTTTATCTGCACAGATGGAGAAGGTGTATATCCATAATATACAAACTCAACAAGATTCGTTATTGGCAGTCTTGGGATTGGAGACTATTTTAAAATGGATGCCAATGGCTCAAGAGAATGCCAGAGCGCCGTTACCAAAAGTTTTTTTTGAAAGTCCTCCGCGAAATGGATTTCAAATTGCTCTCTATGCTCAGTGGACTTGGAAACAAATCAATCAACTATTCGCAAAGAATATCCTCCACCGCAATTGGCCCATAGATGAAAATGGTGGTTATGTGATGATTCGTGAGGCGCAATTAAAAGGGGATAAGGAGGGAAGAATGACTGCCGAGTGGGTAGTAGATTTTCAAAAAGGAAAGATCAAACGACGAAATGTCAAGGTGACGGCCTCGATGGAAGTGAGATGGGATGAGAGCGCACAAGCTATCCAATTATTGAATTTTGATTGGGATGTAAATACCCGCCACCTCCTTTTAAAGTGGGGAATCAAGGCGGAGACATGGAATCAAGATTGGCAGAAGTTACAATTTTCACTGGCTCCCTATCACACTAAAGCGGTGGTATGGATCAATGACTTGCTCAAAGACAATACACCCACTGGATGGAAAATAGAGGGTGGCGTGGATGATGTGAAGGTGGAAAATTTAAAAGCGCATTCCGAAGGCATCACGATAGATTTCCGAGCTATTGGGAGTGTTCAAGTGAAGGTGTCAGATTGGAAACGTCTTCACTGATTTTGGTATAAAGAACAAAATCTTGTGTGGGTATTTCAATGGCTCTAAATTTTTCTTCTGGAATGCTACATCTCACTTTCTTCGAAATGAAAAATGGATGGTCTGAAAGGGTTTCTAAGGACCAGTAATAGTACCGATAACAGTATCCATAGAGCGACCAATCCTCTCTCAAGCATGGTGCTATCCCCACTTTTTGATTGGGTTCGATGTGCGATGACATCTGTTCGATGTCCTTTTGCAGGGCTATGTTTCTATGCATCTTTCCTTTTTGTGAATAGGAAATGAAACAGGATGCAATCAAAACAATCAATGAAAACAACCCTATTTTTTTTGGTGAAAGTTTTACTATCCAATCATCCATATGCAGCAATACGGGTTGTGCTAAAATACAAATGGATAAAATCACAAAGGGAAGGGCGGGAAGTAGATAAAATTCTCTTTGTTTCATGGAGATCATCATCGGGGCAATCCCAGAGAGTCCGTAAATTAACCAGAAAAACACCTTTGATTTTTCATGAGTTAGAGATATTTTTTTCTTTCTTTTGAGTATCAAATAGATCAAAAAAAGCAGTGCTATCATAGGGAGAATATGCAAGAAAGTCTGCTGCAAAATGTACAACCGATGAGGAACGGTAGAGACGTTTTCAATGCTATTGATCACTTGACGATCCCAATACGCCTTCCAACTACTTTGTGCTTCGGAAGAAAATAGGAAGGGAACAAAAAAGCCAGATAAGAATCCGAGAAGTTGCATTGAAAAACAACCAAAATAAAAGGTGAAATGACGCCGATTTTCTTGAATGAAAAAGAGCCACACAAAAAAAGAAAAGGGGAAAAGGCCTACAGGCCCTTTGGTGTACACCGCAAGACTAATCATCAATCCTGATAAAATGGCCAAACTCATTTTGCGCTTTTGATGAGCCAAAAGTGCGGTGAGGGTGGCTGTCAGCGTAAAAATACCCATGGTATTCTCCAATAAATTATTGGGCATCATCCAAAGAGTCAAGGGAGTAAATAGAAAAAACAACAATGGCCAATAGGCCAGATAAATAGAGCGTTGGAAAACGGATTCAGCTATTTTTAAAATCAGCAAACCTTGCGTGAAAACACAAAGAATGCTGAACATTCGATCTACCCAATAATCAGTACCCAAAATATCCATAAATAGACTTTGCAACCACATCGCAAGAGGAGGGTGCTCATGAAATTGGGCATACAGGGTTTGAGTGAATTGCAAGTGCCAAAAATCCCCCACACCATTTTTCAAGTTCAGGGCTACACATGAATATATCAGTCCGTCCATGAACATGCCTTTGGCCAAGAGGATAGGACTCATAGCCAATAAAGCAATCATGAAAATCAATATCACCAGCGAGATACGTTGACGCATGTCGCTAAGATAGAGGACTATTTCAAGATTTCTCGGGAGATCACCAACTTCTGAATCTCAGAGGTGCCTTCTCCGATGGTACATAGCTTGGAATCTCTGTAGAATTTCTCCACAGGAAAGTCTTTGGTATACCCGTATCCACCAAAAATCTGCACCGCCTCTGTAGCCACTCTCACGCTTACTTCTGAGGCGTAGTATTTGGCCATCGCTCCCACCGTGGTCACCTTTTGCTTGTTGTTTTTCAAATGACAGGCTTCCAATAACAACATATCAGCCGCTTCTATCTCAGTGGCCATGTCGGCTAACTTAAAAGCGATGGCTTGAAATTGTGAAATCGGTTTGCCAAACTGTTCTCTTTCTTTGGAATATTGAACCGCGGCTTCCATTGCCCCTCTGGCAATTCCTAGTGCCAGAGAACCAATGGAAATTCTTCCACCATCCAATATCTTCATGGCTTGTACAAAACCATCCCCGAGCTTTCCGCATATCTGACTTTCATGAACTCGACAGTTATCAAAAATCAATTCTGCGGTTTCGGATGCACGCATTCCGAGCTTGTTTTCTTTTTTACCACCACTGAACCCAGGTGTTCCGCGTTCGATGATAAAGGCGGTAATGCCATGTGAGTCGAGCAATTCACCTGTTCTCACCAATACCAAAGCGACATCTCCACTGATGCCATGCGTAATCCAATTTTTAGTTCCATTGATCACCCAGTATTCTCCCTCTTTGACAGCAGTGCACTTCATGCGCATCGCGTCACTGCCCGTATTGGCTTCAGTCAGTCCCCAGGCACCTATCCATTCTCCGCTGGCCAGTTTGGGTAGATATTTTTGCTTTTGTTCTTCATTGGCAAATTCCAAAATGTGATTGGTGCAAAGCGAATTGTGTGCCGCCATGCTCAATCCGATGGATCCGCATACCTTGGCCAATTCTTCAATGGCCGTCTTGTATTCAAAATAGCCCAATCCCGCACCGCCATACTGTTCTGGAACCAACATTCCCATCAATCCGAGATCTCCCATTTTATTGAAAAGCGCTCGAGGGAAATATTGAGCTTCATCCCATTCCATCACGTGGGGTCTGATTTCTTTTTCTGCAAAGTCACGCACCATTTGCGCAA
>CANHWU010000125.1 GCA_947464415.1 Flavobacteriales bacterium
CTCTTTGGATTTTACGCAAAATCTGTTGCCCTTTCCACTGATACAACAACAAACAGGCTATAAAAAAAAGCTTCAGATGCATCCATGGCTGACTCAAAAAAACAGGGACTTTGTACAATAATAAAGTACCGAATAATACAGTCAAAACACAAGAAGGCCATGTGATAATATACCATAATCGCCATTCCATGATCTTGTATTGATCCTCTAAAATATCTCTCTTTGGGGACTCTAATACGAGCGCCTCTGCATGATAAACAAACAATCGAAACATGTAGAACAAACCGGCGAACCAGGTAACCACAAAAATGATATGCAATGACTTGATAATATTATAATCCATGTTACGAATATAGCTACACTATCTTTGTCACATGAAATCCATACTCGCAAAAGACACTTATACTGTTACTACCCATTTAGTGCTGCCCGAAAACACCAATACACTCGGGAACTTAATGGGAGGACAGTTACTCAATTGGTTAGATATCGCCTCTGCCATTGCTGCTCACCGACATTGCAGAAGAGTGGTAGTAACCGCTGCGGTGAATAATGTTTCATTCCAGCATCCCATTAAACTAGGCGATCTCGTGATTATCGAGGCAAAAGTATCCAGGGCATTTAGTTCCTCGATGGAAGTGTTTATGGATATTTTTGTTGAACACTCCTCCACAGGAGCCAAAATAAAATGCAACGAAGCTATATACACATTTGTTGCAGTAGATCAATTGGGCAATCCCATTCAAGTACCTGACTTGATACCCGAAACGGAGGAGGAAAAGAAAAGATTTGAAGGCGCCTTGAGAAGAAGGCAACTACGACTCATCTTAGCAGGAAAAATGAAGCCAGAAGAAGCTACAGAGTTGAAAGCGCTTTTTGCTGCGCAAAATCAATAGCCATAATTGCTTGGGTAATTTGATTTTTGCTCAGTTGATGAATACATTTTTTCTTCCAACCGTATTTGCAGCGATTGCCCAATTTTGAACATGGAACTGATTTCCTATTGATGGGCTCCAGCATCACACTGTTCTCTCCAGGTAACCAAGGAGCCATTCCCAAAGAAGGCCTTGTGCATCCCCAAAGTGAAATAATGTCTTTTTTTAATGCCGCAGCAATATGCATCAAACCTGTATCCCCCGCGATGACCATTTTTGATTGATTGATCACACTTGCACTTTGACCCAATTTCAATTTACCCGATAAATCGATACAGGATAGTCGAGAGGCAATCTCCTTTGCCAATGCAATTTCAGATTCACCTCCTAACAAAATGATGGGGAACTTTACATCGCTCAGCCATTCAACCCAATGCTGAGCATCGGCTCGTTTTCCCAAATGAGTGGCACCCAAAACTACTGCAATGAAATTATCTACACCGTCCAACTTAAAATGGTCTTCAGGAGCTAAGTAATACTCCAACCCCATTCCATCTTCTCGAATATTGAATGCGCATGCCGTCTGCCGATAGCGATCTACAATATGGCCTATACTGCTCTTTATCCCCCATCTCACCCAAATATACTTTGCGAAATTCCTCTTATCCAATGAAAAGGAAAGTACTTTCAACCTCCGCTTTACTAAAGCCGATCTTAAGTTTGAATGTAAATCAAAAATGTAATCAAAGGAACTATCCACCAAAATTGGATAACATTCTGCGATGCTTTTTTCAAAAGAGTGAATCTTGCTGATATTGGGATTCCTTTCTAGGACACCAGCAAATTTTTGCTTCGTTAAAAAGTGAATCTCCAGATCTCCTTCCCATTGTTGTTTCAATTGTCGCAACAAGGAGGTACACAACACGATGTCTCCAATCGAAGAAAATCGAATAATTAAAATCTTAGTACGCAACTACTTCGCTGAAAAATGCTTTTCAATACCATTCTCATATCGTGCCCACATTTCCTTGTTGGTTAATCGAACCAGGGGGAGCGTATCTTGCTCAATGTAGGGCAGCCCGTCGGGAGTAGTCATCTTTAATTCCATCAACACCATGTCATCTTCAATTTCCCAATTCCCTTCCACCACATCATTGGAAAGTGTCTTATACTCCATCACATTATCCGCCTGGAACTTAAATTCTTCAGTTCGACCATTCAAATATGCCTCTGACATATCATCTCCGTCTACCAAATATTTTTCAAGGGTCCACTCCCCCATTACTCTCGACTTGACACTGAGAAAAGAAATCCTCGGTCCTTCTTCAAACTTGCCACAACCTATAAAAAATAGGGCTATCAATAATAAAAACGAAATTTTACGCATAAGGCTTTTGTGTTTAAATCAAATATAAGACGAAGACTACTCCACAAATTAAAAAGTTGCAGCGTAAGTTTGCACAATCTTTTTTTGAAAACTATGGAATGGATAGATACTCACGCGCATCTTTATTTGGAGGAATTTGCCCTCGATCTTCAGTCCATAGTGGATCGTGCTCGACAAAACAATGTAAGTAAAATCATGCTCCCCAACATTGATCTTGAAAGCTTTCCGCGCATGTTGGAATTATCTGATCAGTTCCCGGGCTTCTTTTATCCCATGATTGGTCTTCATCCCTGCGATGTCAATGCAAATTGGGAAATTGAATTGCAAAAAATAAAGAGCCAATTTTCCTCCGACACATTTATTGCCATAGGTGAAACAGGAATTGATTTGCATTGGGACTCTTCTACATTAGAAATTCAAAAATTAGCATTTAAGCAGCAAATACAATGGGCTAAAGATTGGCATTTACCCATAGTGATTCACGCCAGGAAGTCTACCTCCATCATTTTAGACATCATTGAATCAGAAATGACCCCTGATTTGACTGGAATATTTCATTGTTTCAGCGGCAATGAGCAAGAAGCGGAGCGCTTGAAAGCACTCAACAATTTTAAAGTAGGCATCGGAGGTTCTGTCACTTATAAAAATAGCGAGCTGCCCCAGGTATTGAAAAAAATTCCGCTTTCCTTGATTGTACTGGAAACGGATAGCCCTTTTTTACCACCCGTACCCTTTCGAGGAAAACGGAACGAAAGTGCGTATATACCTCTCGTAGGAGAGGCAATTTCCAATATTTATCAAATTTCATTGGATAAAGTAGCTGAAATTACCACCAACAATGCAAAGGAAATCTTTAAATTAGCTTGATGTCTAAGAAAAATATACTTGTCATTTATACAGGGGGCACCATCGGTATGACGGAGCAATTTGAAGGCGGACCCTTGATTCCTTTTGATTTTCAGAACATCATTGACCATCTCCCCGAATTGAAAAGAATCACCAACTCCATTGACATCGCTCCCTTTCCTCATCCCTATGACAGCAGTGATATTCAAGCAAATGTCTGGGGAGAAATTGCAAAACTAATTCAACAGCATTACCAAGAATATGACGGATTTGTGGTACTGCATGGCACCGATACAATGGCCTACACGGCATCTGCCCTTAGCTTCATGCTGCAAGACTTGGACAAGCCCGTCATTTTCACTGGCTCACAATTACCGATTGGTAAAATCAGAACAGACGGCAAAGAAAATCTCATCACCGCCATAGAAATTGCATGCGCAAGCAATGGAGAAAAAGCAATGGTTCAAGAGGTAGCCATCTGTTTTGGTGCTCATTTGTTGAGAGGCAACCGAACCACTAAATTCAGTGCTGAAGGGTTTGAGGCATTTCAAAGTCCCAACTTCCCTCCTTTGGCAGAAATTGGAGTGCACATTCAGTACCGTGAAGAGTTGTTACTCAGACCCAAAAACACCTTTACCTGTTTTACCGAATTTCACCGAAATGTTGCGGTTATTAAGATTCACCCCAACCTCAACCGATCCTTCTTTGAGGCCATCGTTGATCACGCCTTGGTGGATGGTATCATTCTAGAAACCTATGGAAGCGGAACCATCCCGCAGCAAAGTTGGTTGTTAGAGGGTATTAAAAAATGGATATCACAAGAAAAAATTATCATCAATATTTCACAATGTCCACAGGGAATCATTGATCAAGCCCTTTACAAAAATGCCCAATCACTGCAAGAGATAGGAGTTTTGAGTGGCAGAGACATGACCACCGAAGCTGCCATCGCAAAGTTGATGTTCGTTATGGGGCATATTCATGATTACCCTTCGCGTATACAACAAATAGAATCCGCTATTTGTGGCGAAATGAATGCGCATTCCGGTCCGATTATTCAGTAATTTTGTCTTATGTCATTTTTCAAAAAACTGTTTTCTTCTCCTAAAAAAGAAATCGAAATAGAGCCGATCAACATGTCCGCTGTAGCATTGGATATGCACAGCCATCTGATTCCTGGAATTGACGATGGAGCCAAAGATATGGAGGATGCCATTCATCTCATTGAGCAATTGGTGGGATTTGGTTATCGCTATATCATTACTACTCCTCATATCTATAGAGAACTTTATCCTAATACCGCAAAGATTATATTGGAAGGTCGGGATCATGTCCGAGAGGAGCTGAAAAAACGAAATATTTCCGTTCAATTTGATGCCGCCGCAGAGTATTTCTTAGATGAGCATTTTATGGATTTATTGAAAGCAAATGAAATCCTCACTTGGGGTGGCAACCATGTTCTGTACGAACTATCATTTGATTCAGAACCATATTACTTCAAAACGGCCACCTTTCAAATGCAATTAGCCGGCTACCAACCTGTACTCGCCCATCCGGAAAGATATTTATACTGGCATGACAAATTTTCCAATTACGAATCAGTCGTTGAAAAAGACATCCTACTTCAATTGAATATCAATAGTCTTTCTGGTCAATACGGTCCGATGGTAAAGAAAATGTCTGAAAAATTGATCGATGCAGGATTGATTTCATTTTTAGGAACAGACACGCACCACATGGGACATGTCCATCTTTGGAATACCGTTTCCAAAAACCCTCATCTCAAAAAATTAGTAGAATCAGGAAATCTTAAAAATCCCGGATTGGTCAATCATTGACCTACTTCAGCCAATTGCACCACCAAGCCTTCAAAGGCCGAAGAAATGTGCAATTGACAACCCAATCGGCTATTTGACTTCACAAAAAAAGCTTGATCTAACATGGCTTCTTCATCGTCGTTTCTTTGTCCCAAATCATGCTCAGATTGAATATACATGTGACAACTCGCACACATTGCCATGCCACCGCAAGTTCCCTCCACAGGCAACTCATAGCTTTTACACAACTCCATCATGTTCATGTTCATGTCCGTAGGAGCTTCTAAGGAATGCGCCATACCTTCACGATCAATCACCGTTATTTTCACCATGTTTTCTTCCATTTAGCAAATATATTTATTTCCCTGCACTCGGCCAATCTTCCATTAGCTTTTGCTGCTCAACATCCCAAACCAAATGTTGCAATCCGTTCGATAATATTACCCATTGAGGATTGGCAAAATGCTGATATGCCATTAGCTGTTGACTATTCATTGGTTGGAGTTGGACACTGGGCGCCTTGCATTCTACAATCCCCAGCACTTTCGCGTTGTTATTAAAAACAACGATATCTGATCTACCCCTACCTCCCATAGAAGACCAAACATACTCGGCAGAAATCAATGCAATGGGAAACCTTCCATGATTGTGAAGAAATGCGATAGCATGCTGGCGGACCCACTCCTCGGGTGTTAAAGGCACCCATCTTCTGCGAGATAGACAAAATATTTCTAAAGAAATCTCCCCCTCCCGGAATTTAAATGTATATTGAGGAAAATTTAGGTTCAACACTTCACAAATGTAATTGGTAAATAATTGAATATGGAAACCAAAGAAGAAATTGTAAAAAACTGGTTGCCCAGATATACCGGGACTCCACTCGAAAATTTCGGAGAGTATATTTTACTCACCAATTTTGACAATTACTTGGAAAAATTTGCAGCATGGCATCAAGTAGAAGTCATCGGCAAAAATAGAAGCATGCCCACGGCGACAGCCAATAACATCACCATGATTAATTTTAGTATGGGAAGCGCCAATGCAGCCACAATCATGGATCTATTGACCGCTATTCAACCGAAAGCGGTTCTTTTTCTCGGAAAGTGCGGGGGGTTAAAAAAGAAAAATAAACTGGGTGATTTCATTCTCCCCTTGGCTGGCATTAGAGGAGAAGGAACCAGTAATGACTACTTTCCCGCCGAAGTACCCGCCTTGCCCGCCTTTACACTGCAACGAGCAGTATCATCTACTATCAGAGATAAAAACCTCGATTATTGGTCAGGGACCGTATATACCACCAACCGCAGAGTTTGGGAACATGACGAACCTTTCAAAGAATACCTCAGAAAGATCCGTGCTATGGCGATAGATATGGAAACCGCCACACTTTTTTCCGTTGGATTTTACAACAAGATCCCCACGGGCGCTTTGCTTTTAGTCAGTGATCAACCCATGATTCCACAAGGCGTTAAAACCAGTGAAAGCGACCAAAAAGTAACGGCAAACTTCGTAGATTTGCACATCCAAATAGGGATCGATGCTCTCAAAGAAATAAAGAATGACGGTCAATCTGTGAAACACCTCAAATGGGAATGACGCACACTCAAATTATCAGAGATTTACAATTACAAAAATTTCATCCCGTGTACTTCCTATGCGGAGAAGAAACCCTCTTCATTGATCAAATAATCAAGACCTTTCAAGATGAGATTCTAGACGAAACTTCACGAGAATTTGGACTCAATGTTGTGTATGGAAAAGATGTTGAGCTCAATCAAGTTATCGCGATGGCCAAAGGATTCCCGATGCTTGGAGAACTACAAATTGTGATAGTAAAAGAAGCGCAAGATCTTAAAGAGTGGAAAAAAGCCGAACTTACCCAACCCCTAGAAAGCTATATTCTCAGCCCCACCAAAACCACGCTTTTAGTTTTTGAATATCGCGGAAAGAAATTAGATGGAAAACTGAAAATTTCAAAAGTAATTGAGAATAAAA
>CANHWU010000126.1 GCA_947464415.1 Flavobacteriales bacterium
AATAGTGGCTTGTTCTTGTGCGATTTGATCGGCTGATTTCAATTGTGAAGTTTCAAAGCTTCTTACGGCTTCTTGTTGAGCAACAGAGATGGGTGGATTGACCACAGCTGCCTTCGGAGCCTCTTGGTATTTCTTATCCACTGTAAACTTGATCGCGTCGGTAGCGGCCTTGGTTCTCAAATAGTACATACCCGTTTTCAATCCCTTTTCCCATGCATAGAAATGCATGGAAGTGAGTTTGCCCAAATTGGCGTTTTCCATAAAGATATTGAGCGACTGACTTTGACAAATGTAAGCACCTCTATCTGCAGACATTTCGATGATGGCCTTTTGAGACAACTCCCAAGCGGTTTTGTACAATGCCTTTAAATTATCTGGAACCTCCGCCAAACTTTGCACAGATCCATTGGCCGCGATCAATTTGTTTTTTAAATCCTCATTCCAAATTCCCAAGCTCACCAAATCCTTCAATAGGTGTTTGTTGACGATAATGTATTCTCCTGCCAAAACACGACGGGTGTATATATTGGAGGTGTACGGTTCAAAGCACTCATTATTACCTAGGATCTGCGCGGTGGAAGCCGTTGGCATAGGAGCCAACAACAAAGAGTTACGCATTCCATATTCCTTGATTTCTTCTTTCAACACATCCCACTCCCAACGATTCGTGGGTGCAACATTCCAAAGATCAAATTGCAATTTACCTTTGGAAGCAGGAGAGCCAGGGAAGGTCTCATAAGCACCGTCTCTCTTGGCCAAATCTTTGGAAGCTGTGCAAGCTGCGTAATAGATGGTTTCAAAAACTTCTTTATTCAACATTTTGGCCTCTTCACTATCAAAGGGGAAGCGCATCATAATGAAAGCGTCTGCCAAACCTTGTACCCCAATTCCGATGGGACGGTGACGCATATTGGATTTGCGCGTTTCGGGCACTGGATAGTAGTTGGCATCGATGATTTTATTCAAGTTGATGGTCAACTGATACGCTACTTCAAACAAACGATGGTGATCGAATTGTCCGTCCTTCACGAATTTAGGCAATGCGATAGAGCCCAAATTACATACTGCAATCTCGTCAGCGGCAGTGTACTCAATGATCTCCGTGCAGAGGTTGGAACTCTTGATGGTTCCTAAATTTTGTTGGTTACTCTTACTATTGGCCGCATCTTTATATAACATGTAAGGAGTGCCGGTTTCAATTTGTGACTCCACAATTTTGTACCACAAGTCTTGCGCACTTACTGTTTTTCTTCCTCTTCCTTCCTGCTCGTATTTGGTGTACAATGCCTCAAACTCAGCTCCCCAGCAATCTGCTAGACCTGGACACTCATTGGGACACATCAAGGTCCAAGTACCGTTTTCCTTCACGCGCTTCATGAACAAATCTGGAGTCCAGAGCGCGTAAAATAAATCGCGCGCACGCGCTTCTTCTTTTCCATGGTTTTTTCTCAACTCCAAAAAGTCGTAGATATCGGCATGCCATGGTTCCAAATAAATGGCAAACGATCCTTTGCGTTTTCCACCCCCTTGATCGACATAACGGGCAGTGTCATTGAACACACGCAACATCGGTACAATACCATTGCTGGTGCCATTGGTGCCTTTGATGTAGGATCCTTTGGCTCTTACATTGTGAATGCTTAAGCCAATTCCGCCCGCGCTTTGAGAGATCAAAGCGGTTTGCTTTAACGTATCATAAATTCCCGAAATGCTATCATCTTTCATTTGCAATAAAAAGCACGAGGACATTTGGGGTTTGGGCGTTCCTGCGTTGAATAGAGTAGGTGTGGCATGGGTAAACCAACCCTCACTGATCATGTTGTAGGTTTTGATGACCTCATTCAAATCCGCCTTGTGGATACCCACTGCAACACGCATGAACAAGTGCTGAGGACGCTCGGCTACTTTGCCATTCAATTTGAGTAGATAACTTCTCTCCAAAGTCTTGAATCCGAAATAATCAAAACTGAAATCACGATCATAGATGATGGTGCTGTCCAACAAGGGTGCATTTTCTTGCACCACTTTGTACACATCATCGGCTATCAATCCCGCATTCTGACCTGTCTTAGGATCTACATAAGTGAATAGATCATGAATGGTTTGCGAAAAAGACTTTTTGGTATTCTTGTGCAAATTGCTCACTGCGATACGAGAAGCCAATTGCGCATAATCTGGATGTGTTGCGGCATTGGTAGCTGCAATTTCAGCCGCCAAATTGTCCAACTCCACGGTGGTCACTCCATCATACACCCCTTCAATTACTTTCATGGCAATTTTCACAGAGTCTACACTTGGATTTAAACCATAGCACATTTTGGAAATACGGGCCGTGATTTTATCAAATTTCACTGACTCTTTTCTTCCGTCTCTTTTTACTACAAACATGTCAATTTTCTATTTATCAATATTATTCTTAAAAATCTGCATCTAATGTGAAAGATTGGCTTTCCTTGCCGCTCATTACTCCTGCCTTTTGGTATTCCCCAACCCTTTTTTCAAAGAAGTTGGTTTTGCCTTGAAGCGAAATCATTTCCATGAAATCAAATGGATTGGTAACGTTGTACACTTTATCATTGCCCAACTCCATGAGTAAGCGATCTGCAACAAACTCTATATATTGAGCCATCAGGTCACTGTTCATTCCTATCAACTTCACAGGCAAAGCATCAATGATGAACTCTTTCTCAATTTCCACCGCGTTGACAATAATGTCTTGGATGCGCTGCTTGGGCAGTTTGTTCACAATGTGATTGTTGTATAACTGACAAGCGAAATCACAATGCAAGCCCTCGTCTCGGCTGATCAACTCATTGCTGAAGCTCAATCCTGGCATCAAACCTCTTTTCTTCAACCAGAAGATGCTGCAGAAACTACCACTGAAGAAAATCCCCTCAACGGCAGCAAATGCTACTAATCTCTCTGCAAAACTTCCATTCTTGATCCAACGCAATGCCCAATCGGCTTTCTTCTTTACACAGGCCAATGTGTCAATGGCCTTGAATAATCTGGCCTTCTCAGCGGAATCTTTAATGTAGGTATCGATTAAAAGAGAATAAGTCTCGCTATGGATATTTTCCATCATGATTTGAAAACCATAAAAAAACTTGGCCTCGGTGTATTGCACCTCACGAACAAAATTCTCCGCCAAGTTTTCATTCACGATTCCATCGCTGGCAGCAAAAAAGGCCAAGACATGTTTCACGAAATGGCGCTCATCATCATTGAGCTTGGAATTCCAATCCACTAAATCCGCTTCCAAATCAATTTCTTCAGCCGTCCAGAAATTGGCTTCCGACTTTTTGTAGTAATGCCAAATATCTTGATGAACGATGGGGAACAACACAAAGCGATCTGGGTTCTCCGCTAAAATCGGTTCAAGGTTCACGACGGAAGGGGCTTGCGGCTCTTGCGTCAAAGGATTGTCAAATAGTTGTTCCATTTTGCTTGTTTGCTGATTTAGCGGTTATTAGGAAAAGGATGTTTCTTCATTTCCGCGTTTTCAAAAGTGGTATTTTTTTTTGGAGATTCCTATGCAAAACAGTTAACAAGATGGGTGACTTTTTAACATCGATTTTTTCATTTGTCCGCAAATCATCGATTGGGGAAAACTGAAGGTTTTTTGTTAATAAACGCATTTCTTTTTTTTTGCGAAAAACAAATTCTCCCACTACGCGTGCGCGTTCCTTAATAATAGCCAATTTCATTTCAATCGATGCTTTTTCCCCTTACATTTGCTGCCACTTTGAAAAGACAGAAACGATGATAAAAGCAATTCAGAATATACTCAAAACCATAGTGGGAGATAAGGCGCAGAACGATTTAAAGAAGATTCGACCCCTAGTAGATCAGGTACTCGCTGAAGATCAAAAAATGGCCCAAGCGAGCGCCCAAGAGCTTCGCCAAAGGAGTGCCGCCCTCAAGCAGGAAATCCAACAAAAATTGGCTCCTATTCAGGAGCAAATCAATCAACTCAAGGCGCAAGCCGAAAATCTACCTAGCGAGGCTTTGGAGCAAAAAGAAGCTTTCTACGCTCAGGTAGATGATTTGGAAAAGCAAAACCTCCAAGTCCTGGAAGAAACCCTACTCGCCATTTTGCCAGAAGCGTTTGCTATCGTGAAGAATACTGCCAAACTCTTCACCCAAAATGATGAGTTAACGGTAACCGCCTCTGATTTTGACCGCAGTTTGGCAGGACAAGGCAAGGCCTATGTTCAAATCCAAGGGGAGCAAGCCACCTGGCAAACACAATGGATGGCGGCCGGCAATGCCATGAAGTGGAACATGATCCATTACGATGTGCAGCTCATCGGGGGTATCGCCCTTCACCAAGGAAAAGTGGCGGAAATGGCCACAGGGGAGGGAAAAACATTGGTGGCCACACTTCCCGTTTTCCTCAATGCCCTCTCGGGAAAAGGTGTGCACCTGGTAACGGTCAATGATTATTTGGCCAAACGCGACTCTGAGTGGATGGGGCCATTGTATGAGTTTCATGGGCTATCTGTAGATTGCATTGATAAGCATCAACCCAATACCTCCGCTCGAAGAAATGCGTACTTAGCGGATATAACATTTGGAACTAACAATGAGTTTGGTTTTGATTACTTGCGGGACAATATGGCTAGCGAAGCCAGCCATTTGGTGCAACGCAAACATCACTTCGCCATTGTGGATGAGGTGGATTCCGTTTTAATTGACGAAGCGAGAACGCCATTGATCATCTCGGGCCCCACACCTAAGGGCGATCAACAAGAGTTTGATGCTCTCAAGCCCAAGGTGCAACTCCTCATCAATGCGCAAAAGACAGCGGTGAATGATTTCTTGACTTTAGCCAAAAAGAAACTTTCGGGTGAGGGAAATATCTCCAAAGAGGACGCCACAGAAGGTGGATTGGCCTTGTTTAGAGCATACCGCGGTTTACCCAAGAACAAAGCCCTTATCAAATTTTTAAGTGAAGATGGAATCAAGGCGCAGCTGCTCAAAACAGAATCTTATTATCTGCAGGACAACCAACGCAATATGCCGCAGGTGGACGAGGAATTATTCTTTGTCATAGAAGAAAAAAATAATCAAATTGAATTAGCAGAGAAGGGCATTGCCTTGATCTCTAATAACATGGAAGATGATCAGTTTTTCATTCTTCCCGATTTAGGCACTGAGCTAGCGATCATCGAACAAACAGCGCAATCGGAAGAAGAAAAAGTGCAACGAGTAGAGGCGCTGCAAAGAGATTATGCAGTGAAGAGTGATCGTATCCATACCATCAACCAACTATTAAAGGCCTATGCCTTGTTTGAAAAAGATGTGGATTATGTGGTGATGGAAAACAAGGTGAAAATTGTGGACGAACAAACGGGTCGTATCATGGAGGGCCGCCGTTACTCGGATGGTTTACACCAAGCGATAGAAGCCAAAGAAAATGTGCGAGTAGAAGCGGCTACTCAAACGTACGCAACCATTACCCTTCAAAATTATTTCCGTATGTATCATAAGCTTGCGGGAATGACGGGTACAGCGGAAACGGAAGCCGGTGAGTTTTGGAGCATTTATAAATTGGATGTCATGGTAATTCCTACTCATCGGGATATTAAGCGAAAAGACCACGATGATAAAATCTATAAAACCAAGCGGGAGAAATATAATGCGGTGATAGAGGAGATTGTGCAACTGAAAGAAGAGGGTCGTCCAGTGCTCGTGGGAACTACTACGGTTGAAGTATCTGAATTGTTATCCAGAATGTTGCGTCAACGAAACATCGATCATCAAGTATTGAATGCGAAACTGCATCAGAAAGAGGCCGACATTGTGGCCATGGCAGGTCAAGCCGGCACCGTGACGATTGCCACTAACATGGCGGGTAGAGGTACGGATATCAAATTGGGAGAAGGAGTGAAGGACAAAGGTTTAGCCATCATAGGCACAGAGCGTCACGATTCGAGACGCGTGGACCGTCAGCTCAGAGGTCGTTCAGGTCGTCAAGGAGATCCTGGATCATCTCAGTTTTATGTTTCATTGGAAGATGATTTGATGCGTTTGTTTGGTTCTGATCGAATCGCCAAAACCATGGATCGCTTTGGACTCGAGGAAGGGGAAGTGATTCAACACTCTTTGATTACCTCGTCTATAGAACGCGCTCAGAAAAAGGTAGAGGAAAACCACTTCGGGGTTCGAAAGCGTTTGTTGGAGTTTGATGATGTCATGAATGCCCAACGCGAAGTGATTTACAAGAGAAGAAAGCATGCATTGTTTGGTGAGCGCTTGCAATTGGATATCGATAACACGATGTATGACATTGCGGCGCAATTGGTGGAGATGTTCCACTCGAACAAACAATATGATACTTTCCGTTTAGAAGCTCTGCGTTTGTTTGGTATCGATACTCGCATCGATCAAACGGCATTCTTGACGGGAAAAGAGCAAGATTTGATTAATACGTTATATGAAGAAGTCGCCTCAGGATATCATCACCGCATGAACGCCTTGAAGCAACAAGCACTTCCTGTTATTACCAACATCCTGAATGGCAATCAAGGGTATCAAAATATCGCGATTCCTTTAAGCGATGGAAGAAAGAATTTGCAGATTGGTGTCAATATGGCCAAAGCCATCGAGACTCAAGGAAAAGAAATTGTGGATTCCATTGAACGCAGCATCACCTTGGCCATCATTGATCTTTATTGGAAAGAGCATTTGCGCGCGATGGATGATTTGCGTCACAATGTGCAGTTTGCTTCGCATGAGCAAAAAGATCCTTTGGTAATTTATAAAATTGAGAGCTATGATTTGTTCAAGAAAGTATTGGGTCGCATCAATGGGGAGATCATCCAATTCTTATTGACCTGCAAAATTGTAGAAGGTACACCTCCTCAGCGTGCGGTTCAATCTGCTCCTCAACCGAAAGTA
>CANHWU010000127.1 GCA_947464415.1 Flavobacteriales bacterium
AAACCAATACACAGCCATATTACAGAATGCTAGGACCAAATGGTGAAGATCTATCAAACGGGTCCGCAGACTATGAGCACCATAAGGATCCAGATAGTTTCAAGTCTTGGTTAAAATATGGTCTCTCTCTATATGAAGAAGCACATTAGACTTATGCGAATTGATATCTCTCAAATTTCTTAAGACTGAAATAATTTGATTTTTAATCGCACAATAGTTTCCTAAAATTTTAAATCCTCACTGCCTTCGAAATTTAAAGTGATTTACACAAACAGGCTTAATTCTCAAGTGTCCTATTTTCTAATTCCGATTTGTCTTTACCCATGCTCACTAAGTAAACCATAGGTTTTTTTGTAATTGCTTAGTAAATAAACTTATATGTTGGAAAAGCACAAAATAATCAAATTTATGTATTTCCTCATGTTTCAAAAATAAGGAATTCATATCAGTCTAAACGAAGCGAGGGTATAAAAATCTCTCAATAAATCTTAATATTTGCAATATTGAAAATTCATTTATGCGCAAGAGTATTTTCCAAGAATTTAAAAATTTTGCTATAAAAGGCAATTTAATCGACATGGCGGTCGCGTTTATTATGGGTGGCGCTTTCGGAAAAGTAGTAACCTCCTTCATCGACGGACTGATCATGCCCATAGTAGGACTTTTAACCGCAGGGGCCGACTTTAAATCATTGCGCTATATCATTCTATCCCCCAAAAAAGATGAGGCAGGAAATATTATTCACGAAGAAATTGCCATTCATTACGGGGCCTTTATCACCGCGATGATTGATTTTTTGCTCATTGCCTTTTTCATGTTTCTCATGGTAAAAGCCATGAATAAGGCCCGGGAAAAATTAGAACTAGAAAAAATTCAGGACAAAATGACGCGAGAAGAGGAGCTATTGACTGAAATCAGAGATTTGCTCAAAACTCCCAATTCCACTCAGGATTAATAATTAGACGTTTTTTTCTACGTATTTGATGATTTGCGCGGCAATATCGCGGCCTGTAGCCTGCTCTATTCCCTCCAAACCAGGCGAGGAATTTACCTCGATAATCAATGGACCTCTTTCACTTCTGAGCATATCTACACCGGCAATCCCCAATTTCATAGCACTCGCTGCTTTGATGGCTGTAATCTCCTCTTCAGGAGTCAATTCAATCACTTCTGCAGATCCGCCTCGATGAAGATTTGATCTGAATTCCCCCTCTTTAGCCGTGCGCATCATAGCCCCTACCACTTGACCATCCACCACAAATGCCCTGATATCGGCTCCACCCGCCTCACGAATAAATTCCTGAACAATCACTCTTGCCTTTAGGCCATTGAAGGCTTCAATAACTGATATGGCAGATTTCTTGTTGTCTGCTAAGACAACACCCAAACCTTGCGTACCTTCCAAAAGCTTGATGACCACAGGAGCACCCCCCGCCTCTTTCAATGTCTTTTCTACATCTTTTGAATAATTAGTAAATACCGTTTTTGGTAATCCCAACCCCGCTCTGGAGAGTATTTGTAAACTTCTCAATTTATCACGAGATCTCACTAACGCTTGACTTTCCACCGCGGTGAATACATGCATCATTTCAAACTGTCTGACAACAGCCGTTCCATAAAAAGTAACAGACGCGCCAATACGAGGAATTACGGCATGAACACCCGTAATCTCCTCGCCTTTATAAATCACTTTGGGATTTTTCTTTTCAATCACCAAATTGCACTTGAGGTGATCCAGCACCAACACTTCATGACCACGCTTAATTCCGGCCTCTACCAAACGCTGGGTGCTGTACAACTTTGGGTTTCTTGAAAGAACTACTATTTTCATATGATTTGGAATGCAAGATAATAGGATGAGCGTTAAGCGAAAATAAAATTCTTAAAAAGGAAACATTTTGTTCCAGTCTCGTTCCTGACTTTGCTCCTTCCACCATCGCTCTCGGAACAACCGAATTTGATTGAGTTTTTCGACATACTCATTTTCATCCAACCGCCACCACCACTCTATCGCATTTTGAAACGCCTCTTTGGTCCATTCCACATCCCATCCTATTCCTGCCTCCCCCAAATCCTTCCAAGCCGTCGTATTAGTAATGATCACGGGCATTCCAGATAGTATGGCCTCCGCTATGGCATGACCATAATTCTCTCCTTTTGTGGAGGAGAAAAACAAATGACAACTCTCTCTGTAAGGTTGGATTTCTTGAGCAGGTAAATCTCCTTTGAACTGTACGTTAAAAGATGGAAATTGGGTGAGACATCGCAAGCATTGTTCGTAATACCCTTTATTCTCTACGGGACCAATCACAATAAGCTCTATTTTGCTTGCATGCGGCGAAGTCGCAATCCATTCAATACTCTCCATAATCCCCTTTTCAGGACTTATTCGTGAGACCAACAACCATCTTTGACGGTGGGGATTCCAAGATGGAAATTGCTGACGCGGAAGTACAGAGGGAATGTTCGGAAATACCACTACCTTGGCATTATTTCCGATGACGGATAGAATCCTTTGTTTTTCCAATTCGCTGGTGGCATGCCAAAGAATTCCCTTCCACAACCCAAGACGCTTACCTAACCAAACAAAGAAACTCTTTTTGTTCTTTTTTTGATTAAATGCTCCCTCGTGTAGCATTCCTCTCGGTGCCAATACAACACGATGGGATAAGGAGTAGCTCTTTAAAATCAACAATGGCAGAATGGAAAACCAAATGGAAAACAATGAATTGATGTAATAAGCACCCCACCTTTCAGAAAGGATCACTTTCCTCAAAGCGGAGAGCGATCTATGAGAGGCAGACTGATAAAATACACGCACATTCTTGCTTCGCTCTACCCATTGATTTGCCTGTACACCTTCCATCGAACCTTGATGGTCCAAATCTTCATTACTCGTAAATACGCATGTTGCAAAGGGCCAATGAGTTGTTAAATTCAAAAGTGAGCGGACGGGGCCTCCCGCCTTGTACGCTGGATCAAACCAATCACTGAATACTAAGATAGACTTACCCATTGATTTCATTATTCTTCATCCAATGCCCAAGGACCACCAAGTGCCAAATTTTATTCCATGGAACATACTTATCACCAGCATTAAAAGCCTTCCACCAATGTTGCAATATATTCTCATTCAGACTTGTTCGAGCACCGAGCTCTTTTAAACCCTCCCCGCAATATCCATTGACCTCATTCAACATCCAATTCCTCCATGGAAAAGCAAAACCTTGCTTTTTTCTTTCATACACTTCAGAGGGAATCGAATCACGGAATAAATCTATGAGGAGTTGTTTGGGATGTGTGCCCACTTTATGTTCATCCCGAAGACTCAGCACCACTTCTATCAATTGATGATCTAAAAAAGGCACTCTGATCTCAAGGGCATTGGCCATAGACATTTGATCACTATCACGCAGTAAAACATGAGTCATGTACGATTTCATCTCCGCTTCTGAAATGCTCGAATACAATCTGTCCTTTCCCCAATCCATCCATTTACGTTCTTCCGCTTTGTCAATATTATCATGAAAAAGTTGCGAAACACTCGAAAAACCATTCACTACTCGATCCGAATGGTACATAGCAGCATCCGAAAAATTTTCATTCCTGAGAAAATGAGAGATGCGTTCTACTTGCACTCCATTCCATCGCAGAGCTAACCACTTTTCTACCCAGCGATGAGGCAATGGGGGAAGCCAAAGCAAATTACGAAGATTCCTTGTTCGATAGATTCTATCAAATATGGGATAACCGCCCAACAATTCATCACCTCCCAAGCCTGACATCGCCATTTTGATATCGTGCTCCCTGGTGATTTTGGAGATAACATAGGTATTGACACCATCGCCCGATGGATGATCTAAAGCATGAACAGCATTTTCAATTTCACTTAAAAAATGTTGCCCATTGACAACCATTTTTGTATGCTGAGTATTAAACTTTTTAGCCACTTGCTCTGCTATCCCGCTCTCATCCCATTGTTTCTCTTCAAAACCAATGGAGAAAGTATGAACAGTCTTTTCTGATATTTCCGCCATCAATGCAACGATGACGGAAGAATCCAAGCCACCAGATAAAAAGGCCCCAAAATTCACATCTGCTCTCATTCTCCATTCCACGCTGCGATGCAATTCATCCCGGACTTTTTGTAGAATCTCCTTACGACTATTGAACTTTTCTTTTTCACGATTAAAATCCCAATATCTTATCTCCTCATAGCCCATCCGCGAGCTCTCCAAATAACTGCCCGGCATAATGGCTTGCACATTCTTCACAATGGTGTTTGGGAAAGACACTGTTTGCGTCATTACATATTCCTTTAAAGCGTCCTGGTCTAACACTCTCTCAACATAACCAGAAGACAATATGGATCTGATCTCCGAGGCAAAAAGCACTTCCTTGTCTCGAGCATAAAAGTACAATGGTTTTTCTCCCATTCGATCTCGATACAACATCAGTTGATCGAGCGCATGGTCGTAAACAGCGATCGCAAACATACCGTTCAAATGAGCGACAAATTGCTCCCCCCAGTGCAGATAAGCGGCGATGATCACTTCTGTATCAGATTGGGTTCGGAAATCGAAAAATTTCGATAATGATTGCTTGAGCTCTAAATAATTATATATCTCCCCATTGAAAATCACGACCACCTTTCCATCATCACTATACATTGGCTGATGACCTAATGGAGAAATATCGATGATGGATAATCTCCGATGTCCCAAAGCAACACCATCATGGACCGATAAACCTTCATCATCGGGCCCTCGATGAGCGATTGCCTCCATCATCTTCTTGACAATAGAAGAAAGCTCCTCCTTTGGCTTGACAGAATAAATTCCAGCTATCCCACACATTTCTCCGTCATTTTTAGCCATTCGATGAGCTGATTAGACCACATCTTATGATTTATCTGTTTTGAGAGTTCGTGACTGCGATGAGAAAAATCATTATACTCCCTTTGGCTGAGGCGATGAATGCGCTCAATGGCTTGAATCATAGATAAAAAATCACCACTTACAAATGAAAATCCATTGACCCCATCCTCTAAAAAAGCATCCGCTGCCCCTACAGCGCTGGAAAGGATCAAAGGAAGCCCACAGTTGGCCGCTTCATGAACAGATACACCCCAAGGTTCGTAGGAGCTAGCGAGTACATACAGGTGATGCTGTTTGAGGATGGCCGGCAATTCCTGAGGTTGCACAAACCCTAAATAATCAATACAATCCAATGCAGGACAAGCCCCTAATTGAGGACCTGTCCCCACCACCGTAATCTTCCAACTCAAATGATTTTGGGTAATATGTTCTCCCAACGCTATGATGGCATCAGGAAATCCCTTTTCGGGGACTATTCGGTTTACGAAAATGATTTTTAAGAGACCTCTATCTGAATGGATAGAATGTAGATTACGAAATACATTTTCATCTGCGACATAATAGCCTTTTTTTATGCGTTCCGGGGTAAATCCAAATTTCTGGGCCAACATGGCTTGACGTTGACCAGGCACCCATGCACCCTTAAAAAATCTAATTGACTTTACATACAACCATTTTGCCCCTATTTGATAAATAAGACTATTTCTCCATTGAGTATCAAATGCCACAATTTTAGGACAATGTTTAAACTTCTTTACCCAACGCATGTAGCGATCATCTGCCCAACCTGAAACAATCCAGAGAGAAGGTTGCCAATTTGAAATGAAAAGTGAAAAAGCATCATCATCCATCCGCTCCACAGGAATAAAATGCAAACGATCTTTTTCCATACTTAATTCAAAAGGCGCTTCACTATTGACTGGCCAATAAATGATTTGAATATGAAGATCTGCATTTTCCGATAACGCGAATTCCAAGCATGAGAGAAAATATCCCGACAATTCCCTCGCGAGAAATAATACCCTATGACTTGTATTTCTCATTGATAGCGAATTTGAATTCCCTCGATGTCTCTGATACAATTACAGGCGCATTTTCACCAAAAACACGTCCTAACTTCCTATTTTGATTTGCATAATAGTAGATCCAAAGAAAAAATGGAAAACCACAATAAAAGTAATTTCCTTGCCTTAACAATTGAAGGGCAATGATTAAAAAACAGGCATTGCTTACCACCCATACACTTTTATCATCAGTGCGGAAGGATAAATTCCAATTTGAAAACAGGAAAAAACCAAAAAATACTAATCCTACAATTCCGGTCTCAGACATCAGACGTAACGCCATTGAATTAGCATCTGCTTTATTGAATTCAATGTCAACGGCTCCCTCAAGTTTGGTATAAGAGAATCGATCGAAAGCGGTAGAATGGGAGCCAAGACCTGTTCCGAACAAAGGGTTCTCCTTAAAATTTTCTGTAGCTATGTGCGTATGGTTGTACAAAACAAAACTACTTCCATTGATTTCATAGGAATTTACATTTCCCGTATTGTAAATTTCAAAAGTTCCATCTACTCTGTCACGAAATTCGGGAGTATTTTCATAAGAATAGGTGAATGCGTAGTACGCCACAGGAGCGAGGAAAAGACCATATCTTATCACACCTGAATTAATCACCAATAGCAACAATGCGATGGCAATTCCAAACATGGCAACTCCTGATTTTGTTAAGGGATAGGCCACCACGATAATCACCGATTGAATAAAAGTGATAAAAAGTACATTCTTTCGATTAAATACATTGTAAATCGCTACAAACAATGCCGGAGACATTACCGAGGCATAGTAAGATGGTTCCGAAAAAAAAGAGTTCATTCGAATTCCCGTATCTCCTTTGATGATTGCCCACTTATTGAATAGCCATCCAAAAGAATAGCCTGGAGAAAAACCCACCCTGTAACTTATCACTTGAATAATTCCTATCATGCTGATGAAAAAGGCCCCTTTCATATAAAATCCGAAAAGC
>CANHWU010000128.1 GCA_947464415.1 Flavobacteriales bacterium
AGCTACCCCATGTCAGGGTAGAGAGTATCACCATCCCCGAGGCCTTTACGATGATCAGTTATACCGATGGTCTGGTAGAAATTGAAAATTCAAAAAAACAACCGTTTGGGGAAGAGCGGATTGCTGTAGTGATGAAAAAACGACCGCCACACTCCATTCCTCAATACTTGCTGAAGGCAGCAGAAAATTTCAAAGAAAACCAACCTTTTGTAGATGATTTAGCCATCCTCGCCATCCAACAACAATGAGCACCTCAGAAGAGAAAATAGTCCTCCTTGAAAACAAAATCAAGGAAATTCAAGAAATGCGAGAAACCATCCATTACATCGTGATGGCGGTAATGGCTAAAAACACCATCAAAGATGTATTGTGGGAGATCACCCAAAACTGTATCCATCGATTAGGGTTATTGGATTGTGTCATTTATCTCTTCCATGAAGAAGACCAAACCTTGCGGCAATTTGCCGCTTTGGGAGAAAAACAAGCAGACGGATCTTGGGAAGTGGTAAATCCCATTGCGTTGAAATTAGGTCAGGGAATTGTCGGTCATGTAGCCCTCACCGGAACTCCTGAAATCATTTCGGACACCACCAAAGATGATCGCTATGTGCAAGATGTAGATGGTTGCCAATCTGAAATTGCGGTTCCCATCAAGTTAGGCGATAAACTGATTGGAGTACTGGACAGTGAGCATCCAGAAAAGAACTTCTATCAGCCCAAGCATCTCGAAATGCTTTCTACCATTGCCTCTCTTTGTGCGTTCAAAATAGACAGCTTGCACAACATGGACAAGTTGATCAGAACCAATGCACAGCTAAGAATCGCACAAAAGGTAGCCCAATTGGGCGCGTGGGAGTATTCCAACATTACCAAACGCATCTACTTTCATCCAAAAGTAGAAGAGCTTATGGAAAAAGATCCTTCTACCAGAGGGCTCACTTTTGAAGAACTGGAAAATATTCTGAATCCTGGTGATATCGACTTTTTCAGAAAGAGCTGGAGAGATTATTGGGATACTGGACAAGCACCTCCGGGCTATCTCAGAATTACCCTTAACAAACAAGAGCGTTATGTGATTTGGCGTGTTGCCGACACCAAAGATCAAATGCTCAAAAACCAAGAGGTAGTAACCGGTATTTTCTTTGACATCACGGAAATCAAAAAATTAGAGTCGCAAAAAGACTCTTTGGTCAATGAGCTGTCCAAACGCAACCAATCTCTTTCGCAATTCAACAAAATCATCTCTCACAACCTCAGAGCCCCTGTTGCCAATATGATTGGCATTCTGCAACTGCTCGATGCACTGGATGCGGAGTCGCCAGAGTATAAATCTATGCAAAATGAACTCGGTCAATTGGCACATGGGATTGACCACATCATCAAGGATCTCAATGGAGCACTGAGCAGCACCACAGAAATCAAAGAATCCAAGCAAAAAGTTGACCTCAAAGAAACTTTATGGGCCGTAGTGGATTTGCTCCACCACCAAATCAAAGAGGTAAAACCCAACATCACGGTGGATACGCAACAAGCTCCATACGCATTTGCTTATCCCGCCTATATTCATTCTATATTCTACAACCTGCTCTCCAACGCTATAAAATATCGCAGTCCTGATCGTCCTCTTGAGATTCAACTCCACTCAGAAATGTTAGAAAAAGAAATAAAAATTCATTTCAAGGACAATGGGAAGGGTATCAATTTCAAACAAAATAAAGACCATATTTTCGGTTTATACAAACGCTTCCACAAAGAAATTGAGGGAAAAGGACTGGGCCTTTTTATCACCAAACAACAAGTAGAATTCATGGGGGGGGATATTTCTGTATCAGGAAACGAGAATAATGGGCTAGAATTTACTATTTTGCTTCCAAAATCATGACGCCTCAAATTATTATCATCGATGACGATCCCGTCAGTAGCAAAATTGCTCAGATTTCGATCCAGCGCAACAAACCAGATGTGATGGTAACGGTATTTAATAATCCAATAGAGGCTTTAGATTCCATCACTACTAATTACGAGTCCTTCGCTCAACAATTCAGTACCCTATTGCTCATTGACATCAATATGCCTGAAATGTCCGGTTGGGAGTTTATCGAATCGCTTAACCAAAATATTCCGGCTTTAGAGGAAAAGTTCAAAGGCATTATCCTCTCTTCATCTGTAGATCCCGCTGATATTGAAAAATCAAAAGAATATCCCAGTATCGTTCATTATCTCACAAAACCCTTTACACTGGATATGGCCAGCACCATTGATCAATGGTTCGCTTGATTCCCCTCTTGTTCTTTAAAGTGCTTTTTGTACACTAGAAAGGCTAAAAACATCCAAAAAGGAACCGCCACTTTATCCGCATCTAAAAAATTATTCAACGCTCCATGGATAAAATAGGTCATCAATCCTAGAAATACTCCCATGATCATCAATCGCTCTTCATAATGTTGCTCATTTTGAAAAAGCTGAAAAGCCAGGGAAGAGGTGATGATCACCAAGGCACTGAACAGCAGCCCTCCCATCACTCCTTGTTCTGCCAAAGGGCCCAAATATTCGGAATGTGCATTACCCCCATCTCCTCTGTTGGTGCTGATGATGGTTTTGTCTTCAGCGCGCTGAAAGGGGGCATACAAAAACTGATAGGTTCCCGGTCCCCAGCCCACGATAGGGCGCTCCTCAAACATCGCCATTGCACAATGCCATCGATTGAGTCTCTCTAAGTTAGAAGCGTCGGAGGATACATTGGAAATGGATTTGATGTGCTCATCCATGCGGTCTGAACTTTCTTTTTTGTTGCCTTTTAATGCCACTTGAATATCATCAAAATAATAAAAGGTAAATCCTCCAAAAATCAAGAATAAAGCAAGCACCGTTTTAAATGGAATGCGCAGCCACATCACCACTCCTATCATCGCTGCTCCCACTATAGACAGCCATGCTGCACGGGTGTAGGAAAGCACTAATCCGACGGTTAGAATGACCAATCCGACGGCATAAAAAAATCGTAAAAAAGCTGAATGTCTTTTCGAAAACTGTTGCAACAAAACAAAAGGAAACACCAATGCCAATGCAGCGCCATAAATGGTGTGGTCTCTAAAAATAGGTTCCATCACCCAGTGCGCTGAATCTTTGTCAAAGCCATGGAAGGAGTGTCGAACAACCGTAAAAATGATAACGCCCAATAATGGAATAAAATACAGCAAAAACAACTTGCGCAAGCTGAGGCCTTTCGCTAACATCTGGATCATCCACAAGAAACAAGGCAGCACATACCAAGCGCGGCTCAACACATACTTAGCAGAAACCAGCGGCATCTCGCTCGTGATGGTGGTAATGATCAGCCAAGTAAAATAACCGAACACCCAAAACAACAATGGCTCTTTGGGTAAACTCATTTTCCCTTGTGTCACTTGATAGAAAAATAACAAAGTCAAACACAACAAAATGGGTTCGGTTGGAACAAACAAGCCCCAACCCTCTATCCCCAACTCTATGATGTTTAAGCTTACCGGAGTAAAAAAAAGCAATGCGTAAAACACCCACTCCAAGCGAGTAAACATCCACCAAACCAACATCAAAAATGGGGGAATCAAAAGTATGTAATACACCTCTGCCCACAAGAAAACCAACATCACCGCAATGAAACATAGCGATGCAATCCCTATTTTATCCTGAAACAATGCTCGCATGGTTTACACCTGACCTGCGCTCTTCAAAGTATTCCAGTAATCCAAAAACAAAATAACAAACAATCCAAAAACAACGGAAGCAAAAGTGGACATTACCACGATCAGCCATCGAATGGGATACGACTTCTTATCGGCCTCTGCCGCACTGTCCACAATAAACTTGGCGGGCAACTCAGTATCAATATCAATCTTCATCAACTCATGCCGCTTCTTCAAAATGTCCAATTTCTCATGTGCCGCCTCAATATCCAATTCCAATTTATTGAACACCGTTCCATACTTGGAGATGCGATCCATTTCCGCCTTGATCTCCTTTGCCCGATCGGGATGGCCTTTTGAAATCGATGCGCTGTAATCTTTCATCAACGCTTCAATCTGATCTTTGTAATCATAAATCCCCATTCTCCTGAGGACGTTGATACTGTCCTCCATCAATCGCAAACGGTACTCTTGTTCTTTGAGCGTAGCATCGGCATAGGCAAAGGCATCTCGCGCTCTCTCGCTGCGCATTCTGTTGCTGACGGTGTCTGTGTAAGTAGCAATGGCATTGGCCATTTCCATGGCTCTCTTCGGGTTTTCATCCATTACCTCTACTTCAATTCCCCCAAATTTGGTGAGACTCGCACTGACATTGCTATTGTACTCTTTACCAATCAAAGTATAAGCTCCAGGATCTGTTTTTGCTATTTCATACACCGTCCATAAATCAAATTGCTCGATGATCTTGGATTTGATCTGCTCAGAATTGATGATCTGCATCAACCTTTCCGCATCTTCCTCTTCTCCGTAGGCCAATACATCTTCTTTCTTCAAATCTTCTAACATCTGTTCTCCAAAAGAATGTTGTTGGGTGGCAAACATCACCACCACGCTTTTATACTTTTCCTTGATGATCAAAGACACAACGGCAGACAATACCGCGGCTACCAAAGCAATGAGCAATAGCTTCTTGCGATTCTTTAAAATAACTACCAAAATATTGGTGGCGTTCTCGGAGGAAATGTTAGACTGCATAATTCAAAATACATCGAAACGGCCTTGGATCCGTTTTATTTTCTAAGTTGCAATTTTACAGCAAAATTGGCTGATTCTCTTCTAAATCCCTTTTTATAATCCAGAAAGGCTGACTTTCGTCTTGATTTTCGGAGTAAAAAGCTTTCTTCTCAAAGTTATTGTTGTGTATATTTGCCCCGAATTTTAAAACAGACCTTTTTATGTCTCAACAAAATGGTAAAGTAGCCCAAGTGATCGGTCCGGTTGTGGACGTCACATTCCCAGCTGGACAAAAACTTCCCAACATCCTAGATGCCATGGTAGCCAAGCGTCCTGATGGTCAGGAATTGATATTAGAGTGTCAACGTCACATCGGTGAAGACACCGTTCGTGCCATTGCGATGGATGCCACAGAAGGGCTGCAAAGAGGAGCGGAAGTGGTGGCCATGGGTCAAGCCATTTCAATGCCAACAGGTGAGCAAATCAAAGGTCGCCTTTTCAATGTGGTAGGTACTGCCATTGATGGTATTGGTGAAGTTTCAAAAGAAGGGGGATATCCGATTCACCGCAGCGCTCCTCGTTATGAGGATTTGACAACCAGCGCGGAAGTTCTTTTTACCGGTATCAAGGTAATCGATTTGATCGAGCCCTATTCTAAAGGAGGAAAAATTGGATTGTTCGGTGGTGCCGGAGTAGGCAAAACCGTATTGATCATGGAGTTGATCAACAACATTGCAAAAGCTTATGAAGGTCTTTCAGTATTTGCCGGCGTGGGTGAAAGAACACGTGAAGGGAACGACTTGTTGCGTGAGATGATTGAATCCGGCGTTATCAAGTACGGTAAAGAGTTTGTTCACGGAATGGAGCAAGGAGACTGGGATGTAACCAAAGTAGATAAAACAGAATTAGCCAAAAGCCAAGCGACATTGGTGTTTGGTCAGATGAATGAGCCCCCCGGAGCGCGTGCACGTGTGGCCTTGTCTGGTTTGACGGTGGCCGAGCATTTCCGTGATGGAGATGAAAAATCAGGTGGTCGTGACATCCTTTTCTTCATCGACAATATCTTCCGATTTACCCAAGCGGGTTCTGAGGTGTCGGCCTTGTTAGGTCGTATGCCTTCAGCGGTAGGTTATCAGCCCACTTTGGCTACAGAAATGGGAGCGATGCAAGAGCGCATCACCTCTACCAAGCGCGGTTCTATCACCTCTGTTCAGGCGGTGTATGTACCTGCGGATGACTTGACGGATCCAGCGCCTGCTACCACTTTTGCTCACTTGGATGCCACCACTGTATTGAGCCGTAAGATCTCTGAGTTGGGTATTTATCCTGCCGTAGATCCCTTGGATTCTACCTCACGCATCTTGACTCCTCAAATTGTAGGAGAAGAGCATTACAAGTGCGCTCAAAGAGTAAAAGGAATTTTACAGCGTTACAAAGAACTACAAGACATCATTGCCATCTTAGGAATGGATGAGTTGTCAGAAGACGATAAGTTGTCGGTTTACCGTGCGCGCAAAGTGCAGCGTTTCTTGTCACAACCTTTCCATGTTGCGGAGCAATTCACTGGAATCCCAGGAGTATTGGTGCCGATTGAAGAGACCATCAAAGGTTTCAATATGATTTTGGATGGTGCTTGTGATGAGTATCCCGAAGCTGCGTTTAACCTTAAAGGATCTATTGAAGAAGCCATTGAGGCCGGTAAGAAGATGTTAGCCGAATCTAAAGCTTAATTTATGCACATTGAGATCATCACCCCAGACGCCACCTTGTTTCAAGGAGAAGCCACCTATGTGTTTCTTCCCGGAAGCGATGGAAGTTTGGGAATCATGAAAAATCACGCCCCCCTTATTTCCAGCTTGAAAAAAGGTACTCTACGCATCAAAGATCAAGCAGGAAAAGAGATGAAGTTTGAAGTAAAAGGAGGCACTGTCGAAGTAATGAAAAACAAGGTGGTTGTTTTAGCTGAGTAAGACTTTTTTGAAATGATAATGAAAGGCGGTTCTATGGAGCCGCCTTTTTTATTGCCCTGGTTAAGGAATAGACACATGGCCAATTCGCTAAATCTCAAAACGGATCAATACCAAAAGTTGGGGAGGAGTTTACAAAATTTTCGATTTTTGCAAAAAATAGAAATTGGAAAATCATCTAGAATTATTGAAGTTGTTTTTGCCGGAATTTTTGGTAGAGCACTTTGACATCACAAAGACTGAACAGGAAA
>CANHWU010000129.1 GCA_947464415.1 Flavobacteriales bacterium
CTCCATAATGGAAAAGAGCTTTGTGGGTTTTCTGTAAATGATGTCACAGGTCAGTTGGCTGTGTCTAAGGAGTCTTTGAACTTGTCTCCCTTGCATTTCAAGAGCAATCGATCTGATGTAAAGGCGGAAATAGCGGTGAGTGCCTCGGATTATCATTTCTTTGATTTTGAAAAGGCTCAATGGTCAATTGATTTGCATGCTCTTCCATTTCACACTTCCGACTTGAGTGTCTTATTTCCCGGCTGGCTGAAACCCGATAGATCTGTTTACGGAAACCTACGATGTTCAGGTAATGTAAAAAACTTAGATATTCAAAGTTTGCAATTTTCATCCGGAAGATTAACCCGAGCCGATATACAAGGAAAACTGAGGAATTTGGACAACATAGACAGCCTTTTCACGAGCTTGGAGGTAAAGAATATTCAGACTGATGATGAGGATTTAAGAGGATTCTTGTCAAGTTTTCATCTCACACCTGATGTTATTCCTAGAAATGTATCCACATTGGGTTTAATGACCTATCAGGGATTTATTCAATCTTCGCTGAGTGACTGGCGTATGTATGGCAATTTTGAAACGGCAATAGGAAATGTAAACGGCGATGTTGATTTTCAATTCCAGGATATTCCCTCTTTCAATGGTTTCTTGGATATTGAGAGTTTTGATTTGGGCCAATATTATTATACAGACCAATTGGGTTCCGTTTCAGCCAATTTGGATGTTCATGGTCAAGGATTATCACTAAAGGAATTAGATGTCAAGGCGTACGGGGAAATACAGTCAATAGAAATGATTGGATATGTATATCATGACATAACTGTGGATGGCGCATTCAAGAACAAAGCATTTGATGGCGATATTGTAATTCGGGATGTCAATATGGATGTGGAATTCGAAGGGGGGGTGGATTTTAGCCGACGATTGCCAGAATTGACTTGTCAAATCAAGGTCAAAACAGCCAATCTCAAAGAGATTGGCTTGTTTACTCAGTTTCCATACAGCACCATTAGTGGTAGCGCTGCTTTGAACGCCGTTGGATTGAGTCCGGATGATTTTGTAGGAGATCTAACCATTTCCGATTTAAGTTATTGCACGGAAAAGGAGGATTATGTCTTGGATTTTTTATCGCTCAATGTTGATCGAGACGACGAATTGCGCGTTGTCCTCAATTCAGATATTGCATTTGGAGTGCTCAAGGGGCAATTTACATTTCAGGACGTGTTGGAATCCTTCAAGGGAATTGCAGCTAAGGTGATTCCCAAGGCAGCGTTCACCATTGAACCTCATGTTCAACAAAGATTTGATTTAGATCTAGAAATCATGGACTTCAGTCAAATCAGTGCAGCTTTCAGTTTAGGTATTGGAATGTCGCAGAATGCGCGATTGAATATTTCAGTGGATGAAACGCGATCTTATTTTGACGGTACTTTTGTTGCAGATTCCATCTCAACAAGCGACTTTACCATTTATGGAGGACTATTGGATATTTCAAAACCGGATGAGGCCATATACGCTTCGGTTCGTTGTGATAGTGTGCAAGGCGACAATACTTGGGTAGAATCTATGTCTATTGATGCTCGGGCCGAAGAAGGGCTTATCTATTTTGATTGGGTATGGGGCGAAGATCAAAGTCTCCATTCCGGTGATTTGGGGGGGAAATTCATTTGGAATGAATCCAATGAGTTTGAGTTCAATTTCTACAGAGGTGATTTGAGATTAAAGTCTGAGAAATGGCAAATACGCGAAGGATCGGCATTTGCTTTTAAGTCAGATTATATAAGATTCGATAATCTTGCACTGCAAACAAAGAATCAAAGTGTTGAGATCAATGGCGAAATGTCTAAAACTGATTCGGCTCCACTTTTAGTTGCCGTCAATAATGTAGATTTTGCTTCGATCAATGCATTTTTACCGGCTAGCATCCAGTTGAAAGGAACTCTCAATGGAGGATTTGCCCTTACGAATGTATTCACAAAGCCAATTTGGACGAGTAATTTAAATGTAGATGATTTTGGAATTAACCAGGAGGAGTATGGAGATATTTTTGTCGAAAGTGCTTGGAATGAAAAACTAAGTTGTATTCAACTGGCGGGTGGAATCAATAAGTTGGAATCTAGCGGTGTGTCTTTTAACGGTTTGTATTTTCCAAATGACAGTATTAATCCTATTGATATAGACGCTAAGCTGTCTCAATTTGATTTGTCATTTATTCAGTCCTTTGTCGATTCTACTATCGTTGAGATAGATGGTTTGGCGGATGCAGAGATCAAGATCACCGGCACAATCGATAATCCACAGTTGTTTGGAACAGGGGTGATCAAGCAAGGTAAGCTCGGCATCGATTATCTCAGAACTTCTTATTTTATTGAAGACCGCGTATGGATTGAGCCAGACCGATTTGTATTTAAAGATGTGCAGATCAAAGATGAGAATGGATCAAAGGGTAAACTGACGGGTTTCATTGGGCACAGGGCATTCTCTGAATGGAGTTTTGATGTACTCGCCGATCTTGAGAAGGAACCCATGCGAGTGCTCAACACCACGGAGTGGGATAATCCGGATTATTATGGCAAGGCCTTCGCAACAGGATTTTTTCATTTGTTGGGTACCACCGACAACTTGGGAATGAGCATGGCTTTGAAAACAGCAGCAGGAACAAAACTCAATCTCCCGATGAGTGGAGGTGAGGTAGATGAGTTTGGGCAATTCATTCATTTTGTTTCCAAGAAAAGTACGATACTTCAAGAAAATCTCCCGATGGATTTGTCGGGAATCTCATTGGATATTCAAATTGACATTACACCAGAAGCTGAGTTGGCGATCATCTTTGATGAGGCCGTCGGCGATGTGATGAAGGGGAAGGGAAGTGGACACATTTCTTTGGGTATAAGCAAGCTCGCCACTTTTGATATGTATGGACAAATTGAAATAGCGAGCGGAAGCTATTTGTTTACTTTGAAAAATCTCATCAATAAAGAATTTCAAATTCAACCAGGAGGCACGATTGCATGGTTTGGTAATCCTTATGAAGCTGAGTTGAATTTAAATGCTTTGTACAAAGTAAATGCATCTTTGAGTGATGTCTTGGCTGATCAGACAGCAGTGTCAGGTCAACGCGTTCCAGTGGACTTGGTGATGAATTTAAAAGGAAAAATGCTCAATCCAAGTGTAGATTTTAAGATTGATCTTCCTTCTGTGGACCCATTGACCAAGAGCCGATTTGAAAGTGTTGTCTCTACTGAACAAGAAAGAAATCGGCAGGCGTTTGCGTTGTTAGTTTTGCGCCAATTTGTGAGTCCGCCCAACATTGTTAAGGCCGCAAACACTTCCACCAATAACCTTTTTGTTGAAAATAGTACAGAGTTATTGTCGAGTCAGATTTCCAATTGGCTCAGTCAGATCAGTGATGACTTTAACCTTGGATTTAACTACCGTTCTGGAGATCAGATTTCTAATGAGGAAGTGGCGTTGGCATTGAGCACGCAGCTTTTTGATAATAGGGTTCAATTAAGTGGAAACTTTGGAGTGTCAAGAGGAAATGCTGTAAATCAGCAACCGAGCAATTACATCGGAGATGTTAAGGTGGAATACTTATTGACGAAGGAAGGAAAGCTCAAATTAATTGCCTATAACGAGAGCAACAATTATCGTAATGTTTCCACGCAACAATCTCCATATACTCAAGGAGTAGGAATTGTTTATCAACAAGAATTCAATCAATGGAAAGATCTTGTGAAAAGGAAGAAGTAGGAGGGACTATTGAAAATCATCCGGAAAGCGCGCTCTGAAGTCGTCTCTTTTCTTTTTAGTCAACAACAACTGATAGGAGAATTTTTCTTTACCCGCCTCAAATTTCTTTTTGTCATCTTTGATGTCGGATAATATTTTACTAAACTCAGCATCACCCGTAAGTACGGTCATTACCCCCAATTTATATTCGAAATAATACCAGGTAGATTTTTCAATTTCGATATAGAAGCGTATCACATCAGCTGTTTTTCTTTTCTCGATCTCAATCTTGCCAGGTACATATTTGAAAATTTGTTTTTTGTCTATATTGGCAATGCCGATTGGTCCCACGGTATGAAAGGTTTCTGAATTAACATCCCAAACCCATTTAAGATCGGCGAACATAAAGTTCTTTTGCAACTCTTCCGGTACTTTTTTAAACTGGCCGGTTAGGTTGATTTCGGTGATGATTTTATCGGATTTCTCAACACCCAAAATTTGGGATAAACTCTTTTCAAATTGCGTGGTGGTGATGTCTACTACAGGTAAATCAATGGCCTTTTCTAATGATTCGCTAATTCTTTTCATGGCGCTTTCGTCAAAGGGGAAGTGAAGTATCCCAGAAGTTTGCATAGAGAGTGATTCATCGGTCTTTTTGAGAGTGGCTTTTCCTATGTTGATCAAGTCGACCATTCCTATCCGCGCATGGAAATCAATATTGCCATCTGCATGTACATCACAACTTTGACTGTTGAGTTCGATCAAATTGCCAGGTATTTTCGGTTGAATGATTTTTTCTTTACTTCCAATAAAAAATTTCTTAGCATTTCTGTCGTAATGAAGAAATCCATTGGCTTCCAACAACGGACTATCGTCTTTACTCAATTTTGGACTTAAAAACGCAGGATACACCTTGCTCGGACTCGTTGATTTGACCATCATCCCTGCTCCGAGCTTTCGAGAACTGACATCCTTCATGATTGTATCAATGGGAATGAAGATGTCCAAAGGATCAATATGGGCTTCAAACTTGAAAAATGACTTTTCTAAATTGTCACAACTATGTTCGATTCTCACTCCACCACTGAAAAGCAAATGCTTAATATTCGAATTCAGTGAAAATTTTCCGTAATACGCATATTGAGGCGATAAATGAAAATTTTGACTTTCCTCGATGACTCCCTTTCCTATCGTTTGATGTGCAGTATCTAGTTTGATTTCCTCAAAATGTATGACCTGACTTTGCGTATTCTCATCGATATAAGCCATATCGGCAGTACCGTTATATTTGAGACGACCTTCAATTTTTAATTCAGCATTGAACAAGCTATGATATTTGGTGACTGCACTGGTGGTTATAAGAGCTTTACGCAAGGGGCGCATATCTGCGAATTTTTCAATGACTACTCTCCCGCTGTCCGGGGTTATTAAGGCATCTCCTACCAAAATGTCTTTAATTCTGTCACAGGTGAGGACATTTTTGGCAATATCAAATTTCGCCCTCGAGGAGAGAAAGTTCAGCGAGTCTTGTCCAGACGCAATGGAAAAGAAATTGGAAGCTCTTTTTCTTTCCTCAGCATTGATGACGATGTCAGAGTTTGCTTCTTTGGAAGATTTCAATTCGAGTTGATTCATTTTCATGAACCAAGTAAATTCATCCATGTAACAGATATAAAGGTTGGAAGGAAAAGTGATTTTAGTTTCCCCTGTATTACTGATGAATCTTCCTACATTTTTATCAAAATCCACATGCGCTTGGACATTCTCAGTGGAAATCGCCATGGCCCCTAAATCTTTTCCCTTAATTTCTAAAGAGGCAGTGTCGGCATGAATTTTTCTTCGATCGTATTTGAAATGCAGAGAGGATAGGGTTGCATCATAAAAGAACATGTCTCCTTTGCCGATCAAGCCATCAGAACTCAGCGTCGTGGCACCTTTCAAAGTGGCTTCTTTTTCAAAGAAAACCAATGGTTCATCAAGGGTAGTTAAAATCAATTTGTCTTTTTGTGGGAAATAATTCAACTGACCAATTTTTACATTGTTTTTGGGTACTTCGGGACGCCCCGATTTTTCAGTTACTGAGTAATTGGTGGTTACTCCTTTTGTTTCATCTGGCAGAAAGACAAACTCATTGGATTCAGCCGTAGAAGTCAAAAACTGTAACTTTCCTTTTCCGGATAATCCTGAGTGATTCAAAGTGAGATCCCCTGTGACATTTGAAAATCCTCTATAGCTCGGATATCCAGCGGCTCCTGTACTTCTATGAAAACCAAGTGAGTTATCTTCCATCAAAATCAGCGGCTCATCTATATCTTCAAATATTCCAGCACTGACAAAGATTCCCTTGAATTGAACATTTTCATTTTTAAAATTGTCCAATGAGTCCAATGTAAAGGGATCTAATTTGTAATAAAATTTATCCTTGGGATATCTACCTTGCTGTATGCTAGGAGATTCCCAATCCACAAATGAATTTTTGGTGGTAGTGATATAGGGATATTGAGTATATTTCTTGGCTTGTGCACCACTTTTATTAGTGGGCGCGTCAATGTATAAAACACCGGTGACATCTTTGATTTGGGACTTTATTTTGAGTTTTGGAAATTTGCCAAATTGATCGGGCATTTGTGATTTATCATCGATATAAATTTGACAGTATTCGATTTTATTCATTTCGATCTGAAACTTTTCGTAATCAAAAAAGTAATTTCTACCCATGAATTCCAGGTTCCCGGCTTTCACCAATCCATCGAAAATGAGATTTCTATTTTTCTTCAAAGTGAGTTCACCATTTGAGGGAAACACTCTTACCTGCTGGGTGTCACTAATATAAAACATATCTACTCCTCGCAGCATGAAATCATTATTCAATAAATTCCAAGTGCCATTATCTCCTGTTGAAGCCGAACTGTTGAACTGTAAAATATCATAATCCTTTTTGTCATTATAATTCGCAATGTAGTTGTCTAGCTTTGGCAAGGGTTGAATGATTCTTTTATCGATATCGTAAACTAAAAATCCTTTGTTGGATAAATCGATAATAACGATGTGCCAATCCTCCTCTGAATGGTTGGTGAATTTTGCTATTTCATAGGTGGTGATAGTGTTTTTTTTGAGTGATTTGAAGCAATTTTGAATCAGCGTTAATGGGTTTTCATCGCTGATACC
>CANHWU010000130.1 GCA_947464415.1 Flavobacteriales bacterium
CATCATGATGGCGGTGGCGGTATTGCTGATCCACATGCTGATAAAATATGTACTCAACATGAGTCCCGCAACAATGGCCTTTGGACTTTTACCGGTCTTCGAGATGATCCATTGTGCGAAATAGCGATGTAAGTTCCATTTTTCTATGGCAAGGGCGAGGATAAATCCAGCGAGAAAAAGAAAGACATATTTGTCGCTATAAGAGACAAGACAATCCTCCATACTCATCAGGCCTCCCATGGAAAATAATAATAAGGGCAGTAGAGCGGTAATGGCCATGGGTACAACTTCTGATAACCACCAAACCAACATCCAAGTGATTACTCCTATTGAAAAAACTCCCTTGGGATTTTCAGAAAACGTTTGAAAGAGGCAGATTATTACAAATAGTGAAGGCCCAAGAAGAAGAAAAAATCGGTGACTTCTCATTGGACGAATGTAATTCAAATATTGATTGCGTAAATTAGCGAAATGAGGAAAAGTTGTATGTTGTTATATATGTCAATCTTGTTTGGAGCTCTTTCAGCCCAACAAGAAGATAAGATGCAATGGTTTGCAGATGCGAAATTGGGCATCTTTATACACTGGGGTATCTATGCTGTGGATGGAACAGATGAATCTTGGGCTTTCTATAACAACAAGGTGCCATACGAGCAATATATGTCGCAGTTATCGAGATTTTCTGCGGCTCGTTATCAACCGCAGGAGTGGGCTGATTGGATAGCGGAAAGTGGAGCGCGTTATGCAGTGCTTACAGCGAAGCACCATGATGGCGTGGCCTTGTGGAATACCCATCAATTGCACACAGCAGCTAAATCGCCATTATCAATTCCTCAGTTAAGCCCCGCGAAGAGGGACGTACTTACACCCTTTATCCAGACGATCAAGCAAAAGGGATTGAAGGCGGGGGTGTATTATTCCATCCTAGATTGGTCACATCCTGATTACACCGGATTTCGGAAAGACAGTGCTCGTTATTCCATTCAGCAAGATCCCGCACGTTGGAAAAGATTTCAAGCATTCAATCAAGCGCAATTGAGAGAGCTGATGGAGGAGCAGAATCCAGATTTATGGTGGTTTGATGGAGGATGGGAACATAGTGCTGAAGAATGGAATGCCAGAGAAATCAGAGAGATGTTATTAAATAAAAACAACAATGCTATCATCAATGAGCGGTTGACGGATAATGGCGATTACGGAACACCAGAACAAAATTTCCCAATTGTTCGTCCGAAGGAAAAACATTGGGAGTTGTGCATGACCACCAATGACAATTGGGGATTTCAATACAAGGACAAAAATTGGAAGACTCCCAAGGAAATCATCACCATTTTTGCCGATGTGGTGGCCAATGGAGGAAATTTATTGCTGGATATTGGTCCTATGGAAGATGGAACAATACCCCAAGAGCAAGTGAATATTTTGAAGGAATTGGGTAGATGGAATAAGAAACATGAAGAGGCGATATTTAATACCGTACCGGGATTGAGTTCGGGACATTTTTATGGACCTTCTACTTTATCCAAGGACAGTATGAGTCTGTACCTTTTTCTGCCAGGAAATGCAACGGGCGCGATAGAGGTGAAGGGGATTTTAAATTCCGTGAAAAGTGCTGAAATAGTGGGGGCCTCCAAAATTTGTAGTACCAAGGTAGTGGGGAAAATTTCGTGGAGTGCCAAGCCAGGATTATTGTTTATTGATATACCCAGTGACCCTCGATTTACGGATCCTATGATGACAGTGGTTAAGCTAAGTTTCAGTGAGCCGATTAAAATTTATTCGGGTACGGGAGGACTGTAACATGGAATTTCAGGATTATTTAGAAAAACATCTATCTCCCGTCTCTGAGCAATTGGAACAATTGGAGAGAGTCACATGGCAAAAGTGCATCAATCCGAGGATGTGCAGTGGTCATTACCAAGGTAGGTTGTTGAGTGTAGTGGCTAAAATGATTCGACCCAAGCACATCATAGAGCTGGGCACATTTACAGGATATAGCACGCTTTGTTTGATGGAGGGTCTCTCGGAAAATGGGGTGATGCACACGGTGGATGTGAATGATGAATTGAAATGGGTGCATGAGCAATTTTTAAAAGACCCCAGGATTATCACGCATTACCTCTCTGCCACCGAATTTTTAAAAGGACATGATTGCAGCGATGCTGATTTGGTTTTCATCGATGCCGATAAAAGCAATTATTTACACTATTGGGAGGTAATAGAGGGTGAATTGAAAAGTGGGGCTGTTGTGCTATTGGACAATGTGTTATGGAATGGAAAGGTGTTATTGCCCACAGAGAAGGGGGATATCGATACAGAAGTGCTCAAGGTGCTCAACCAACGCATTGCGCATTCCCCGAATTGGGAGACCTTGATTATCCCCATTCGAGATGGGATAACTTTGGCGAGAAAAAGATAATTGCACTCCCTCCTTTTGGTTGATTCCCTTATTTTTGTGCCATGAGCGTGAAGCAAAGAACTTTAAGTCAACCTGTTCACTTGATGGGAGTGGGTTTACACACAGGCGCGGTGGTCAATTTGCACTTGTGCCCAGCTCCCGAAAATCATGGGTATCAATTTCAAAGAATCGATTTAGAAGGTCAACCGGTGATTCCAGCAGATTGTCAATTAGTAACCACTACACAACGGGGCACCACTTTGGAGCTGAACGGAGCTAAAGTGCATACAACAGAGCACGTTTTGGCCGCCTTGTATGGCAGCGAGGTGGACAATGTGCTGATTCAAATAGATGGTCCAGAGATGCCCATCATGGATGGAAGTGCCTATCCATTTTTACAGGCCATCGAGAGTGTGGGTTTTACTGAACAGAACGCCGAAAGACAATATTTTGAATTGAAAAGAAATATCACTTTTGAAGATAAAGAAAGGGGTATTGAGATGTTGGCGGTGCCTACCAAAGGAGGGGAGTTTCGGGTGACAGTGATGGTGGATTATAATTCGCCGATTTTGGGAACACAGCATGCTCACATGTATCAATTGGAAGATTTTAAGGCTGAAATATCTCGGTGTAGAACGTTTGTTTTTATGCGTGAATTGGAGAAATTGGCTGAACATGGTTTGATCAAGGGAGGTAGCTTAGACAACGCCATTGTGATGGTGGATAAGGAGTGTACCACAGAAGATATTGCGGCTCTGCTGAAGAAAATTGGACGCGAGCCTATGGATATCAAAGTGGAGGGTATAGGCGTCTTGAACACTGTGAAATTACAATACGAGAATGAGCCTGCACGACATAAGTTGTTGGATATCGTGGCTGATTTGGCCTTGACGGGTAGCTTTATCAAAGGGCATATTTTAGCGGCGAGGCCCGGTCATTTTGGAAATGTGGAGTTCGCCAAAATGATCAAGGAGCTGATGAAAGCCGAGAAAAGTGAGCCAGCGCATTTTGATTTGTCTAAGCCTCCGCTTTTTGATATCAACCAAATTTCTGCAATGCTCCCTCATCGATATCCTTTTTTGTTGGTAGATAAGATATTGGAAATGGACAATGAGTCAATCGTGGGTGTGAAAAATGTGACGATGAATGAACCATTCTTTCAAGGTCACTTCCCCAACAATCCGGTGATGCCGGGGGTTTTACAGATTGAGGCAATGGCTCAAGTAGGGGGGATATTCGCTTTGAGTCAAGTGGAAGACCCTGAGTTATACAGCACATACTTCATGAAGATAGATGCAGTGAAGTTCAAACAGAAAGTAATTCCAGGTGACACGGTTGTGTTCAAATTAAAATTGATTTCTCCCATCCGAAGAGGCCTAGTGAACATGTCAGGTGTTGCTTATGTCAATGGAAAAGAGGTAAGTGAGGCCACCATGTTGGCTCAAGTAATAAAAGATAAAGTAGCGCAACCTCAAAATGTAAACGCATGATACATCCCAATAGTGCAGTTGATCCCAAAGCTCAATTGGGAAATAATGTTACCGTAGGTCCATTCACCACCATTGAAGCGGATGTTATCATTGGTGAAGATACGTGGATCGGTCCCAATGTGACCATTATGAATGGAGCAAGAATCGGAAGAGGTTGTCGCATATTTCCGGGTGCTGTGATATCAGCGATTCCGCAAGATTTAAAGTTTGATGGAGAGCCAAGTACGGCGGAGATTGGAGATTACACCACCATCAGAGAATGTGTTACCATCAACAAAGGCACAAAAGATAGAATGAAGACCAAGGTGGGTAGCCATTGTTTGCTGATGGCCTATGTACATATTGCGCATGATGCTTTTGTCGGAGATCATTGTATTATCGCTAATTCCGGCAATATCGCGGGGCATGTGGATATTGAAGATTGGGTGATCATAGAAGGGGTAGTTGCTGTCCAACAATTTGTAAGAATTGGGGCTCATGCCTTTATTGCAGGAGGATCGTTAGTAAGAAAGAATGTGCCTCCCTACATCAAAGTGGCTCGAGAGCCACTAAGCTTTATTGGCGTTAACGCTATTGGTTTGCGCAGAAGAGGTTTTGAAGAATCTGTGGTGATGCACATTGAGGATATTTATCGAAAGATTTTTGTTCAGTCTCCAACAATAGGCAAAGGAATAGAAGAGGTTACCACGATGGCCAGCACTCCACAAACGGAGCAGGTGTTATCATTTATTCAATTATCCGACAAAGGCATTGTGAAAGGATTGAATAGTTAGTTGTGCGCATTGAATTGAAAAATATTGGCAAGCGATTTCATAAGAAGTGGCTATTTAGAAATGTCAATGAAGTTTTTCATTCCAATGAAGTAATCGGAATCATTGGTAATAACGGTTCTGGAAAAAGTACTTTTACCCAGATTATTGCTGGATTTTTAACCCCCAGTGAAGGAGAGATTATTTGGAATCGTCAAGGCAATATTGAGGTGGAAAGTATTTGGAAGGAAGTGGCTTGGTGTTCCCCACTTCTAGAGCTGCCCGGGGCATTGTCTGTCAAGCAGGTGATGTCCTTACAATTTCAAATGAAAGCGGCTCATCTAACGGAATTCCAACCTTTATTGGAAGAGTTGCATTTATCGGCTCACCAAGATAAGAAACTGGATGATCTGTCGAGTGGAATGTTGCAAAGATTGAAATTGCTGTTGGCTTTTAATACAAAATCTTCCATTCTCGTTTTGGATGAACCTGCGAGTCATTTGGATAGCAAATGGCAGCATTGGTTGGATGAAAAGATTGCATCTCATTCAGAGGATAGATTGATCTTTATTGCCAGCAATCAGCATCCTGTTGAGCTCAAAAGATGCCACCGGTATATTGATTTCAACCGAGATGACCTGCCCTCAAAAGGTCATTAATAGTCTTTACTGGATGGAAGGTCTCATTGGGAACTTCCACAAATAAACTATTCCAACCCGCCATAGAACCATTCCACAAACCCGGCAGTTCGATGGCCTTGATGATTTGTCCGGCTTGAAATTTATCTGAAATAAATGAAGTGCTGCGATCTACAAACTTATCGAGAACATATTTTTTACCGTTGTGATCCTTGATGCTACAAGCAATGTCCACAGGATTGAAATGGGTAGATTGCATCAAGCATTTAGTTTGATCTGCTTCAGCGGTATCGATTTGATTTTTTTCTACAATCTGCTTGGTGATATGCCCGTGTTCGTCGATTACCCAAAATGGACCCCCGCCGGGTTCTCCTTCATTTTTCACCATCCCACAAACGCGGATGGGTCGATACAATTGATGGAATACCTGATTGACGGTAATTTCCTCGGCAGGACGGTAGCCATAGTTTTTGAATAGAAATTCTACTGCATCAGGTAGAGCTGACTTTCCTTCTTGTTCCAATCTCCTCAATAGGGTATGTGTTTTAGTAACTAACTCAATCAATAACCCACCCAATACTTTTTTGTAAAAAGCAATGTGATGACTCCATTTGCTGTGCGCCACATTGTCAATGTTTTTGATGAAGATGATATCGGAGGAAATCCCTTGTAAATTGCTCAGCAAAGCGCCATGACCAGCGGGTCTGAATATTATCTCACCTTCTTTGTTCCTGGCCAAAACGTTGGTATTTTTTAGAGCAGGGGTATCAGTTAATGGGGATTGAGAGCTAAAGGTAATTTGAACTTGAGCGGGATATTCCTCTTCTAATATTTTTTTCTGTTCAATGAAGTGATCGACAAATTCAGGTGAAATAGTAAAATGGAATGAAGCAACTCCATCAACATTCTTGTTATAAGTTAATCCTTCTCTGACTTGCTCGCTCATTGCATTCATACTCTTGCCATCATACTGATGAAAGGGAATCAAGGCTTTAGGTAATTGAGTAAATTGAATCTTGTTTGTGAGGTAATCAATAATCGAGTTCCATTCATTTTTTTCAACTAAATCATCGAGATCGATTTGCATTTCTCTACAGGTATTCACTAAAAATGGGTAAAATGGAAATTGCTTGAAGTGAATAATAAATTCCTCTGCCAATGCGTCGGAATCTAAAGATTGGATGGCGTTAAGATGCTTGAACATTCGAGTGGCAGCACCGGAGGCAGGGATAAATAATGAGCTGGTAATAGAA